>JAGBSX010000030.1 GCA_017631635.1 Clostridia bacterium | reverse complement strand
TTTTTGGCGAATTTATTAAAAATAGCACGCTCTTGCATGCTATTTTTTTTAATTACATTAAATATTATTCTTTTTATTTTATACACAAAAATGCAAAGTATACAGCATAAGTCAACAACATAATAATTCCAGTTTTTTTGTTGAGTTTGCCACTAATTAGTGCAGGGATAAACAATATAACACCTGCAACTATAGCTACGATAGCATCTATTATAAAATCTGCTGCAAATGGTACAGTTATGATAGTAGATGACAATCCTACTACAAACAATATATTGAATATATTGCTACCTACTATATTACCAATTGCAATATCTGCATTTCCTTTGCGTGCGGCAACGACAGATGTAAATAGTTCAGGTAGCGACGTGCCTAGCGCGACTATGGTCAAGCCGATAAATCTCTCTGATACGCCTATTTGTCGTGCTAAATAAGTGGCAGAATCAACTGCTAGCGTACTACCTAGTATTATCATACCTAAGCCTAAAATTATCATCAACAATACGTACCACAATTTGTCGTACAATTTATTTTTGGTAGTTTCTTCAATTTGTGGAGCAGGATTCTTCTTGGCATCTATAAATAAGTAAGCCAAATATACTACAAAGACGACTAGCATTATAATACCGTCTAGGAGTTGAAGGCCTCCGTCTAATCCTAGTAGTAATAATAAAAGGCTAATTATCATCATAAATGGAATATCTATCTTGACACTTGATTTTGCAAATTTGATATTTGAAAATAATGATGACAATCCTAATATAATCAATATATTTAGTATATTGCTACCCACTATATTACCTATAGTAATATCGGCACTTCCCTTTAGCGCCGCTGTTATGCTGACTGCCGCCTCTGGTGCACTAGTTCCCATAGCCACTATGGTCAAACCTATGACTAACTCTGGGATATGCAACTTTTTGGCTAGTGATGATGCCGAATCAACGAAAAAATCTGCACCCTTTACAAGCAATACAAATCCAACTGCTAGCAAAAAAATTTGAAATAATATTTCCCACATAAAAACCTCCAAAAAAATAAGACTTTGCTGAAAAAACTTCCAACAAAGTCTCGTCAATTTAATCTTTAAGCCGGGCTTATTGCCGTGATGACGACTTAAAAACACTCATAGTGCTGACTACTCCCTTTATTTTGTATCGGGGTGATATTTATAATGTTTGGCAAGTCCACCCGACGACGTCTCTCTATAGTCGCTGAGTAGATTTTTACCAGTTTCATACATAACTTTGACTACCATGTCAAAACTGATTTTGCGTGAATCTGATAAGAAATTTGCCAAAGATAATGCGTTGATTGCTCGCATAGCGGCTACTGCGTTACGTTCGATACAAGGTATTTGCACCAAACCACCTATAGGATCGCAAGTGAGCCCTAGATGATGCTCCATAGCAACTTCGGCAGCATATTCTATCTGCCCTAGACCCATTTCAAACAATTCTGCCAAGGCGGCTGCAGCCATGGAACACGCCGAGCCTACTTCGGCTTGACATCCACACTCTGCTCCACTAATAGAAGCGTTGTGCTTGATAATATTGCCGATCAAACCTCCTGTTGCCAATGCTTTGACTATGTCCTTGTCTCCAAAACCTTTGGATTCTTGCATATACATTAGCACGGCTGGTAATACGCCACACGAACCACAAGTAGGCGCTGTGACTATCGTACCTCCTGAGGCGTTTTGCTCGGTGACTGCAAACGCATAGGCTGATACTAGCCTGTTTTCTCTAGTCTGAGCAGATTCGTCAATATGTCGTTGATTGTAAATAATCTGAGCCTTTCGTTGAGTGCCAAGTCCACCTGGCAAAGTACCTGTGGTAGACAACCCTTCTCTAATACTTCTCTTCATCTGCTCCCATATATTTGACAAATACTCAAATATATCGTCGCCTTCACACATTTGTACATATTGCCACAATCTAAGATTGTGTTCTGCACAATACGCTGTTATTTCGCTAAAATTAGTAAGTGGATATATATACGGAGCATGCGAATCAAGTGGTTCTCCGTCAAATACAATAGTGCCACCCCCTACGCTATATATACGCGATTTACCTAGTAGAGTGTCACTACGATATGCATATATATCCATAGTATTGGGATGAACATCGCATGGAGAAACCTTGTCAAAGACTATCTCACATTTTGATGGTGACAACATCTCTTCTATTATGACGTCAGTACCATGCCCACCTCCTGTCAACGCTAGAGACCCAAACAATACTACCTTAAAAAAATCAGCATCTGGATATTTTGACTTAAAAATATCAACTGCTTTGGCAGGTCCCATAGTATGAGAACTTGATGGCCCTCTACCTATTTTGTACAACTCTCTGAGTGACTGCATAATTACTCCACAATTTTTTAGATAATTTTATAACACTTGCTCAACTATGTCAACAAATTTAATACTTTTTGCAAAAAATGCTAATATATTATTGACAATTAATCACAAAAAGTATATATTATATACACCTACGGGGCATTAGCGCAGTTGGTAGCGCACAACACTGGCAGTGTTGGGGTCAGGAGTTCGAATCTCCTATGCTCCACCAAAAATAACGGCTTCTTCGGAAGCCGTTATTTTTTATCCATTGCGGAAGCAATGGCATATCATCAGACCTTGGTCTGCATATCATCACCGTAGGTGTATATCATCAGCCGTAGGCTGTATTATCTTCCGCGATGATGATATACAACACGTTGTGTTGGTGATATACAAAACCCCGTTTTGATGATATACACACCACGGGCGTGATTAGTTATAACGGTCCGACTTTCGAAAAGCTTGCTCCACCAAAAAAAACACAGTTAATGAAATGCACCCCAAAAGTTAGACACTTTAAGGAGGTGCATTTTTTATGGCAAAAAAAGGACAAAAGTTTAAAAAATACTCGCCAGAATTCAAATTATCAGTTATACTAGATATGCGACAAAACCACTTGGGCTACAGAGAAACCGTTAGGAAGTATTGGAATACTACAAACGAATCGGAAACTAGCAATCATCTACGTCAGGTAATAAAGTGGGAGCGCAAATATCTAGAAGAAGGATATGAAGGACTAATGAAAGATAATCGTGGTAGACCTAGTCTAACAGGAAAGAAACGTGGAAGACCACCTAAGTTAGAAAAAAAGGTGGAAGAAGATTTAATAGCGGAAAACCAAAGACTTAGGATGGAAATTGAATACTTAAAAAAACTGAGTGCCTTAGTACTTGCGGAAGAGCGAGAGAACGGCAAAAAGCCAAGATAATCTCTGAACTAAGGCATAAGTATCCGCTTAAAGAATTGCTTAAATTATCTAAACTTGCTCGTAGTACGT
>JAGBSX010000029.1 GCA_017631635.1 Clostridia bacterium | reverse complement strand
GGCTCTAGTGATGGCTTGTCTAATCCACCACGTAGCGTAGGTCGAGAACTTGAATCCTTTGGTGTAGTCAAACTTGTCTACTGCTTTCATCAAGCCTAGATTACCCTCTTGGATAAGATCCAAAAATTGCATACCTCTGCCCACGTGTCTCTTGGCTATAGATACTACTAGTCTCAAGTTTGCAGAGCAAAGTTTATTTTTGGCGTCCTTGTCTCCCTCTAGCATACGCTCGCTGAGTTCTTTCTCTTCGTCTGCCGATAGTAGAGGAACTTTGCCAATTTCTCTAAGATACATCTTGACAGAATCCTCGGTCGTGGTCTCAGTCATGAGTTCTTCGAGTATCTTAGAGGTGTCTATCTCCTCTCTCTTGACCGTGATACCCTCTTGGTCTAGTCTCTTGTACAATGCATCAACGTCTCCTGCCGTGAGGTTGAGTTGTTCTAGTTTGGCAACTATTTCTTCTTCGGTCACTTGTCCTTTTGTCTTGCCTATCTCTATAATTTCATTTATAGTGGCATTGAGCATTTCGTCCATACGTCCTCCAAAATTAACACTTTATCTTTTGCAAAAAAAGTAACTATTATTATATTCGACGGGTTTTTTATAATTCCTAAAAAAATATTAAATATTTTTACATTTTTAGAAAATTTCTACAATTTCAATACTTTTGAGCAATAAAAAAGCGAATTAAATTCGCTTTTAGTCAAATAGTTTCTTGAGATTTAGTTTCGCCGAATACACGTCGTTTCGCTTGTGTCCATCAGTTTGGAGCATATCACATGCAGTATTGATATCTATCCCTAGCCTAGCCATCTTGTCTACTATCAATCCTTCTAGACTCATCTGCTCATCCTCTACGACCTCTCTCCTAGGTGGCTGATACACTATGGCGTATTCGCCCAAATCGTGCTTGGGATTGAGAGATATCTCCTCCAACACTTCTCTCACACTACCTCTATATATCTTCTCGTGAAGTTTGGTCATATCGTTGACTATGCATAGCATACTATCTGCAAAATATTGACTAATGATAGTCAAAGTATCCACTATTCGCTTGGGAGATTCGTAAAATACGGTGACGTTTGACACTTCGCCTAGCACCTTGACTATGTCCCCTGCCTTGCGTGGCAAAAAGCCGAAAAATGAAAATCTATCTAGGTCAAATCCACTCACCGATAGGGCGCTAATCACGGCGCTAGCACCTGGTACGGCTCTCACCTCTATACCTCTAGCATAGGCTCTATCTACTATGATATATCCCGGGTCTGATATGCACGGCGTACCTGCATCCGTCACCAAAGACACTACGTCCTCCTCTCCTATCATATCTAGGATACTATCAGCCTTGTCTCTCTCGCTAAATTTGTGACAAGATACGATACGGGTGCGTATGCCTAGATTTTTCAAAAGCATACCTGTCACTCTAGTATCTTCGGCTATAATAAAGCTAGAGCCACAGAGTATCTCTACGGCTCTAGATGATATGTCTCCCATATTGCCTATGGGTGTGGCTACTACGTACAATATACTCATATCAGTCCTCTTGATTGATAGTGATGTCTATCACGTCTACTTTGGCTTGTACTACGTTTTGGTCATTGGTGTAATATGGTAGACTGTGAACGTCGTAATATCTCACTAGTTCGATACTCCTCAACCACAAGAACAAGAAAGGTAGTACGAATAGTAATGCTAGCCCTAGAGTAGATGATATTGCTAAAGCAATAACTAGCCATGATATAAAGACGTACGCTATGATGAGACCTGACATATGCCATAGGTCTCCCATGATACCCTTGATACCTCTGCCTAGTGCGACAAGAGGACATTCCTTCTTGACTATAATATGTGGCAACCAACCACACGTAATCAATATCTTGAGTGTGATGATAAGTATCATACCCAACTCAATAAGTAAAAATACAATCAAGTTGAGTTTGACTACCGAGGCTAATGCTCCTAGCACCAAGTAGAATATCACTACGTCCAAAACAAGCGAAATAATGGTGTATAGTAGGCTATACAATGCCGAACGACCAAAATTGCGAATAAATGAAGTAAGAAAACTATCACTACTATTGCAATTCATATAATTGGAGATAATCTCCGTGGCAGGCACGTTTTTGAGATTTAGCAAAAACATACCTAGCACAAATACTGTAAACATAATAATATATGCAGGAGTGAAGGTGTTGGAGGTGAGTAATGCTCCTACGTCTTCTAACGCACCTACCAAGGCTTGGTAATGTCCACACTCATTGAGCGTGCCTAGTGCAGAAGCGTCGCTAAATAGGTGTCCCAAAAACTCCAAAAACTTCTCAGCGACACCTATGCTAGATATCTCGTTAAGGACGGTGTCTACGTATGGTCTCAAAAATAAATAGCCTGCACCACCTAGTAATGCTAGGATAACAATATCGTATAGCAATACCCTAAATATAACGCCCAAACGCGAGGTAATTACACTCAAAGAATTTTTGATAATCATATTCCTCTCTCCTTGGCTACCCTTTGGCAACCTACATACAATTATTATATATCATATTGTCTATCTATGTCAACAGTTTAATAACTGTTGGTCTCACTCACATATAGATACTATTTGTCACCTTTGTTGACGTATTTGGTTGCGTCTAGTCTGCCCGACGCTATAGCATCACTAATCAGGTCAACTAGATATGATATGTCCAGATTCCACTCATCTATTTGATTGCGCCTGATATGCTCCTCAGTTGCCCTCGCCAAATCCTTTCGGTAATCTGCATAACTACACTCGTTGACCTTCATATACCATTTCTCTGCCTTGTCTATATCTCCTACTAGCGAGGTCCTGCCTATATGCACTACGCTATGACATGAGTGACATAGCGCCACTACGTCTACTAGTCTCTGCGTGTGAGTATCTTCATCATATTCCCACTTCTCGTGAGCCTCTAGTCTACTCACACTCCTAGAGCAAATACCACATTTGCCACCTGCTCGTGCATAAGCATCATGTCGAACTATATCCCACTCTTTCTTGGATAGTATACTCCGTAGGTTTGAACACCAACAACTATCTGGTACTAATTGTATCTCTAATCTAGCCATAATCTCAATCCAACGTGACTCCTAGTATATTATTCAACGAACTATTATATTGATTTTGTGTATAATTATGCAACAATTGAGGATTGCTCATTATCTTGTCAGAGAGGCGGCGAACCTCTAGGATTAGGTCGGTATCTACGTGTCTATCACTCTTGCCACTCTGCACTAGCGAAAACATATCTCCCCCTCCTCTCATATCATAATCATACCTAGATATCTCATCTCCGTCGCTACAAGTAGTGAGTATCTCTACCCTGCGTTTGGCACTCTCGGACGCATCAGGGGAGAGAATCAAAAAACAATATCCTCCCTCGCTACCTCTACCCACTCTGCCACGTAGTTGATGTAGTGATGCTAGACCGTATTTCTCTGCGTTGACTACTACCATAATATAGGCGTTTTTGACGTCGATACCTACCTCTATGACGGTGGTGGCTAGTAGTACTTTGATATCTCCAGATTGATATGCATCTATGACGGATTGTCTATCTCTAGCACTCATTTTGCCATGTACGTACCCTAGGATATCTCCCATCTTTGATTTGAGAATAGGATATAGAGATTCGACACTACTAATCTCCTCTCCATCTTCGTCGTATATACGTGGACAAACTATAAAAGTCTGCCTACCCTCTGATGCCTGTTTAACAATAAATTCATACATATCGTTTACTTTTTTGTCAGGAATTACTCGGGTTTTTACTACTTGTCTAGTGCTAGGTCTATCTATCTTGGACTCATCTAGTATACCACTCAACGCTAGCATATACGTCCTAGGTATAGGGGTGGCTGTGAGTATCAAAGTGTCTGCCATAGATATACTCTCTATGGCGTGGCGTTGCTTGACTCCAAAGCGTTGTTGCTCGTCTATGACTACCATAGCCAAATCTCTAATACCTCTGTCGCTAAGTAGTGCTTGAGTACCCACTATATATCCTCTAAAAGAGACAGCCTCTATATCATCAAATCTATAGTTGTGCGAAGATGTCACTAGCCTGACTTTTTCCTCTCCAAATAGAGAAACTAGATTGTTGTAATGCTGTAATGCTAGTATCTCGGTAGGACACATAAGCGCCGAGTTGTGACCACTACGCACAGCCATAGACATTGATATATAAGCCACTATACTCTTGCCACTACCGACGTCTCCGTATACTATGCGATTCATACTCTTCTCCTCATGCAAATCCTCCACTACGTCACTAATCGCAGACTGCTGTGAAGGAGTGAGAGTATATGGCAATTTGGATAAAATATCGCTATAATCAAAATATGTATATTTATGCAATCTAGTAAATAATTTATCACGCGAATTTATACGGTACGCCGTGACGGTAGACAGCAAATCTGCTAGCGCAAGATGACGAGTCGCCACCTCAATATCTTCACTAGTAGCAGGTGTGTGCAGTTTCCTAAAATATTCTCTAGCATCTATCCCCTCTACATCCGAAACTACCTCGTATGGCATAGGGGCTATCTCGAGAGTCTCTTTGACTAATCCCCAGATAAATGAAGAACTGACACCTTGAGTGCGATATACAGGCACTATGCCAGACAATTTCTTGGGGTTATTCACATCATCAATAGTAGGATTGACTATTGATATATTATTTTTCATTTTGCAAATCTTACCATAAAAAAGATACTCAACCTGGGGCTTGAGTATCGTGGATACGTATGGCGCATTGAACCATACTGCCTTGATTTTGCAATTTTCAAAAGATACAGTAATCTTGCATTTTCTACTGTAAAATTGTTTGGATATTTTGCTAACCTTGGCAGATATGAGAGCATAAGTACCCACCACCAAATCATCATAAGACGTGGTCTTGGATAAATCTCTATAACTGATAGGGGCAAAACGTAAAAGGTCGTCGGTAGAGCGAATACCTATAGCCTCTAGATGTGAGGCTCTCACTCTGCCGACGCCCGAAAGTCGAATAATATCCATTACTCTACTGCTACGAAATAGAAGTAATTTGGCTGGTCACCTTCATATGCGGTGACTTCCATATCTGGGAACTCTATGCTCAATTTTTCTACTAGTGCTAGAGCCTCTGCCTCAGTAACACCCTCTCCATAATATAGAGTAATGAGTGCCGAATCATCTGTGACCATCTTGGACACACACTTGCTAACCACCTTGTCAACGGCAGTATCTTTGGCATTAATCTTGCCGTCATATATAGATATGACATCTCCCTCTTTGAGATGGAAGCCATCTATAGAGGTAGTACGCACGGCATAAGTAATTTCACCACACTTGACAGTATCTATAGCAGCCAACATACCTTGTTCATTGTCCTCTGGAGTAGCATTTGGGTCAAAACTTAGCGCTGCAGAGATACCTTGAGCGATATTTTTGGTAGGAATTACGTACAAAGGCTTGTTTACTACTGCTTTTGCCGCATCTGCTGCTAGTATTATATTTTTATTGTTAGGATATATAAATACTACGTCTGCGTTGACTTTGTTGACAGCCTTGGCTATATCGTCTACGCTAGGATTCATAGTTTGACCACCTTCGATAACGTAGTCTACTCCTATATCCTTGAATATCTTGGCTAGTCCCTTGCCTGCGCACACAGAGACCATACCTATAGGCTTGTGCTCTTGGAGTTTCTTCTCGATTAGTTGGCGATGTTGCTCGAGCATATTCTCTATCTTGACTTTGTCAAGTTCGCCTAGTTCTACTGCGTAGTTGAGAGCCTTGCCTGGATGATTGGTATGCACGTGCACCTTGACCAAGGACAAATCTCCTATCGCTATGACAGAGTCTCCTATCTTCATGAGCTTATTGCGTAGGTTGTCTATGTCAGCCTCGGTAGTCTTGGGATATATATTGTTGATAAAAAACTCAGTACAATATGCAAACTTGATATCATCACCAAGTTCCTCTACCTCATCAGAAGTCGAGGTGAACGAATCCTCATTGTCAGACAATACAAACATAGATTCGGATATATCTAGTCCTGCGCACACGTTGTAAAAACCGTATAAAATGCAAAGTAGTCCACGGCCACCTGCGTCTACTACGCCAGCCTTCTTGAGGACAGGGAGTAGTTCGGGAGTCTGCTTGAGTATCTCCTCACCTCTCGCTAGTACAGCCTGCAAGAATAGTGCAGGGTCTGATTGCTTAGGAGCAATCTCCTTGGCGTACTCTGCCATAACTCTGATGACAGTCAAAATAGTGCCCTCCTTAGGTTTGGTGACGGCACTATAAGCAACCTTGCTACCTTCTAGCAAAGCATCTGCGAATTTGAGAGTATCAAATCCATCTCTATTGTCTAAAACTTTGGAAAATCCCTTGAGAATCTGGGACAAAATGACTCCACTATTGCCTCTAGCACCCTTGAGAGCGCCCTTAGCCATAGCGTTGGAAATCTCTACGATGTCATCCTTGTCGACTAGAGCGACCTCTTTGACTGCTGATAGTATCGTGAGATACATATTGGAACCGGTATCTCCATCAGGAACCGGGAAAACGTTGAGTGAATCAACGACCTCTTTGTTAATTTCTAAATATTTAGCTCCGCAATTAATCATATTGCGAAACATAACTGCATCTATAATATTTGACATTTACCCCTCCGTAATGTAAAGACGGGAGCAGTACGATTAGAGTTTGACACCTACTATGTCCACCTTGATAGAGCGAACTGGCATACCTGTAAAACTCTCTACGTTGTACACAACGCTATTGCGTATCGACTCGGCTACTGCGTCTATCGATACTCCATATTTCAAAATAGCACTAATGCCAATCTTAATCTGATTGTCAACAATGTCTACTCGCACTCCACCACCATACGGTCTCTGACTAACTAAATCTAGTAGACCGTCGAAAAATCGCCTAGAAGTCAACTCACACACTCCGTAGCACTCCAAAGCAGCCGCGCCCGATACGCGGGCAATAGCATCTTCGCTTATACTGATAGTGCCATAGATATTTGCTGTCTTGACCGACATAAGTTCTCCTATCGATTCTCCTTTTCTAACTAATAGCATAGTATACTATACTACACCTGTATATATAATATCTCATTTTTTAAAAAAAAGCAACAATTTTTTTGATAGTTAACGTTTTTTTAGTAGATATACGAATTTTATCGCAACTTTGTTAAAAAATTTCTAAATTACTCCCCCAAAACTGTTGCAAAAATAATATTTTAATGCTAAAATACTAAAGTATTATCAAGGAGGTGTTGTTTATGTCAAGAGTTTGCAGTATTTGTAATAAAGGTGCAATGAGTGGAAATAACGTTAGCCACAGCAACCGCAAGACTAGAACAAGTTGGAACGTTAACGTTCAAAAGGTTAAAATCCTAAAAGACGGCGCTCCTACATCCGCTTACGTTTGTACAAGATGCCTTCGTAGCGGTAACGTAGAGAGAGTTTAATATCCTACGCTAATTGAAAGAACACCTTGACGGTGTTCTTTTTTTTGTCTCAATACCTATCGCTGTTTTTCTTAAATAGTAGTACTTTGAGCAACCTTTTGAGGAAGGTGGGTGGATTGATAACTATGATATGAGTCCCTTTCATAAATACCTCCTAGTGTGATATTATATGTATCAAACTAGACTTTTGTGAAAAAACAACTTGAAGTATTTTGATTATTGTATTATAATATATAATATCAATATAGATATTAAATAGGAATTTGTTGATTATGCCTTATTTGCCTATAGACCCTAGCGAACTAAATACTACCCCTGATATCGTATTCGTGACACCGGAGGCGTATTGCGACCATCCGTCTTTTGGTCAAGCCATAATCACCAGAATACTAGAGGACGAAGGACTATCTGTCGCCATACTATCTCAACCTATGACTAGAGATGATTACACCAAGTTTGGCAAGCCAAACTACTGTTTCTTCGTCAGCGGTGGCGTAGTAGACTCTATGGTGAACAATTATAGCGTCGCACTCAAAAAACGTGATAGAGATATATATAGCGAAGGTGGACAGCCTGGTAGACGTCCAGATAGATGCGTGAGCGTCTACACCCAAAATCTAAAGAAGTATTTCCCTGATACTGCCGTGATGATAGGTGGTATGGAGGCATCTTTGCGAAGATACGCTCACTACGACTACTGGTCCGATAGTGTGATGCCATCTATACTAGTGTCCTCTGGCGCAGACCTACTCATGTATGGTATGGGCGAACGCACCGTGAGAGAAATCGCCACTATGCTCAAGAAAAATATACCTGCTAGTAGCATAAAAGACGTGAGGGGTACAGCCTATCTATCCACCTACGACAATCTATCTAATAGAGTAAAGAAGGCTATAGATAACGGCGAGGTGGATATATGTCCTACCTACGAAGAAGTAGTGGCTGACAAGGTCAAATACGTAGAGGCTTTTAACATACAGCACCTCAATAGCGACCACGTAAACGGTAAAACCGTCGTGCAAAAACACGGGCAATATTATATGGTGCAAAATCCTCCGTCCCTACCTCTATCGGTAGAAGAAATGGACAAGGTATACGCTCTACCATATATGAGGGATTATCACCCTATATATACCCTAGGCGTGCCTGCTATGGAGGAAGTCAAATATTCGATAACTGCCCAAAGAGGTTGCTACGGTGGATGTAATTATTGCGCTATTACCTTTCACCAAGGCAAATATATCCAAAAGCGTAGCAAAGATAGCATAGTCGAAGAGGCGAAGATATTTGTCAAAGATAAGCAATTTAAGGGATATATTCACGACGTAGGAGGTCCTACTGCCAACTTTAGAAATCCTGCTTGTGATAAGCAAGAAAAACACGGATTGTGCAAAGGTCAAAATTGTATAGGATACAAAAAGTGTCCTAATCTCAAGGTGTCTCACGAAGAATATCTAGATATACTACGTACTCTACGCAATATGGACGGTATCAAAAAGGTATTCGTGCGTAGTGGTATAAGGTACGATTATCTAATGGCTGACAAGGATGATACCTTCTTGAAAGAACTAGTCAAATATCACGTGAGTGGGCAACTAAAGGTCGCTCCCGAACACGTGTCTACCAAGACGCTAAAGGCTATGAACAAGCCAAAATTTGACGTGTATCTAGACTTTAAGAAGAAATACGACTCTATCAATGCTAGCCTAGGTAAAAAGCAGTATCTAGTGCCATATCTAATATCTTCACACCCCGATTGCACCCTAGACGACGCTATCGATTTAGCCGAATATCTACTCTCTATACACTATATGCCCGAGCAAGTGCAGGACTTCTATCCAACCCCTGCCACCAAGTCTACTTGTATGTATTATACAGGTATCAACCCTGACACTATGGAGAGTGTGTACGTGCCAAAATCTCCTCACGAAAAGGCAATTCAGCGTGCCCTAATGCAATATAGAAAGCCAAATAATAGCGCGCTCATAGGAGAGGCACTACGACTAACAGGTAGGACTGACAGTCCTCTACGAGTATACGCTACGTATCCAAAAGGCTCTACCCCTACCAAAACTTATCAACCAAAAGAAAAGAAGGTAGAGATATACAAGCCTACCAACAAAAAACGTAGAAGAAGATAAATAAAAAAAGCGAATTTTGAAAATTCGCTTTTTTTGTTTGGATTTTAATAATGTGTTGAGGGGTTATATTTAGAGATAATCGAACTATCAATTCAAATAGTGACTATCAAATTTATTCACCCTTGAGGGCTGATATGCAAGCCTTCATATCCTCTGCGCTAAATACGGTATTACCTGCGACCAATACGTCTACTCCTCTTGAGATACACTCTCCTGCGTTGTCGAGATTAACTCCACCGTCTATCTCCACTAGCACGTCTACGCCGTATCTCTCTATCATACCCTTGAGTTCAGTAATCTTGTCCATTACCTCAGGTATAAAACTCTGTCCACCGTAGCCTGGGAATACACTCATAAGTAGTACTAATTCGACCTCTTTGATATACTCCTCTGCGACGGATACGGGTATATCTGGATTGAGAACAATACCTGCCTTGACACCCTTGGCGTGAATCTTCTCTATAGTAGAGTGAGGATCTCTAGATGCCTCTGGGTGAAAGGTGACGTAATCTGCTCCACTATCGCAAAATCTCTCTACGTATTTCTCAGGCTCAGTTATCATCAAATGCACGTCTAGTGGTAGAGCCGTATGTGGGCGTATAGCCTTGACCATAGGCATACCAAAGGTAATATTGGTCACGTACACTCCGTCCATAACGTCACAATGTATCCAATCTGCTCCATTGAACTCTAGACGTCTAATCTCATCTCCCATAGCCGAAAAATCGGCTGATAATATAGATGGTGCTATCTTTGTCATTAATATCTCTCCTTATATTTTTTCAACATTTCCGTATACAATTCTACGTATCTATCGTAGCGTGGTCTAGGTATCAAACCTCTACCTACTGCGTCCTTGATACCACATATCTCCTCGTGAGTATGCGAACAGTCTCTAAAGTAGCAACCACTCTCATACTCTCTAAAATCGTCGTAGTATAGATGCAACTTGTCATGCTCTATACCGTCTACCTCTAGTAGCGAAAATCCACAAGTGTCGGCACAGTAAGAATTTGAGCCTAGAGAATATATCTCAACGTGTCTAGTGGTATGTCTGCCTCTACCTATCTTGCTGAGTTCTCCCGTCTCGTATGAGGTGGAGAGGATAGTATTGATGATAGAAGTCTTGCCTACTGCAGATTGACCTGCAAAACAACTAATCTTGCCCTCTAATCGAGCCTTTAGCCCCTCTATTTCTTCTCCTGTCAATGCAGATACTTTGACTATGTCAAAGTAATCATACTGTTTCTCAATCTCCGTAGTATCACCTAAATCACATTTGTTGATACAAATGAGTGGGGTGATATCATTTTTGCTACAATTGATGAGTATCTTGTCTACTAGGTGATAGTCAGGCTCTGGATACGTCGCTATCACTATGACTGCTAGGTCGATATTGGCTACGTATGGTCTGACTAGGCAGTTGTGTCTAGGGAGAACCTTGTCTATCACTCCGTATTTTCCTTTGGTATAGGTGTAATTAACCTTGTCCCCGACGTATATGTCGCCACCTCTACGTAGTCCACCTCTACTCCTGCAAGGTATGACTTGCCTAGAGGTATCGTCCATTACGTAATATTCAAAACTAATTATTTTGACTACTATACCTCTATTCATCAGTCTCTCCTCGTAGCACGCTACGGCGTAGTTGTCCACACGCACCTGCCACTTCGCTACCTAGTGACCTACGCACCGTGACTGATACTCCTAGTTTCTCTAGTAGTGCCATAAATTCGTAAGTTTGTTTCTTAGAACAAGGGAGAAGTTTCTTCTCCTCTACGTAATTGAGATTGATGAGATTGACGTGAGCAGGTAGACCTTTGAGCAAACCTGCCAAGGCAATAGCGCACTCTCTAGTGTCGTTGACACCCTTGAGCATAACGTACTCAAATATCACTCTCCTACCAGTCTTTTGAGCGTAATATTTGGTGGCTTTGATAAGGTCTAAGATAGGATAAGCCTTGTTGACAGGCATTATCTTGTCCCTAATCTCATCTAGGGGCGCGTGCAAAGATATAGTCAAAGTCACTCCACCTATCTCGTCTGCTAGTCTATATATATTTGGCACTAATCCAGAGGTGGATAGAGATATATTCCTAAGACTGATACCTATACCGTCTCTAACTAATCCCAAAAATTTCACAACGTTGTCATAGTTGTCTAGTGGCTCGCCACTACCCATAAGAACTACGTTGGTGATAAATCTCTTGTCTTTGACTCCACCACCGTGTCTACGATTGACCTCGGTGATTTGTCCTAGTATCTCTCCTGCAGTCAAATCTCTAACTCTACCATCTATACCAGAGGCACAAAAAGCACAATTCATCCTACAACCTACTTGGGTAGAGACACATATAGTCCTACCGTATTTGTAAGTCATAAGGACTCCCTCTATGATATTGCCGTCGCGAAGTGTAAATAGATACTTCTCCGTGCCGTCTGGGGCTGTACGAACCTCTAGGATAGAGACTCCAGTAGCGTCGTACTCCTCACTCAAAGTAGACAATAGAGACTTGGGCAGAGAAGTCATGTCGTTATACTCACTACCTTGTATGACAAAAGAATACAGTTGGTCTAGCCTGTATTTGGGCAAGCCCTCTAGTAGAGCCCCTAATTCATCTCTCGTCATGTCCATCAGTAATGGTCTCATCTCTTCCTCATCTGTGCTACAAAAAATCCGTCTATACCGCTATCCATAGGCAATATCGTGAGATATCCCTTGCCCTCTGGGGTGAGTGGTAAAAGTTGAAAATCCTCGTGTTCTTTCAAAAATCTATCTACTACCTGCTGGTTTTCTTGGCGTAGTATGGTGCAAGTCGAATACGTCAACACTCCACCACTACGAAGATATCTGCTAGCATTTGACAATATCTCGTACTGCAACTGCGACAAACTCCTGATATCCTTGTCCGTCCTATTGAGCAGTATGTCTGGAGAGGTGTATCTCACTCCTATACCACTACAAGGTACGTCGCATAATACTGCATCATATCTACTATCCCACTCCTCTACGTAATGAGTACCGTCTAGTAGAGTCGGTGTGACATTTGATACTCTCATACGAGATTTGTACGACTCTATGAGCGCTACTCTATGCTCGTGTACGTCGCAAGCAGTCACGTGGGCATCTGGTAGCAATTCTGCTATATACACACTCTTGCCACCTGGGGCAGAACATACGTCTAACACCTCGGTAGGATTGTGAGATGCCACTAGGCTCGCTATACGCATAGAAGACGGAGATTGATAAGTGACTACACCCTCCCTAAGTAGTGTGCGCAAATTGTCATCTACCTTGACAAAATATCCACCCTCACGACTCTCCTCCACAACCTCTAATTGGGCTAGAGTAGAGTCCTTGTCAGCGTCTACATTTAGGCGAATATGCTCTCTATATCTAGGCACGAAAGACAATATCTCTCTAGCCTTATTCTCGCCGTATTCGGCGATAATCTTGCGCGTGAGCCACAATGGAGTAGAAGTGTCAAAAGCCAACTGTTCTACCCCTGCAAAAGATATATCGTACTCTCCTCTATCTACTCTACGTAGTATAGCATTGACAAAGCCTGATAGTCCTCCTTTGCCTATATCCTTGACCAACTCAACAGTATTGGAGATGACTGCATAAGAAGGTATAGACATATACTTGAGCATATATATACCTATCTTAAGCACCACTCGTATAGGCAAAGCAGGAGATTTGCTAACCATTGCACCTATTATGCAATCTAACTGATAATCCTTCTCCACCACTCCGTAGCATATAGCGGTGACAAGTTGCCTATCCTCATCCACCTTGCCTATGGCGTTGGAAAGATAAGCCTTGTCTCTATACACCTTAATCAAACTGTCATAACAAGTCCTAATATACATCACTCAAATATACTACCTATCTCTATGCTATGTCCTCTTAGATAATCTCTAGAGTCCATCTTTTTGCCTCCTGGCACTTGTAAGTTTACCCTCACAGCACCGTCTCTAGTCGCTATGACTAGACCTCTCACGGTGTCTGCAAATAGTACTTGTCCACACTCGCCACTACCCTCTACTATCTCAAAATCAAATAGTTTGAAGGTGATATCTCCGAGCGTGCTATATAGACCTGGCCAAGGAGATAATCCTCTGTACAAGTTGACAATCTGATCACTAGTCTTGGTCCAGTCTATCCTGCCCATATCCTTGGTAAGCATAGGATAATGAGTAGATCTCTCCTCATCTTGGGGAGTGAAAGCGCCCTCTCCTCTCTCTATCATATCTAGTGCCTCTACGATAAGTTCTGCACCTATATGAGATAGCCTAGACATAAGTGTCTCAGCATTGTCGCTAGTAGAGATAGGGGTAGACCTAGCCATAAATATATCCCCACTATCTACTCCTAGTGAGGTGCGCATGATGGTGACACCTGTCTCCTGCTCACCATTGATGAGACACCATTGGATAGGAGAAGACCCTCTGTACTTTGGCAACAAAGAACCGTGTACGTTGAGTACTCCCACTCTAGTCATATCTAGTATATCCTGTGAGAGTATCTGTCCGTATGCACAAGTGACCATACAGTCGGCTTGGTACTCTCTCAAATATTCTACGTGTTGCCTAATCTTGTCAAAACTCACTACCTCTAGTCCCAACTCCATAGCCCTCTGCTTGACAGGGCAAGGAGTGACCACTCCTCTATTTCTAGCACGGTCGGGTTGGGTGACTACTAGCACTATCTCGTGATGAGACTCGTGTATAGCCTCTAGTGAGGGAATAGCAAAATCAGGAGTTCCCAAAAATATTATCTTCATCTCAGTTCCTCATCCATCTTGTCTATGAACAATACTCCGTCTAGGTGGTCTCCCTCGTGGCATACGCACCTAGCCTCTAGTCCCCTAAAGGTCTTGGTATGACTCACTCCATAGCCGTCTTGGTACTTGAGTTTGACTACCTGAGGTCGTACTACGTAGCCTGTAGTACCAGGCACGCTCAAACACCCCTCCACGTCTCTCTGCTCTCCACTCGTAACGATTATCTCTGGATTGACTACGTGATATAGTCCCTCTCCACAATCCATCACGAATATCCTCTTGAGCATACCTATCTGTGGTCCTGCTAGTCCTACTCCGTTTGCCTTGTACATAGTGTCCGTCATATCGTTGAGCAAATCTCTCAACTTGTCGTCAAACACTTCTACTACTCTACATTTTTTGCGAAGGGTGTCGTCTCCCTTTTTGACAATATTTCTATAAGCCATAATTTACCTCTTAGTTGAGATTGGTGGGGTTGGTCTCCACGAATACGTTGACGTCTTTTTCTTTGAGAGAGTCTACTAGCGTGTAGATATCTCTCAATATCTTGGTATAGCCTGCGTTGGTCAATCTCATGAGTATTTGATATCGATACCTTTTTTGTATTCTCTTGACAGGAGACCTCATAGCCCCTAGATATACGAATAAATCTGGGGATATATTCTCCATTAGTTTAATCTCTCTATACAATCTCCTAGACACGTCCATACTCTTTTGGTCATCTTGAGATGAGACTAGCACCCTCACTATGGTAGTATATGGTGGGTACATAGACACTTGCCTAGAATTGCTCTCTTTCTTGTAAAAACCTAGATAATCGTAGTCTTGGGCGTATCTAAAGACGTAGTGCTTGGGCGCGTAGGTCTGCAATATTACCCTGCCTGCTAGAGAGTCTCTACCTGCTCTGCCAGCGACCTGCGTGACTAATTGATAAGTCCTCTCCGAACTGCGATAATCACTCATATATAGGCTCAAATCGGCATCTAGTATGCCTACTAGTGTGACACTAGGGAAGTCGTGTCCTTTGGCTATCATCTGAGTACCTACTAGTATCTGTGCCTTGCGATTGCGAAAATCTCCTAGTATCCTACCGTGCGAATCCTTGCCCGATACGGTGTCATTGTCCATACGCAGTATACTGACGGATGGAAACATACATTTGAGTTCTTCGACCACTTTCTCCGTACCTGTGCGACCTTGTCTAATCTCTTCAGCACCACACTCAGGACAGTTGGTAAGCGCTCTATATCTCTTGCCACAATAGTGACATTTTAACATCTCTTCGGTGGAGTGGTACGTCAACGACACGTCGCAATCCATACATTTGGCTACGTATCCACACTTGCGACACATCATAAATGATGCATATCCTCTACGGTTGATAAATATCATGGCTTGATTGCCACTATCTATACACTCTCTAAGCGCCTCTTTCATAGCGACGGAGAATACTCCTACGTTGCCTAGACGTAGTTCTCTAGACATATCCACTATCTCCATCTTTGGCAATACTTTGCCATTGACTCTCTCCTTCATCTCTACTAGGCGTATCTGTCCACTCAAGGCCTCCGAGTACCTAGTGATATCTGGAGTAGCGCTACCAGATATGAGTACGGCGTTATTTTTCTCTCTCCTAAATCTAGCCACCTCAATAGTGGTATATCTAGGATTAGATTCGCTCACGTAACTAGAGTCGTGCTCTTCGTCTATGATGATTACTCCTATATTTTTGATAGGGGCGAATATCGCAGACCTAGCGCCTACTACTATACGAGCCTTGCCCGTGATGATACGTCTCCACTCGTCATACCTCTCGCCGTCTGACAGTCCACTATGTAGTATCGCTACGTCACCACCAAATCTAGACCTAAATAGACCTAGTATCTGTGGCGTGAGGGATATCTCGGGGACTAGCATGATAGCATTTTTGCCTAGGTCTAGGTAATGCCGAATAGTGTGCATATACACCTCGGTCTTGCCACTACCTGTGACTCCGTGCAATAGATATTCTTCTCTATCTCCACTAATAAATTCGTCGTAGGCTCTCTGTTGCGAAGGTTTGAGCAATACCTCTTTGTCTGCTATGAGATTGGCTATAGGCTCGCGGTTTTTCTCCACGCTGTCCACTAGCACGTAGCCTCTCTCCATCAAGGCTCTCACAGCACCTCTATATCTAGAGTTGAGCACGCTCATATCCATAGAACCTGCCTGCGACAACTCCTTGAGACACCCTATTTGAGCATTTGCCCCCTTCTTGAGAGAGGATATCATCTCCTCTACGCTGATAGCATCATTTAGCCTACATATACGGCTAAATTGAGGTTTGACCTTGCCACCCCTCAATTTGTTGGGTACAAAAAGCCGCAATGCATCCATCAATCGCACGTGGTATCTATCTACCATAAACCTCATGAGGTCTAGCATCTCTGGAATGATTGCGGGATATTCATCTAGGCATTTGATAATAGGCTTGATATCACGGTCGCTAGCACTCTTGAGTCCTATGACGTACCCTTCTACCTTGCGATTGCCAAAAGGAACGAGCACACGACAACCAAGCGTGACAGTATCGTCGCACTCATAATCAAATACTCTATCTAATTCATCTGTCAGTATGTCTACTATAACTTCAGCGACCATTTATCACTTCGTCCAAAATTATATCTGCTATTTGGCTCTTGGGTAGAACCTCAGTACTTATGCGACTGCCATCAGGCTTGATGATAGTGACGGCGTTGGTGTCGCTATTAAATCCTGCACCCTCTCTAGTCACGTCGTTGGCGACTACCATATCGGCGTTTTTACTAACGAGTTTGCTCACCGCATTGTCCTCTAGACTATTTGTCTCGGCGGCAAATATCACTAACGTCTTGTCGCCCTTGACCTCTCCTACGGCTCTAGCGATATCAGGATTCTTGACCATCTCCAGAGTGAGCTTGGTGGACTTAATCTTGGTAGTAGAGACCTCTTTTACCCTATAATCTGCAGGGGCTGCCGCCATGATGATGACGTCTGCCCACTCCACTTGACCTAGTATAGCGTCTCTCATTTCGATAGTGGTGGTGACGTCTATAGTCTCACAGTCAGGCATATCCACGGATACGATACCTCTGACTATACGCACCTCAGCGCCTCTAGCGATAGCGCGTAGGGCTATATCTCTACCCATCTTGCCACTAGAGTGGTTGGTGATAAACCTCACGGGATCTATCCCCTCCCTAGTAGCGCCTGCACTCACTAGCACTCTCAATCCTGCATAGTCTTGGGTAGGCAGTAGCATAGATACTACAGTATCTATGATTTCTTTTGGCTCTGGCAATCTACCTACTCCGACGTCTCCACACGCTAGTCTACCGACACCAGACTCCATGATATATACGCCTCTCTCTCTCAAAGTAGATAGATTGGCTTGTACACTAGCACTAGTGTACATACCTGTATTCATAGCAGGTGCTACGAGTACGGGAGCGTGCGTCGCCATGAAAGTCGTGGAGAGCATATCGTCCGCTATACCTGATGCAAATTTGCCTATGATATCTCCGGTGGCAGGGGCTACTAGCATAAGGTCTGCTCCTTTGGCTAGAGATACGTGCTCGACCTCCCACTCAAATTCTCTATCAAACATATCTGCTATCACCCTGCGACCACTCAAGGTCTCAAAGGTCAATGGACTGACGAATTCGGTAGCGTGCTTAGTCATAATCACATCACAAATAGCACCCATTTTGGTGAGTGCTGATACTACTTCGCACATTTTGTATGCAGCGATACAACCTGTGATGCCTACGACTATCTTCTTGCCTTTTAATTTCATTAGTCTCTAGATACGATTATCTTACCTTCGTACAACTCCTTGGCTGCGAGAGTAATAGCCTTGAGACCAGTCTCATTGAGATACTCTTCTTCTTGTCCTATGAGTTGACGAGCGCGCTTGGCTACTACACACGCTAGGGTGTATTTGCAAGAACAATCTTTCACTTCCATAAGTTTGTCAATAGGTGGGTCTATCATCATAATAAATTTACCTCCTCATAAAATCTTTGATAAAATCTGTATTGTTGACTGTACGTAGATGTGACGCCACTATGATACTGCGCAAATGTTCGGCTGCCATATCTACCTCATCATTGATAACTATATAATCGTACTTCTCTGCCTTGGCTATCTCCTCAGCCGTCTTGGACAAGCGTAGACTAATCTGCTCCTCACTCTCCGTGCCTCTGCCTACTAGTCTGTCCTTCAATGCCGAAAATGACGGTGGGGCTAAAAATATAAGTATAGCCTCTGGTCTCATAGCCTTGACGTTGAGCGCGCCTACGGTGTCTATCTCTAGCACCACGTCTTTGCCTTCGCTAAGTAGTTTGTCTACGTAAAAGGCTGGAGTACCGTATCTCTTGTCGTATACGTTGGCTGTCTCCAAAAATTCGTTGCGGGATAGCATCTCGTCAAATTGCTTGTCGCTCCTAAAGAAATAATGCACTCCCTCTACCTCACCTTTTCGTGGGGCTCTAGTCGTCACGGATATGGACCTAGTCAAGCCATAATAGATAGTATCCAACCTAGATAGCACAGTACCTTTGCCTGCTCCACTAGGACCACTAATGACTATAAGTGAACCTCTCATCTATATCCTCCGTCACTCTATATTTTGTACTTGTTCTCTCAATTTCTCTACTTCGTTCTTGAGAGCGACTACTTTGTCTGCTATGTATGCGTCGTTGCACTTCGAACCTATGGTATTGCACTCTCGATTTATCTCCTGTACCAAGAAGTCCAACTTTCTACCGATAGGCTGTGTGTCTAGTATAATCTCTCTAAAGTGTGCTATGTGTACTGCTAGTCTAGTGAGTTCTTCGTCAATGCACACCTTGTCCGAATACAAGCCTACTTCGGCTATCAATCTAGCCTCGTCTAGTGGCAAGTCTCCTAGCATCTCTTCTATACGCTCGCGTAGTCTACGAGTGTACTCCTCGATAACTAGAGGGGCTCTCTCGGCTACTAGTGACACCAAGGACTCTATCTCCTCCAACTTTTTGACAAAGTCCTCTCTAATCGCCTCTCCCTCACGATATCTCATAGCATTGAGAGAGGTAATAGCCTCGTTGAGAGTAGATACTATAACGTCAGTCAAATCCTCTTGCTCTAGGTCGTTCTCTACACTAGATACCTCTGGCATACGTAGTAGAGTAGAGGTAGTCATATCGTCTACTATACCTAGTCGAGACAATCTCTTGGAGGCGTCTACGTACTGTGATGCCAACTCTTCGTTGACGGCTAGTCTGCCACCACTCACCCTCTTGTCTAGGTATGTAAAGTACACGTCAACGTGACCTCTGGCAACATTGCGCTGTATAGTCTTGCGTATGACGTCCTCTGCGTAAGCGAAGCCTTTGGGAGTCTTGATAGACAAGTCCAAAAACCTGTGATTGACACTCTTGAGTTCTATAAGTATATCGTATTTGTCGTGGCTATATGCTCCTTTGCCATAGCCTGTCATACTATTCATAATTCATTTACCCCTACAAAATCGTGGTATCGTACACTAAATAATAGCATACAAATTGAAATTTTACAATAAAAACATATATGTTTTTTGCTAAAATATGCCCTTTAGTCAGATATTAGTCTCTCAAATTCACTCTCATCTATTATCTCAATGCCTAGTTTGAGCGCTTTTTCTGCCTTTGAGCCTGCTGACTCTCCCTTGACTACTAGGTTGACAGCCTTGGATACGCTATCTACCACGCTACCTCCTCTCTCCTCTATCAACCTAGCGGCTACGCTACGCTTAAAATTTTGGAGAGTGCCTGTGAGCACTACTACTTTGCCACTAAAGATACCTGTTGCTTTTTGCTTTTTCTCAAAGTCAAAACCACTATCAAGTAGTCCGTCTACTATAGCCAAGTTGGTAGGAGATGAGAAATAATCTACCACGCTACGCGCCATAATCTCTCCAAAATCCGGTACTGCTAGTACCTCCTCCACAGTAGCCGACTTGAGCGCGTCGATAGTGTCAAATTGGATAGACAGAGATTTGGCAGACTTCTTGCCTACGCCTGCTATACCCAATGCGTGTATAAATCTCCATAGTTCCGTCTTCTTGGAGTTGGATAGACTAGTTAGCAAATTGTCTACCTTTTTGTCCTTAAATCCCTCTAGTGATAGCAAATCTTCTCTAGTCAGGCTATACAAATCTAGTGGAGTACGCACTCCCAATTCGTTGTACAACTGCTCGCAAGTCTTCTCGCTGAGTCCCTCTATATCTAGCGCGTCCTTGGAGGCAAAATGCTCTAGAGCATCTATAGTCCTAGGCGCACAATTCTCATTTTGACAATATACGAACACTCCGTCTATACAAGTCTCTCCACCACACGCAGGACATACGCTAGGAGGAGTTATCTCTACGCTATGTGCAGTATGCTCTGCTACTGCAGGTATCTCTGGGATTACGTCGTTTGAACGCCTGATGAATACCCTCGAGCCTATCTTGATATCTCTACGCCTAATCTCGCTGATATTGTTGAGAGTAGCCCTCTTGACCGTCACGCCACCTAGGTCTACCGGCTCTAATATCGCTAGAGGATTTAGTTTGCCACTACGAGATACTTGCCACTCTACTCCGAGCAACGTAGTAGTCATCTCCATCGGCTTGAATTTGTATGCCATAGCCCATCTAGGGAATTTCTCAGTAAACCCTAGCAACTCTTGGGTGGCTACGCTATTTAGCTTGATGACTGCTCCGTCTATGAGAAAATCTAGAGTGTCTCTATCCCTCTCTATCTCCTCTAGACAGGACACCACCTCGTCTATACCCTTGCATTTGCGATAATAATATCCACCAAAGAAGTTGTCTGCTATAAACTGATGCATATCGTCCTGCGATACAAATTTGCGCTTGGTCGAATAGCCTACGTTGTAGCATATTATCTCTAGTTTGCGTGAGGCAGTCACCCTAGGATCTAGATTTCGAATAGCACCTGCGGCGGCATTTCTCGCATTTTTTAGAGGCTCAGTCGCCGTAGCATTGTACGCGTCTAGCGCGCTTAGTCGCATAATAGCCTCGCCCTGTATCTCTACCTCTCCTTCGCAATCTATCTTGAGAGGTACGCTCTGTATAGTCAATACCTGCTGGGTGATATCCTCTCCCTCTACTCCGTCTCCTCTAGTGGTCGCCCTCTTGAATACTCCGTCTACGTAGGTGAGATTGACCGTGAGTCCGTCGTACTTGTACTCTACGACAAAGTCGTAGTCGGTAGTCACTTTCTCTATCCTAGACACCCACTCCTGGAGACTATCCACGCTCTTGCACTTGTCTAGCGAATATAGTCTGCCTAGGTGTATATGCGTGTCAAATTTGGATAATGGAGCACCTCCTACTCTGCGTGTAGGAGAGTCTGGCTCTACACCGTAAATCTTCTCTAATTCGACTAGTTCGTCGTACAGTTTGTCATACTCTGCATCAGACACCGTAGGGTTGTCTAGCACGTAGTATTCGTGACCATATCTATTGAGCAAGTCAATAAGTTCTCTAATTCTATCCATATCTACCTCTTGATACTAATAGGCGCTACCTCTAGGGTAAATGCCTTGATACCCAATCCTGCGAAGGCTATCTTGCATACACGAGATTTGCCCTCTCCTCTCACGTCTACGATAGTACCCTCGCCAAATTTGGCATGGACCACCTTGACTCCTGGCTTAAACCCACTATAATCTTTGGTCTCACTAGTATTGCTACGAGTAGCCGACGGAGTGGGGATAGTAGTGGCTACGTTTGACAAAATAGCCGAATATCCAGTACGCTTGGGATAAGTGTCTGTGTCGTCGCTATCAGCATACGAAAGCCCTCCTCTATACCCTGCGTAACTATCTTCTATAGTTCTCCTCTGTGGTCTCCTAAACCCTGGCACGTCATCCATAAACCTACTAGGTATATTCGACTTGACAGTACCAAATCTAAATCTAGAAGATGCCCAAGTGATATATAGTCTCTGCATAGCGCGAGTGACTGCTACGTACATCACTCGTCTCTCCTCCTCCATCTCCTTGGGATCGTCGATAGCCCTGCTGATAGGAAAGATACCCTCTTCCATACCTACTACGAATACTACCTTGAACTCTAGTCCCTTGACCATATGTACGGTGGAGATAGTGACTTTTTCTTGGGTATCGTCTGCATCTAGGTCGGAGATAAGTGATACGTTTTGCATATAATCACTCAAGGTAGCACCTTCGTTGTCTTTGACAAACTCGTCCACAGCGCCTAAAAATTCGCTGATATTTAGTCTCCTAGAGTAGTCCTCTTCACTATCACTCTTGTAGGCATCCATAATGCCTACTCTATCTACGACGTATTTGACAAACTCCACTACGTCCATAGTCTCTTTGGACTTGATAAGGTCTAGCATCAAGGAGGCAAAGCCTTTGATCTTGGTGGCAATAGTGCTAGATAATCCCACCTTGTCTACGTCTAGTATCACGTCAAACAAACTCTCTACACTATCTCCTCTATACTCCACCAATTTGTCTATGGTGCTCTCTCCTATACCACGTCTAGGGAAATTGATAATCCTCTTGAGAGACTCATCATCTCGGGGATTGAGCACGAGGCGTAGGTAGGATATGATATCCTTGATCTCCTTTCGCTCAAAGAACCTAAATCCTCCGTATATCCTGTATGGTAGATTGTAGAGATTGAACTTCTCCTCAAAACTACGAGTGATAGCATTTACCCTCACTAGCACGGCTATCTCCGAGGGATTGTATCCACTATATCTCATCAAATCTAGTATGCGCTGGGCTACGTACTCTGCCTCGTCTCTATCGCTATTTGCACCGTACAACTCCACCTTGACTCCTTGGGGATTGGCAGTCCATAGAGTCTTGCCAGTACGGTTGGTATTGGTGGATATTATGCTATTGGCGACCTCTAGTATCTGTGGTGTGCTACGATAATTTCTCTCCAGTTTGTACGTCTTGACTAGAGGATAATCTCTCTTAAAGTCAAGTATATTTGATATATCTGCACCTCTCCAACCATATATACTCTGGTCGTCGTCTCCTACTACGAATACGTTGTGATGATAAGATGATAGCAACCTCACCAAGTCGTATTGAGTGGCGTTGGTATCTTGAAACTCATCTACCATCACGTATCTATATCTCATAGCATAACTCAATCTAACGTCGTCAAATTGTCTAAACAATCTCAACGCATTGAGTAGCAAATCGTCAAAGTCCATAGCATTGGCTCGCTTGAGTTCTCTATCGTATTGGCGATACACCTCTACTATCTGAGATATGTTGGAGATATAATCATATTGTATCTTGTATTCGTCAGGAGATAAGGCTAGATTTTTGGCGTTAGACACGTGGTATTTGCACGCATCCTTGAGTTCGCCGTCATCTATACGTCTATCCTCAAATATCTGCTTGTACACTCTATCCAAATCGCTATCGGTGTATATAGAATAATCTGCACTATATCCTAGTTTGTCTGCGTGAACTCGCAGTACCTTGGCGCAAAAGGAGTGAAAAGTACTCATACTCAATAAGTCTGCTCCCTCTACCATAGTAGATATACGCTCTCTCATCTCACGAGCAGCCTTGTTGGTGAAGGTGATAGCCAATATATTGTAGGGATTGACACCACAATTCTCCATAAGGTACGCTATACGGTGAGTAAGTACACGAGTCTTGCCACTACCTGCGCCTGCAAGTACTAGCACAGCCCCCTCGGTATCTAATACGGGCTTGAGTTGTTCTTCGTTGAGTAATGCTGAATAATCCATATATCCTCTCTTTTGTGTCTATATAGACACACCCTATATTTATTTTAACACAATTTCTATATTTTTTCAATCAAATCCCCTCTTAATTTTGCACAAAAAAAGGCAATTATACTCTTGCCTTAACATAGAAAAAGAGAGGAAGAAAAAAATTAAGACATAGCAAATCGCCCAATTATTTTTTTTGACTAAAAATCAATAAAAAATTAGTCTGTATTTTTCCACTCGTGAGAGTACCTCACGGAGTAATCGTAAGCGTGATTTTTTCTAAAAATCGCACCAGCCAACAACAAAGTTAAAAGCACAAAAATCACCATCGAAATTATCAATATCATATCCCGTCTCCTTGTATAAATAATATCAACAATTTGTTAAAAAGTAAATGTTTTGAGTACCAATAATAGTACCTATATCAAAAAAATCACATATTTTTCTATTTTTTGAAAAGTTGATTTTTTGCTTACTTCAACTTGCGTTCGCCTATAATTTTACCTTTCAAATCCAGATATATTTTTGACAAAAATAGCACGTATCTTTCTCTTTCTTGAAGAGGCATTTGCTCGTACCTTTTCACATCTATCAACCTGCCTATAGCGTCACTTACTATACCCGAATTTGCATCTGTCGCGCTCTCTTCATCTAGTATATTTTCTATTATTTTTCTATAATTATCCTCGTTTTCGTACCTCAACCTATCCGAACTAAAATTATTTTTGAGTTCTTTTCGCAAATTTATACATAGCATAGTAGGACTTTCGCCCTCTTCTAT
>JAGBSX010000005.1 GCA_017631635.1 Clostridia bacterium | reverse complement strand
GTGATATTGCTACGCAGTTATATTTGTCTAGCGACAAGTGATATTGCTACGCAGTTATATTTGTCTAGCGACAAGTGATATTGCTACGCAGTTATATTTGTCTAGCGACAAGTGATATTTGCCTATCGGCAAGTTATATTGCCTTACGGCAGTGATATTCGCCTTACGGCGAGTTAAGGTAAAATTCAAAAGGACAACGAAACTGCAATAGACATAGGGATATTAATTCAAAATAAAAGTGAGCCCACTATACTTCGCAAAAAGCGAAATATGGTGGGCTTTTCTTATCCACAAAAATTAAAGATTTAAGTTATATTTTTAGCCCTGTGGCTAAAAGTGATATGCAAGTATCTTGCGTTATATTTTGACCTGTGGTCAAAGTTATATTATATTTGCCTAACTTTCACTACAAGTGAAAATATCACTTTGCATTAGCAAAATATCACGCCGAAGGCATATCACTTGCTGTTAGGCAAATATAGTTGTGGCGTAACGATAAATCCCTATCGCTACGCCACTAAATCGTTAGCCTTTTTTGTCTTTTGTAAGCAAATGCATACTCATTTGTTATTTAGGTTGCTTGCCGATATAAGCGAGTATACCACCGTCTACGTATAGCACGTGACCATTGACGAAGTTGGATGCCTCAGATGCCAAGAATACTGCAGGTCCTGCTAGGTCCTCAGCCTCTCCCCAACGTGCTGCTGGAGTCTTGGCGATAATGAATTGGTCAAATGGATGACGTGAGCCGTCTGGTTGTATCTCTCTGAGTGGAGCAGTCTGTGGAGTAGCGATATATCCTGGTCCTATACCATTACATTGGATATTGAACTCACCGTACTCAGATGCTATATTGCGAGTGAGCATCTTGAGACCACCCTTGGCTGCTGCGTAAGCAGATACGGTCTCACGACCTAGTTCGCTCATCATTGAGCAGATATTGATTATCTTACCGCCACCCTTCTTAATCATAGCAGGTATGACTGCCTTGGACACGATAAATGGCGCATTGAGGTCTACGTCTATGACTTGTCTAAACTCTGCCGCACTCATCTCGCACATAGGGATACGCTTGATGATACCTGCATTGTTGACAAGTATATCTATCACGCCTACCTCTTTCTCGATAGTAGCCACTAGCTCATTGACAGCGTTCTCATCCGTGACGTCGCACACGTATCCACGAGCAGGTATGCCAGCCTCTTTGTAATTGGCTAGACCTTTGTCTACGAACTCTTGCTTGATATCGTTGAATACGATAGTAGCACCTGCCTTGTACAATGCAGTAGCGATAGCAAATCCTATACCATAAGATGCACCTGTGACAAGAGCAACTTTTCCATCCAATCTAAACATATTGTTCATTGTATTATCCTCCTATTATTTCAAATCTTTTGTTTGGATATGATCCATATCCGTGAATTCTTGGTTTTCACCACACATAGCCCATATGAACGAATAATTCTTAGTACCGACACCACTATGTATCGACCAGCTAGGAGATATGACAGCCTCCTCGTTGTGCATGACGATATGTCTAGTCTCGTTTGGCTCGCCCATCATATGGAATACGGCGTCGTTGTCTCCCATATCTAGGTATAGATATACCTCCATACGTCTAGCGTGGGTGTGGGTAGGCATAGTATTCCAATTGCTACCTGGCTCTAGTTGTGTGAGTCCCATAGCGAGTTGGCAAGACTTGATTACCTCTGGGTGTATATATTGATTGATTACACGCTTGTTGCAATCCTCTACGCTACCACAAGGCACTTTTCTAGCCTTGGTGATATCTATCTTGACAGTAGGATATGAGGTGTGAGCAGGACATGAGGTCGCATAGAACTTGGCAGGATTGGTAGCATCTAGGCTCTTGAAGGTAATCTCACGGTTGCCTTGACCTACGAATATACCGTCACGTGGATTCATCTCGTACTCCACGCCGTCTATAGTGATGATACCTGCGCCACCTATATTGATGACACCTAGTTCTCTACGCTCTAGGAAATATTCACTAGCCAACTCCTTGGATACGGATAGGGCTAGCACCTCGTTGACAGGCTTGATACCTATGACTATGATACGGTCTATATGACTGTATACCATCTTGACGTTGTCGTCGGTAAATAATCCTGATATATGAAACTCTTCTCTGAGTCGAGTAGTGTCGTAATATCTTACGTCTTTTGCATTAGCAGCATCTCTTACTTCCATAATTACTCTCCTTACGTATAGTAAATATATTGTATCACAAAACAAGTGTTTTGTATATGTTTTTAGGCAAGTTTTTTATTGTTTTTTATCAAAATTGTATTCGCCTGCTCTCAATTTTGCCAAAGCCTGTCTAGCAGAGTCCTTCTCGGCATCTTTTTTGCTACGAGCAGTAGCCTCTCCTAGCACCACTCCGTCCACTATACATCTCACCGAGAAGGTAGGGGCATTGGCAGGGCCTTCGCGAGATATCACCTCGTAGGTCGGCAAAGAAATCTTCTTGGACTGTAGATATTCTTGCAGAGCAGTCTTGTCGTCCTTGGGGACTTCGCTCACTACGATACGGGAATTTATGTCTAGCAGATTGTCCACGAATCTCTCAGCCACCTCCATATCTCTACCACAGTCGAGATACACAGCGCCTATCAGACTCTCTATGAGGTCCTCTCGCACCGAACGAGTCTCGGACACCTTGTTGCGCATATCTCCTACGCTGAGCACTAGGTACTTGGCTAGGTCTAGTGTTCTCTCGGCGGCAGACAGATATCTCTTGTCTGTGAATCGCGAACGTATCACCGTCAAGTCGCCCTCGTCTACTCCCACACTAAAACCTCTATTCGTCACGCGTCCCTCGTCGGTCATCATATTCACCACGCATAGGGATAGCACGGCGTCTCCTATGAACTCTAGCACCTCGTTTGGGTATGAGGATGAGTCCTGATTTTCGTTGTAATAAGATTGCCTAACAAAAGCCTGCGTCAACAGACGCTTGTCACGAAATCTATACCCTATCTTTTTCTCTATGGCATCTATCTGTATATCGTTTAATTCTCTCATAATCACTCCAAAAAAATGTAGCCAAAAACCCCGAGCAAAACTCGGGGTTTTGTGCAAAAAAGTCTAATTATTACATTGATTGTAGACTGCTAAAAGAATAAGCGAAAGTACCAATATTGCTCTCTCCACCTACGATTTCGTTGATGTCAAAAGCGTTGGCTATCTCCTCAGCGATAACTAACTCCACAGTCTTGATCTCTGGCTTGGTATAAGTCTTCATACATATCCTCCATATCTATCAAATATAGTGTATATCACAATTTTGAATATATGCGACATTTCACGCATACTGTAGATATATTGTACAATCAAAATCTCATATAGTCAAGCATTTTTTCAAAAAAGCATTTATTTTTAGTGTTTTATGCAAATTTTTGGTATTTTTTCTTAATTTTGTCATATCCTCGCAGTCGCACGTACGTGCGTGGCGCGTACGCGTATGCGTGTATATAATATATTAATGTAAGTGGCACTCCTATATACTGTAAGTGGCACTCCTATATACGTAGCGCCTCTCCCCTAGACAAAAATAAAATCAACCGAAGTCTCCTTCGGTTGATTTTTTGTTTATTTTTACCTATCCACTAGTCAATGGTTGACTAGCGTAGTGTCTTAGTACTTCTTGCCTACTACTGCTAGGGCGATTAGTCCCATAAATGCAGATAGCATAGCGATAGCACCGCCGCAACCAGCCTTCTCGTATACTGCTGTGATGGTGATGTCACCAGTAGAACCAGCAGGTATAGTGTAGCTTGCTACAGGCTCTGCATCGCCGACCTTCCAACCCAAGAAGTTGTATCCCTCTAGGGTAGGTACAGCATCTATCACGATAGCACCACTCTCTACGGTGTAGGTAGCAGGTATTACTACAGATGCATCTAGTGAACCGTCGCCTAGTACTACGTTGATAGCGTACTCGGTAGCAGTCCAGATAGCCTCTAGAGTGATGTCACCAGTAGTGCCGGTAGCGATAGTGTAATTTGCTACGGCATTAGCACCGTTGACCTTCCAACCAACGAAGGTGTAATTAGCCTTGACTGGGGTAGGTAGTACGATAGCAGCACTCTCTACGGTGTAGGTATCTACTACGGTAGCAGTACCACCATTTAGAGTAGTAGTGATGGTGTAGGTGTTGATAGTCCAGGTAGCCTCTAGAGTGATATTTCCAGTAGAACCAGAGATAGTGTACTCGGCTACAGCACCAGCATTGTTGACCTTCCAACCTGTGAAGGTGTATCCAGCCTTAACTGGAGTAGGTAGTACGATTACGTCGTCTACGGTGTAGCTATTAGGTATAGTAGCGACACCACCGTTTAGGTTGACGGAGATAGAGTAGATATTTAGAGTCCAAGTAGCCTCTATATCTAGGTCACCGTGAGAACCAGAAGCGATAGTATAACTCATACCTACGACAGCACCGTTTACCTTCCAACCAGCGAAGGTAGCACCTAGCTTGACAGGGGTAGGTAGAGTGATAGATACACTCTCTATGGTGTAGGAGTCAGGCATACTAGCACTACCACCCTTGAGGTCGGTGTTGATAGTATAAGTCTTGACTGCCCATGTAGCCACTAGGTCTATAGCACCAGTAGCATTCTCTATGGTGTAGGACATAACTGCGTCTGCACCATTTACCTTCCAACCTGCGAAGTCATAACCAGTCCTCTCAGGAGTAGGTAGTACGATAACGTCCTCTATAGTATAGGTAGCAGGTATAGTAGCCTCGCCACCGTTTAGGGTAACGGAGATAGCATAATCGATAGCAGTCCAAGTAGCCACGATATCTAGGTCTCCAGTAGAACCAGTCACGATAGTGTACTCCATGACGGCAGCAGCACCGTTTACCTTCCAACCAGCGAAGGTGTAGCCTACGCGAGTAGGTGTAGGTAGTACGATAGCACTACTCTCTACGGTATAGGAGTCTGCTATCTCATCAGCAGTACCACCAGCGCGGTCTACGTCGATAGCATACTCTACTAGATCCCAACCGGCAGTTAGGGTGATATCGCTAGGCACTTGGTTGTAAGTACCTGTGGTAGGTATTAGATAACTATCGTAGTACCAGCCTGCGAAAGTATAACCAGCACGGGTAGGTACTAGAGCGCTTAGGTCATAAGCCTCATCCCAAGTCACGCTAACGTCCTCAAAGTCTACACGCTCACCTGCGAAGGATACAGTGAACTTTTTGGCAGTCCAAGTAGCCTCTAGGGATATATCTCCTGGCTTGGAGCAATCTATAGTATAAGACATAACTGCGTCTGCACCGTTTACCTTCCAACCAGCGAAGTCATAACCAGTCTTAACTGGGGTAGGTAGCACGATATTGTCAGTATCGGCGGTAAATCTAGTAGGGATATCTGCCTCACCACCATTTAGGTTGGTAGTGATTATGCTAGAGTACTCTGGTAGAGAAGTAGATACGTATAGAGCCTGAGGTGCTACGTGCAAGGCGCTGGCACCTGTAGTAGAGTATTGTGTGAAATCTTCTGCTAGGAAGTATATACCCTTACCTGAGATAGCGAAGGTGACGTAAGCACCATTGGTGCCAGTGACCTGTGCAGTCCCTACTAGGGTACAAGTCTTAGCAAAATTATCATGAATCTTGACGTTGGTAGGAGCAGTATCAAAGAATGCCGTATTCTTATATAGGTTGACGTCTATATTAAAGGTATATGGAGTAGTACCTTCTACCAAATATTCTCTCTCTTGAGCGAAGTATGCTGTCACGTAGACAGTCTCATTGGTATATACCTCAAAGGTAAATCCTGCTATACCGCTACCATTACCCTTGAATAGAGCCTTTGATTGAGTACCATCTGCTAGTGCTACTCCATATGGAGAAGTAATAGATCTAACAGAGGTATTGACGTATACGTTGCGTACAGGTATATCAGTCCTATATTCGCCTGCATTAGGCTTGAGTAGACCTGCTACAGCATTTGCTGTAGACTGACCACTAACTGCTACTAGACCGTCGTCACCGTAAGCAGCGTCGGTAAACATATTGGAGTCTACACTACCACTCTTTCTAGTAGAGTCGTTTGCCTCGTTTGAGGTAGCGGCTATGAAGTAGTAATCATCACCGTAGCGACCTATTCTATCTGCATCAAAGTCAGCATCACCGTACTTGACGGTAGATACGTGAGATGCAGAAGATTCGTTTGCTACTGGCTTCTCGTAGTCAAAGAATATACCAGACCAAGTACCACTCTCTACTGTATCGATATTTTGGATAGCGTAGTATCCAGCACCTCTCAACTCGAAGGTAACGTATACGCCATTGGCATCGCCCTCGGTGAATGTATAAGTTTGGCTAGCAGCCAAAGTTGCGCTAGGAGATTTGAGAGTTGTTTTATCGGTGTTAAATAGTAGACCACCTGCATCGTTGGTAGCACTACCACTGTTTAGCGCTTTAGGAGCGAGGTCTACGATATTCTCACTAGGTGAGTATACCATCTTGACAGTAGTGGTAGCCTCTGCACTACGGGTAGCACTCTCACCTGGTATATACATAGATACGTAGATGACAGACTCTCCAGTCTTATCCTTGGCTGTAGATAGAGCCTGTGCAGGCACATAAAATGCTACTGCTGAGGGGGCTGCTGCGGAAGCTGCCTTTGTCATATATTTGTTGATATCTAGAGAACCTGGCAAATACAATCCAGCAGCTGGAGTGGTATGACCCTGTACATTGTACGTTTGGTCATTAAATTGAGATATGATAGTACCATCTGGATCAGCACCATTTACCTTGAATGGGTGATAGTTGGACTCTTTTGATGGATTGTCGGTAGAGACAGGCCAAGCATCTAGTTTGGAGTAATCGCCCTCGCTGTCTCCTGCGAAGATATTCTTGGTGTAAACGTATCTGTCAGTAGTAGAATTACCTGCGTAGATAACGTATCCTGCATTACCATATGCGCCTTCCCAGTTTGCCTTGGTAGCACTGTCAAAACCTACTGCATCATACATGGCTACAGGGGTAGGCTCAGTCTTGTCGAAGAATATACCAGTGATACCCTCTTGAGAATTTAGGTCGTTGGCTACTACGGTATAGTCTCCTGCCGCTGTGATGTAGAAAGTGACGAATCCGTCTCCTGTCACAGATACAGTCTGTATAGCC
>JAGBSX010000004.1 GCA_017631635.1 Clostridia bacterium | reverse complement strand
CACCAAGACTATACCTTACTTTAACCTAGAAGTACCTACTTCTCTAACAGGTGTAGATCCTGCTATGCTCGACCCAAGAGATACTTATGCTGATGCATCTGTATGGGAGGGCAAGGCAAAGGATTTGACCAGCAGATTTGTCAAGAACTTCGTCAAGTACACCGGCAACGACGCAGGCAAGGCTCTAGTAGAGGCAGGTCCTCAACTCTAAGACTAATCAAAAAGAGTGACTACGGTCACTCTTTTTTTTGCACAAAAAAAAGCAGTTTTTATGCTAAGAAAAGTGTTAAGTAATTGAAAAAATATCTGTCGCTGAGCGATACCTTGTATCAATTGACAAATTAAAAAAAACCGTGAATATCAATCACGGTTTTTTTGTTTATTTGTAAAATACTCTAGAGGTTGACAAGTGATGATAGGGGGGAGTATAATTGAGGTGAGGTAAATTATGAGAAAGATAGTCAAAGATGATTGTGGACTAGAGGTCGTAGAATACGACAAGTCTATGGGCGAATATATGATGCCCCCAGAGTATAGAGAGTTGCTCGTGGGCAAGACGTTGGAAGAGCAAGTAGAATATTTTGGAGTGGTGAAGGAGGAGAACGAAGAGAGGTCCTCATACGGCTCGGTAGATAGTAGTAGCCACTATACCAAACCTGCCATAGGTATATGGGAGCCATACTACTGTATAGGTATAGTAGTAGACGAGGGTATCATAGTGGGACTATGGACCAAGATATGGGACGGTAGTAGGATACCTCTATTTTTGAACAAATGCACTTGCATTTATTTCGCGTGTGACGACGACGGCACGGGTAGTACCTCTGTGGACGATTACGTGACTTTTGTGTGGAGAGGTTGATAGTACTCTACGATAGTCTATTGCGATTTATTCGCTATTTAAAAAATAAAGAGGATAATTTCAAGTATTATTGAAATTGTCCTCTTTTTATTGTAAAAATAAAAGCGTTAGATTTTCTAACGCCTGCTACTTTTGTATCTAATCTACGATACTTTGCGTATCATTAAATTCTTGTTCGCCAACTATCGCAATTATTTCTGCTTTGGTTTGGCTATCGTCAAAAGTATCGTAGCGTATATGCAAAACGTCCCCTTCGTGAAAAGTCTTTTCGTATTGCTTGTCTACGGCTTGACGTGATTGGCTAGGAGTGATAGATAGCACAAAGAAATTGGTAGGCCACAATATATCCTTTTCGTGCATATTTTCGGCAAAAGAGCCTTTTTTGATAGTTATGTGAGTATCTACGACCTTTCTCGTGTGAGTTTCTTCTTGTGCTTTGACGAGATTCTTTAGGATGCTATCATTGATACCTTTTGCGCCACACAATTCGCTAATGATATAAGATACAATAACGGCTACGATTATATACAAGACGTTGAAAGTGCAACCAAAAACCTCCAGAGAAAACACAATGGCAGTAAGTGGCATCTTCATCATAGCAGAGATACATGATGCTACTCCTATGACTAGTATCGTCGTGTAATAATCACTAGATAGCCCCAGCACCGTCTCCATAGAAGTACCTAGTATAGATGCCAAAATCGCACCCAAGGCTATTATCGGCAAAAATACTCCACCAGTTAATTTGTTGGTGTTGGCAAACAAGGTCAAACTCATGCGCACCAACAGCAAAATTGCTAATCCGTAAATGGCAGTTTTTCTCTCCAAAAGAAGTGAAAAAGTCTCGTGTCCAGTAGATACAAATGAAAAAGATATAAGTCCAAATATAAGTGTCAATACGAAAACTACGAAAATCTTTAGGTAATGTTTAACATTTTTTAGTTTTTCTGTAAAAAACTTGCTAATTATTTGATAATACTTGAGGAAAAGCACGGCAAATAGTCCTATCGCAACACCTACTACAAGTGGTACCCATATATCTTTGATTGCCAAGGTGGTGATAGATAGGTCAGGGAAGAGTGAAGTGCTTAAACCTAGCAGAGGACACAAGGTCTCGGAGATGATTTGGGCAAACAATACTGCTACGCTCGCTACTATCAATATCATAGGGGATATGCGTTGATGCGCTTCTTCGATAGCGAACAAAATGCCACAGATAGGAGCACCCGTAGCCACGGCAAAACCAGCGCACGCGCCACCTGTCATAGAATATTTGCTCCAGACAGGGTGCTTTTTTGCCAATACGCTTACACTACCTTTGCCTACTGCCGTACCCATCAATACAGACGGTCCTTCATTGCCCAAAGGCACGCCTATCAAAAATGAAGTCATTGACATAAAAAATACGCCCAATAAACTCCTCAACCACTCAAAAGTCACTATACCTCTAAGTAGTGCTATTGATGATGGTATACCACCACCTCTGACACGAGGTTGCTTTTTGTAGATATTAGCGAATAATAGTGAAATCAAGAAAAATGCTAGCAATACCAAGGGGATAAAATGTAGATTGGTTCGCAAAAATCCGTAAGCATCTTGAGAAAACTCAATGACGTATTTTGCAATAAACTTGTATAAAATTATCACGAGAGCAGTAATCACACCCGTAATAGCCCCAAACATCAATGCAGGAAATAATAAATTAACTAATCGCTCCTTAAACTTGTCCATAAATATAGTTATTCCTTTTTTTGCAACTTTCATATAATACAGCAAACTAAAATAAGAAGCAAGCAATTTTGTAGAGTATATTCTAGTTTTGTCCAAGATAATTAAAAAATTATATTTTTTTATCATACTAGCAGTCTAAGTGCTACCTTTGTCATTTTCCAAATTTATTGTCCTAAAGATATAAAATTGTATATGCCGTGAGTTTTGATTGTTGCTAGATAGGAGATTATCCTCTAGAAATACTACGCGTTTTCAACAAGGGGAGGCGCTGTATCAAAAATATTTTGGGAGGATATTGATATTTTCGTTGACTTATCACTTGCTAGGGTGGTATCATATATCTAGCGATTGGCTAATATAATCAAATAGGAGTATTATTATGAGTTATAACGTAGAATTAGCAATGAAGTATATCCGTAACAAACTTGATTCGGAGTGGAATGGTATCAACTTTGAGTACGAACTCAAGGACGATGCTTGCAACGTCAAGGGTAGCAATATCACTTTGAGAAATCATGATGACGATATCATGGTCATCATCACGGCATACGACGGTGGTATGGCGTACTTTAGAGCAGTATTTGACAAGTGCGACAAGACTATGAGATCATTGGAGAGATTGAACGCCTTCAATGCTTCCAACATATTCTTCAAGGCTTATATTAGAAATGATGATTATCTAGAGTTGCGCAACGTAATAGCCTTCTATGATGAGGCAGATCTTGCTAAATATGCAGATGAGTTCCTAGATAGATTGGCAAAACTTGCTGACGACGACGAGTTGCAAGCATTGACATCATTGACACACGCATAAGAAAAGGAGCAAGCCACAGGCTTGCTCTATTTTTATAGGAGAGTACTATGATAAGAGTAGCAGTAATTATAGCAGAAGGTAGCGAAGAGATAGAACTCATCACTCCTATAGACGTACTTCGCCGTAGTGGCGCGCACGTAGATATAGTGTCCACAGACGAATATCTAGTAGAGGGTTCTCACGGTATCGTCGTCAAGGCTGACACGGTGGTAGAGGCAGTAGATTGGGGGGATTATGATGCGTACGTCATACCGGGAGGTATGCCTGGCGCTACCAATATATATCGCAACAATTACGTCAAAAACTTGCTAACTATGGCGCACAAGAGGGGCAAACTCATAGCCTCTATATGCGCATCTCCAGCAGTAGTGCTAGCAGGCTACGGACTAGTCAAAGGTAAAAAAGTCACTTGCTATCCAGCGCCAGAGTTCGTCGATATGCTCACGGATGCTACTTATACAGGCGCAGACGTGGAGGTTGACGGCAAACTCATCACAGCCAACGGCCCAAAATCAGCGCTAGATTTTTCTGTCGCCATAGCCAAGGCGCTAGGACTAGAACCAAAGATATGAGGTGATTATGAAGAGAATAATAGGATATTTTATATATATCATCACCATACCGTATCGTATAACTTGGTGGATAATCACTAGAGGATTGGGCATCAGGGTAGCAGGCAATACTATGGGTATGCTATGCTATCTGCAAAAACCTGGTGATAAGTACAAAAAGCAACAGGAATTCTCCAGATGGCTAGAGAGTTGCTACTATCCTATATTTTACAACTTCTTTGACTATCGCGTGTGTCCTATATGTGGCACTAGATACGGTGGAGATGCTCCTATGCGTGATGAACACGGTGACGTGATATATGGAGGAAATAGTGGCAAGAGTTGTCATAGATGTGGTACTACTCTCACGTACGACGTCGATAGTAGGCTATTTAGGATATATGGATTTGATGCTCACGATACACCACTAGAGAGTCGCCACGAGAAGATGCAAGAGTACATAGAGCATTATAGACCCACTATGTACGAGTCTAGTGGTAGTGACGACGATACTATCACTATCAATATACGTTATTGATTTTTCTATCGCAAAGCATAGTGCTCCAGTCTACTGGAGCACTATTATTTTGCTTTGATTTGCTTTTATATTGACATAGAGAGATAGGAGATAGAGGGAGTGAGACTAAAGATGATAATTTGATAGAAAAAAGTGTCAAAAATCAATTGACTTTCACACTTTAGCGTGCTAAAATAGTAAACAGTAAAGTGAAGGAGAATTTTACTATGAAACGTATCGACAAAAAGGATTTGGAATTATTTTATAAAGCCATACTTTCGCTAGAGACTATAGAGGAGTGCGACGCTTTTTTTAACGACGTATGCACTATCCAAGAACTAGAGGCATTTAAGCAAAGATTGGAGGTAGCAGTACTACTAAAAGAGGGTACTAGTTATTCTGCCATCAACAAAATCACTAGCGCTAGCACAGCCACTATCTCTAGAGTCAGCAAATATCTAAATTATGGTGACGGTGGCTACTCTATAGTAATAGATAGAATCAAGGGTGAGCAAGATGTTTGATAAAAATATATTGAGCAAATTGGAACTCTCGATATACAAATTGAGAGAACTATTCCTCAGCAAAGGCTATAGAAAGTTTAAGATGAATAAGTTTGAAGAATACGATTTGTATTCTAAAAACAAGGAGTTTTTGGTGTCGGACGGCGTCATTGTATTTAATGATACAAATGGCAAACTCCTAGCACTCAAGCCTGACGTCACACTCTCTATCATCAAGAATACCAAAGATGACGTGGATGCTGTAGAGAAGGTGTTTTATGATGAGAACGTATATAGAATATCTCCTACTTCACACACCTACAAGGAGATAATGCAGACTGGACTAGAGTGTATAGGTAGGATAACCTTTGACAGAATAGTCGAAGTCAGCGAACTGGCACTGAGGACCTTGGGAGAGTTGTCTAGTGACTTTATATTGCAACTAGCGAATATCGACCTCGCAAAGGGGATACTCTCCGATTACGGTATAAGTCAAGAGTTGATAGATAGAGCCATAGTCGCTATCACTCAAAAGAACCTTGAGGGTATCAGCGACGTCTTTGACGAAGGACAATGTAGCGCCATCAAGGTATTGGTAAGTAGTCACAACTCAATAAGAGAAAATCTACAAGCAATCGAGAAAATCATAATATCTGAAGATACCAAGGAGATTTTTGGTGGATTTAAGAAAGTAGTAGATAACCTGATTAATCTGGGATTTGAGGACAGGATTGCTATTGATTTTTCGATAATCGACTTCGATAGTTATTATAGTGGACTAGTATTCAAGGGATTTGTGCGAGGTATCTCTACCAAGGTATTGTCTGGTGGACAATACGACAACCTGCTCAAGAAGATGAATAGACGCTCTAGCGCCATAGGATTTGCCGTATATCTAGACGAGATAGAGAGGCTAGATGAGAAGAGTGAGGAGACTGACGACTATATCAAGATAGCCTTGCCAAAGGGTAGACTAGGAGAGAAGGTCTATCAAATGTTTGAAAATGCAGGCTTTGACTGTCCTGCTATCAAAGAAAACAATAGAAAACTAATCTTTGAAAATGATAAGAAGAAACTCAAATTCTTCTGGGTAAAACCATCTGACGTATCTATCTACGTCGAGCGTGGTAGCGCAGATATAGGTATAGCAGGCAAGGATATCATAGAGGAGTACAAGCCTGACGTCTTTGAACTACTAGACCTCAACGTCGGCAAGTGCAAAATGGCAGTCGCATCTAAAAAAGATTTTGTAGACGACAAGTCCAAGACTCTCAGAGTAGCGACCAAGTTTAGCAATATCGCTAGCGATTATTACGCCAAGAAGTGTAGAGATATAGATATCATACATCTCAACGGCTCTATCGAGATAGCACCTATACTCAATCTGGCTGACGTCATAGTGGATATAGTGGAGACTGGTAGGACACTACTAGAGAACGACCTAGTACCATTTGAGACGATTATGCCTATCAGCGCTAGGTTGATAGTCAACAAGACTTCATACGGATTTAAGAACAAGCAAATCAACGAGATTAAAAACGGTTTGTCAAACGAGGCGACAAAAAATGATTAAGATTTTAGATTATTCTAAACTAAAAGAAGATATATTCGCTAGAGAGGAGAGTAGCGTCAACGTCGAGGAGGTAGTCAAGGCTATCATAGAGGACGTTAGCAAAAACGGCGATCAAGCACTATACTATTATGCAGAAAAATTTGACAAGTGCCAATTAGATAGTCTGATAGTCACTAGCGAAGAATTTGAAGAGGCATTTTCGCTAGTAGACAGCGAATTTGTAGAGATACTACGAAAGGCTAGCGAAAATATCAAACTATTTCACTCCAAGCAGTTGAGAGAGGGCTTTGAAATCAAGAAAGAAAACGGAGTGATAATAGGTCAAAAGATAACTCCTATCGAGAGAGTAGGTCTCTACGTCCCAGGTGGCACGGCAGTATATCCATCTACGGTATTGATGGATAGCATACCTGCCAAGATAGCAGGGTGTAGTGAGATATGTATAACCACTCCCCCAAATAGCCAAGGCAAAATCAACCCAAATATCCTAGTCGCAGCCTCTATAGCAGGTGTAGACAAAGTGTACAAGGTAGGTGGAGCGCAAGCGATAGCCGCGCTAGCATACGGTACGCAGACGATAGCCAAGGTAGACAAGATAGTAGGCCCTGGCAACGCCTTCGTTGCCGAGGCAAAGAGACAGGTGTATGGCAAGGTAAATATAGATATGATAGCAGGGCCTAGCGAGATACTCATCATCGCTGACGAGAGGTCAAATGCTAGACATATCGCGAGTGACTTATTGTCCCAAGCAGAGCACGACAAGATGGCTAGCGCAGTATTGGTGACTGATAGTACCTCTCTAGCAGAACAGGTGCAAATCGAGATAGAGAGACAACTAGAGACTCTACCTAGACGAGATATAGCGAGGGTATCTATCGATGTCAATGGCAAGATTATCCTAGCCAAAGACTTGTCAGAGGTGATAGAGGTGAGCAATCGTATCGCTCCAGAGCACCTAGAGTTGATGGTGAACAATCCATTTGAATATCTAGACAAGATAACTAATGCAGGTAGCGTATTTTTGGGTAGATATTGCCCAGAGGCGCTAGGGGACTATTACGCTGGACCAAATCACACTCTACCCACCTCGGGTACTGCTAGATTTTCTAGCCCTCTATCGGTAGACGACTTCATCAAGAAGACACAATACACCTATTACACCCAAGAAGCGCTAGCAGAGGTGTACGAGGATGTAGTGTACTTTGCAAAAAAGGAAGGATTGGATGCACATGCAAATAGTGCGAAAATTAGGTTTGAAGATTAAAAATGAGTAGATATGTAAAAAACCAAATAGATAAGTTGGACGCATATACCCCGGGAGAACAACCTAGGGATAGGAGTTATATCAAACTAAATACCAACGAATCACCTTTCGCTCCTAGCGATAGGGTGGTGGAGGCTATAGATGATAGTAGCGTGCAGTCGTTGAGGTTGTACTGCGATCCTACTTGCAAAGCGCTCAAGGACAAAATAGCACAAGTTTATGATACCAAGTCCACCAATGTCTTTGTCGGCAACGGTTCTGACGAGATACTGAATTTTATATTTATGGCGTATGGTGAGCGAGGTGTCGCTTATGCAGATATCACTTATGGATTTTATAGTGTATTTGCATCATTGTACGGTCTCAAGAGTAGAGTGATACCTCTCAAAGAAGACTTTTCGCTAGATAGCGAGAGATTTTGTGGTATCAACCAACTGATAGTTATCGCTAGTCCAAATGCTCCTACTGGCATAGAGATATCAGTAGTCGAACTAGAGAAGATACTCTCCACCAATAGTGATAGCGTAGTGGTAGTAGACCACGCATACGTGGACTTCGGTGGCACGGACGTGAAGTATTTGACACAGATGTACAAAAATCTCATATGCGTATATACCTTCTCAAAGTCAAGGAGTATGGCAGGTGCTAGACTAGGCTTTGCGATAGCAGATGAAGAGTTGATATTGGATTTGGAGAAGATAAAATATTCGACCAACCCCTACAACGTCAACACTCTGACACAAATCGCAGGGTTAAATGCTCTAGAGGATGATGAGTATTACAAGTCTAACGCCGAGATTATAAAGAAAAATAGAGAATATACTACCGTAGAACTAGAGAAGTTGGGATTTGAGGTGCTACCATCACAGGCTAACTTTGTGTTTGCCAAGAGCAAGGATATATCTGGCAAAGACTTGTATCTAAAACTCAAAGAAAACGGTATCCTCATCAGGCATTTTGACAAAGACAGGATAGCCGAGTATATTAGAATAACTATCGGCAGTATACAAGAAATGCAAATATTTGTAAGCAAAGTAAAAAATATATTGGGAGAACTACAATGAGAGAAATAAATTTATCAAGAAAAACTAAAGAAACTGATATCAATCTCTATATCAATCTAGATGGTAGCGGTGCTAGTGAAATAAATACTGGTTGTGGATTTTTTGACCATATGCTAGAGTTGTTCTCTCGCCACGCTAGATTTGACCTAAAGGTATCGTGTCAGGGTGATATCAACGTGGATTATCACCACACGGTTGAGGACGTAGGTATAGTACTAGGTCAAGCCGTCAAGAAAGCACTAGGAGATATGAAGGGTATAGTGAGATACGGTACTACTACTTTGCCTATGGATGAGAGTTTGATATTGACTGCGATAGATATCTCTGGTCGCAGTTATCTACGACTTGACTTGCCTACTAGAGCGAGCAAGATAGGAGATTTTCCTGTAGAATTGGTAGAAGAATTCTTTTTGGCATTTGTGCGTCACGCAGGTATTACCTTGCACGTAGTCAAGATGGCAGGTACTAATGCTCACCATATCGTAGAGGGTGCATTTAAGTCTTTCGCTCGTTCGCTAAAGACTGCCGTCGCTATCGACAAAGATTTCGCTGATGAGATACCATCTACAAAAGGGGTCCTTTGATGATAGCCATTATAGATTACGGCGTAGGCAATCTCTTTTCTCTCACCTCATCATTTGGCGCGATAGGAGAGGAGGTAGTCATCACTAGTGACGCCGACGTGATAAGAAATGCAGACAAATTGATACTGCCAGGTGTAGGTGCTTTTGGCGACGCTAGTCAAAAACTCTACGAGAGTGGACTAGACAAGATAATAGTCGAAGAAGTCAAGAAAGGCAAGCCACTACTAGGTGTTTGTCTAGGTATGCAGATGCTATTTGACAAGAGTTATGAGTACGGCGAGCACGAGGGACTAGGGCTTGTCGGTGGCAAGGTGGTGTATATTGACCTACCTCAACAATACAAAATCCCACATATAGGTTGGAATTGTCTACGATTTGAGAAGGACAGTCCAATACTTAAGTATATCAATGAAAATGATTTTGTATATTTCGTTCACTCATACCACGCTATAGACTGTGAAGAGTCTCTAGTCGCTACTACCGACTATGGTATACCTATCACGGCGATAGTGCAAAAGGACAACGTGTACGGGTGTCAATTTCACCCCGAAAAAAGTGGCGACGTAGGTCTCAAAATCCTCAAAGCGTTTGCCGAAATTAACTAAAAAAGGATGAGAAAATGAACATTTTTCCTGCTATAGATTTGTATGAAAAAAAAGTCGTGAGACTCTACAAAGGCGACTACTCCAAGATGACTGTGTATAGTGAAGACCCTCTAGCCGTAGCCAAAGATTTTGAGAAGGCTGGCGCGAAGTATATACACGTGGTAGACCTAGAGGGGGCGAAGTTTGGTACTACTCCAAATCTAGAGATAGTAGAGCAAATAGCGAAGAATACCGACCTATTTGTAGAGATAGGTGGAGGTATCAGGAGTATAGAGACTATTAAGAGATATATCGACGCAGGTGTAGACCGAGTTATATTGGGTACGGCTGCCGTGGTGGACCAAACCTTTTTGCTAGAGGCACTAAAACTCTACGGAGATAAGATAGCCGTAGGTATAGACGTCAAAGACGGATACGTGGCTATCAAAGGTTGGGAGGAGAAGTCAAATTACGATTGCTTTGAGTTTTGCAATTTGATGCAATCCTACGGTGTCAAATATATAATTTGCACAGATATCTCCAAAGACGGCGCTATGCAAGGTACTAATAGACTCCTATACAAGCAGTTGAGTGAGAGATATGACCTAGAGATAACTGCCTCTGGTGGAGTGTCCTCTATAGAGGATGTGATTGCGCTAGACGCTCTCAACTTGTACGGCGCTATCATAGGCAAGGCGTATTATACAGGGGCTGTTAGACTAGAGGACGCTTTGGAGGTAGTGAGATGATTACCAAGAGAATAATCCCTTGCCTTGACGTCAAGGACGGCAAGGTGGTCAAGGGAGTTAATTTTGACAACCTAAAGGACGTCAATTCACCTATCGAACTAGGCAAATATTATAGTAGCCACGGCGCAGATGAATTGGTCTTTTATGACATAACTGCTAGTAGCGACGGTCGAAAACTATTTACCGAGGTGCTAACGGAGGTCGCTAGGCAGGTCTTTATCCCCTTGACAGTAGGTGGTGGTATCAATACTATCGAGGATTTTGATAGAGTGCTAAAGTGTGGCGCTGACAAGGTTAGTGTCAATTCGGGCGCTATCAAAAATCCAGACCTCGTGAGATATGGAGCATTGAAGTACGGTAGTCAATGCGTAGTGCTATCCGTAGACGTCAAGAGAGTAGGGGGTAAGTACACCGTATTTGCCAAAGGTGGTAGAGAAAATACAGGGATTGATGCGCTAGAGTGGATAAAGAGATGCGTGTCAAACGGCGCAGGCGAGGTGGTCGTCAACTCTATCGATACCGACGGAGTGAAGAAGGGCTTTGATATACCACTACTCAAAGAGGTGTGTGATATAGTCAACGTGCCTGTGATAGCCTCGGGTGGCGCAGGTAGTATAGAGGATTTCATCACCCTATTTAGAGAAGTCCCCACTATCGACGCTGGGCTAGCAGCATCTATATTTCACTTTGGTGAAGTGAGTATCAGAGATTTGAAAAATAAACTAAAAGGGCAAAATATAAATGTAAGGTGAGTATCGTGATTGAGATTAAAGATTTGAAATTTGATGAAAAAGGTTTGATACCTGCTATAGTAGTAGACGCATTGAGCAAAAAGGTGCTAACTCTCGCATATATGAACGAAGAGAGCCTAAATATCACTATGGAGCAAAAGAAAACTTGCTTTTTTAGTCGCTCTAGAGGACAACTTTGGCTAAAGGGAGAGACTAGTGGCAATTATCAACACGTGGTATCTATCACAGCCGATTGCGATAGAGACGCACTAGTCGTAGAGGTGGAAAAGGACGGTCCTGCCTGCCACACGGGTACGGAGTCTTGCTTTAATGACAAGATTTATATCAACGAAGATAAGAACGAATTTTCGCTAGACGGATTGTACGATTTGCTACTAGGTAGAAAGGAGACTTTGCCAGAAGGCTCGTATACCACTTATTTATTTAAGAAAGGCATAGACAAGATACTCAAAAAAGTGGGCGAAGAGTGTACCGAGGTGATTATCGCAGGCAAGGCAAACGATAAGGCTGAGACTATCTACGAAGTAGCCGACCTATGCTATCACGTGATGGTGATGATGGTAGAGATGGGCATATCGCTAGAGGATATCAGGAGAGAACTCTCATCTCGCCACGTCATTGACCACAAGGTCAAGCAAGAGAAAATGACTAAATAAGTAATGACTAAATAAGTATAGATTATCACTCCTCCTAGTCCGTAGGGATAGGGAGGAGTTTTTTTGATAAAATTGTAGAAAAAAATCGCAAAAACAGTGCTAATTTGATTGACAAAAAAATATAAATAATATATAATTCTTGAAAAAGTTAGCCATTGCTAACAAAGTGGATAGGAGATATTATGACACTATTTGATGCAGATATTTTGACCAAATACACCGTAGACTCTATACGTACCGAGGACGAGGGGATAGATACTTTTTTGTTTTCGCTAGGGTGCTATGAGGGTGAGCCTATCGAGGTAGTATCACGCAACAAAAATGGTTGTATAGTCGCTATCAAGGACTCTAGATACAGTATCGACCTAGATTTGGCTAGAGCGATATCTGTGAGATAAGAGAGAGATATTATTTTTTTGTAGTTGTGTTAGCCTGTGCTAACTGAGTATTTTAGGAGGTATGATATGTCGATTCGCATAGCACTCGCTGGCAATCCCAATAGTGGCAAGACTACTATGTTTAACGCCCTCACGGGTAGTAGCGAGAGAGTGGGAAACTGGGCAGGCGTCACGGTGGATAGCAAGCAAAGCCTAGTCAAGAAGAGATATACCAATGGTTTGGATGTGGTGGCAGTAGACCTACCGGGTGCTTATAGTATGTCTGCATATACCTCGGAGGAGAGTATTACATCCACCTACGTACGAGAGAACAATCCAGACGTCATCATCAATATAGTAGACTCTACCAATCTAAGTCGTAGTTTATTTTTCACTACCCAACTACTCGAACTAGGCGTACCTGTAGTAGTTGCGCTCAACAAGGTGGACGTCAACGAGAAAAAACAAACGATTATCGATATACCGCAGTTGTCTCGTTTGCTCAATTGTCCTGTAGTGGAGACTATCTCTACAGTATCAAAGGGACTAGAACTGTTGATATCTACAGCAGTATCTCTCCTAGGTACTAAAAAGACGTCTCCTTATGAGCAGGCGAGCATGGACGGAGAGGACAAAGATGCTATGATAGAGGCTGACAAAGATAGATTTGACTTTGTCAACGATATCGTACGCAGAGTAGAGACCAAGCGACCTCGTATAGACAACAATCTCCAAGACAAGATAGACGCCATACTCACAAATAGGTGGGTAGGTATACCTATATTTGCATTAGTTATGTTTTTGGTATTTGGTATATCCCAAGCGTGGTTAGGACCTTGGCTAGCAGACTTGCTAGCAGGGTGGCTAGAGGCAGGTCAATCATTAGTCGCAGATGCTCTGGCAGGCTCGTCTGGTCAACTGGATATATGGAGTTCGATACTAGTCGACGGTATAATAGGTGGATTGATAGCCGTGGTAGGATTTTTGCCATTAGTTATGGTGATGTATTTCCTAATAGCATTGTTAGAAGATTGTGGCTATATGTCTAGAGCCTCCGTCATACTAGACCCTATATTCAAGAAGGTGGGACTGTCTGGCAAGTCTATCATACCCTTTATCATAGGTACGGGTTGCGCCGTGCCTGGAGTGATGGCGTGTAGGACTATCAGAGATGACAAAGAGCGCAAGGCGACTGCTATGCTCACACCATTTATGCCATGTGGAGCGAAATTGCCTGTTATAGCACTATTCGCAGGAGTGTTTTTCGGAGACTCCCCTTGGGTAGGTACGATTATGTACTTCGTAGGTATCGCCATCATTATACTAGGGGCATTACTCGTCAAACTCATCACGGGTGTCAAGAACAAAAAGTCGTATTTTATCATAGAATTACCCGAGTACAAATCCCCAAGCCTACTGGGTGCGTGCAAGTCTATGCTCTCTAGAGGTTGGGCGTATATAGTCAAGGCAGGTACTGTCATACTAGTATGCAATTTCGTAGTACACTTGATGCAGACCTTTGACTGGAGTTTTCAAGTAGTGGGAGAGGGTGCAGAGAGTACCTCTATACTCGCCACTATAGCATCTCCTATAGCATATATAATAGCACCTTTTATAGGTGTGGTGGCTTGGCAAATGGCGGCTGCTACGGTGACTGGATTTATCGCCAAAGAGAATCTAGTAGGCACTCTAGCCGTGTGCTACGGTGTGACCAACTTTATCAACGTGGACGATATGATACTAGAGAGTGGTGCTAGTGAGGTGGCAGCGATATTCGCTATTACCAAGGTGGCAGGATTAGCATTTTTGGCGTTTAACCTATTTAGTCCACCATGTTTTGCCGCGATAGGGGCTATGAGTGCCGAAATTAAGGACAAGAGATGGTTTTGGGCAGGTATAGGTATGCAGTTCTCCATAGGATATGCAGTAGCATTTTTGATATATTTCGTAGGTACTCTGATCACAGGAGGGGTATTTGGTGAGATATGGATGCCTATACTAGGTTGGATAATACTACTAGGTATCGTGGCTGTCTACACTATACTCATATTGAAAAATCGTGTGAAGAAGGTAGGTTGAGCATATGGGAGAGATAATAGCCATATTACTCATAGTAGGTATAGTAGGTGGTGCGATATACTATATAGTGAGAGCCAAGAAAAAGGGAGTCAAATGTATAGGTTGCCCAGACTCTACTAACTGCAAGAGCGCTAATTGTCAACATTGTACTTGCCACCACGAAGAAGATAAATAATAAGATACTCACTGCCTATGCGTAGGTAGTGAGTATATATTTTGGGGAGATTTTTTTTGATTGACAACTAGTGATAGGTGTAGTATAATATCCGTATCAAATAGGTGGAGAATTATATGAAATATCACGAGTCCCAAGAGATGTATCTAGAGACGATACTCGTACTCAAGACTAAGATGCCTATCGTTCGTTCGATAGATATAGCCATAGAGTTAAATTATTCTAGAGCGTCCGTGTCTAGGGCAGTCAATCTACTCCAACAAGCAGGATATATCACCATAGGCAAAGGTGGAGAGATTAATTTCACCGACGCAGGTAGGGATAAGGCCAATGAGATATACGATAGACACCACGTCATCACCGAGGTACTCATGAAGATAGGCGCTACCCCTGAGATAGCCGAAGACAATGCGTGCAGGATAGAGCACGTAGTTAGCGAAGATTTGCTCAAAGTGATGAGAGAGTATCTAGGCAACTAATCAAATAAGACAAATAAAAAATCTGCTAGTAGTTAGCAGATTTTTTTGTTGGGTTTATATTTGTTAGTCCTTGTCCACTATGATAGCATCTTCGCTATCTGCCTCAACCTTGACAGATGGTACGGCTGAATCGATAGAGTCTTTGAATACGAAGAATCTCTGGTATAGAAATTCGAGTACGAAGTTGAGTATCATCACTACTATCTCTATCACGTATCCGTCCCAGCCTGCACCTTGGAGCCAGTCTCCAAATATGGTGGATAGTGGTGTGAATATTAGATAAAATACAGCCACTTTCACCATGGCGATAGGTACGTTTGAGGCAGACTTGAAGGTGTATTTTCTATTGATAGTGAAGTTCCACAGTACGGAGAGTATGAGTGATGGTAGATAAGATAGCCACCAGTCTGTCAGTCCAAATACTTCTGTAAATAATGCAAACGTACCAAATTGTATGATACCTGCACTAGCCGCTACTAGAGTATATTTGATAACTCTAAACAATTCTTTTTTGTCGCTACTATTTTTGGTAGGTTGATTGCTCATAATGACCTCCTATGTATGACTTATTTTAGCACGATAGAGAATATATTGTCAAATTTTATCAAAAAACACACCTATATAGGCGTGTTTGTGGTGTTTATCAAGTAGAGATGGACATTTGTCCAATTATTTATTTTGAGAGATTGTTAGATTGTATAGTATCTCTACTATACGGCGTGGTGTGTCACGGTCATATGGGTATGGCTTTGGGCTAAAGTGAGACAATGCCTCTATCTTCTCCACGATACTATCCACACTCAAATCCTCATCTTTTAGAGTCAACGAATATCCTGCATCTTGGTAATATTTCGCATTTTCTATCTGGTCTCCTCTGCCACTAGATAGAGGGACGAATAGCACTTTTTTGCCTAGTGCGAGTAGTTCGGTGGCAGTATTAGCCCCTGCTCTAGATACGACTAGGTCGCTTAACCTAAATAGACTACCTATATCCTCTGTGTAGGATATAGGGATGTACCTATCTCTGATCACGTGAGGGCATTTGCCACCTGTGAGATGAATTAGATTGTATCTAGGTAGCAGTCTATCTAGAGACTGTAGGATACAGTCGTTGAGTGACTTCGCTCCACTAGAGCCACCAGTCACTAGTATAGTAGGTAAGTTTTTGTCTATACGGTATTGGTTAGTGGGCAAATTGTGAGAAAATATACTATCTCGTAGTGGTATACCCACCACTTCTCCTCTAGGGTGCGTGTCATGGAAATTGGTCAATATCAGGTCTGCGTAGCGAGAGGACAACTTGTTGGCTAGGCCCATAGAGTAGTCACTCTCGTGTATGGCTATAGGTATACCTAGCGTATGCGCTGCCAAAGTGGTAGGTAGCGCTACGTAGCCACCTTTTGAGAATACTACGTCGGGACGCAAAGTTTTGAGTAGAGATATAGCCTTGCTTTTGGCTTGGTGTAGTGAGAAGGGGATAGTCAGTAGAGATAGAGGTCTCCCTCTATCATATTTGACTGTAGGAGTGGAGTAGTAGGGGATAGATAGAGATGAGACTATACCTCTCTCCATACCACACTCGCTACCTACGTACACTATCTCTTCAAAACGTTTGGTCAGATACGGCGCTAGTGCGACAAATGGCATTACGTGACCTGCAGTACCACCACCTGTGAGTAATATTTTCATAATACACCTCCATATATAATATGCGCTATATATGAAAATGTATAAAAATAATGCTAGGAGTTTTTAGAGAGAAGTACCTTGGTAGTATTTTGCAAATAAAAAGCCCCTATCTCATACGGATAGGGGATATATTTAGTCTAGTGGATAAAAGCAAGTGTTCTTGATACCCTCGTAGTATATATCGTACATCTTCTCTAGTACGGATATAGGCATACGTTCATTTGGCTCGTGCATATGAGTATCGTAGTCGCTAAATTCTCCACCAAAAGCCACTCCTCTCTCTAGCGCTCTAGCATAAGTACCACCACCTATAGCGATAGGTTTGGCATTTAAGCCAGTCACTTTGTTGTAGGCTTGTAGTAGGCTCTTGACTAGTGGAGTGTCCTTGGGGACGTATAGAGGTGGTTGGTCTCTATATTCTCCCACCACGTCTACGCCAAAGGTGTCACGCAGAGTGTCGATACATTTGCCTATAGTGTAGGTAATGGCTGGGTATCGGATATCTATGGTGATATCTAGGGTATTTGATAGAGATATCTGTCCTACGCACAAGGTACATTTGCCACTATCATCTTCGCCTGCTAGACCTATACCAGAGGCATATATATCCTTGAGGGCATTGTAGATAGGCAGGTAGTAGTCTGGGTATAGTTTGGACAATGCGCCTAGCATCTTGACTATGGCGTTGTCACCTAGTTCGGGGTGTGCGCCGTGCGAAGATTTGCCACGAGCCGATAGAGTGAGTCTATTGCTAGATATCTCAACACCCTCTATGCTACCGTACGCACTAGGTCTAGATAGAGTACATACGCACTCATCTGCTACCATATTTGCCCTCTTGCCACCATCTACGTGAGATATACCCACGGGAGCAGGAAAATGTAGGGTGAGTTGGCATATACCCTTTTCGCAGTACACCACAGGGAAAGACCCGTCTGGAGTAAATCCCTCTAGTGGCATAGAGTCCACCTCGTTAAAATGGTCTATGCACTTCCAGCCACTCTCTTCGTTGCAACCTATGATAAATCGTATTCTCCTACTAGGGATATAGCCTTCGTCTAGTAGTTGACGAGTAGCGTACATACACGCAAGTAGTGGACCTTTGTCATCAGACACACCTCTGCCGTACATCACGTCGTCTAGTGTAGTGAGTGTGAAGGGTGGGGTATACCACTCTCCAGATATAGGCACTACGTCCACGTGACCTAGTATAGCGAAAGGTTCTCCTTCGCCTACCTCTGCCACACCACAGTATCCATCGTGGTCTATGGTGGAGTATCCTAGAGACTTGGCTATATCTAGCGTGACGTCTAGGGCATCTCTCACACCCTTGCCAAAAGGTGCGTTTTTTTGAGGTTTGCCCTCTACGGATGGGCAAGATATCAATCTAGATAAAGAATTATAAAAATTTTTGAATATTTCTTTGTTCATTTCAATGACCTTAACAAAAATATGTGTTATACTGTATATAATGAAAGATATTGCTATCTATGTTATTATATTCTAAAAATCAAAAAGTTGCAACAAATTGTACACACAAGGAGAATAATATGAAAGTTCGTACTAGATTTGCCCCAAGCCCCACGGGATTTATGCACATAGGCAATTTGCGTACTGCGTTGTATGCGTATTTATTTGCGCGCCACAACGGAGGCGATTTTATATTGCGTATAGAGGACACAGACCAAGAGAGATACACGGAGGGTGCAGTAGAAGTGGTATATAGCACTCTAGCGACAGCAGGTCTAGAACACGACGAAGGTCCAGACAAAGACGGTGGAGTAGGTCCATATATACAGAGTGAGAGAAAACCTCTGTACAAAGAGTATGCCGAAAAACTAGTCGAACTAGGTGGAGCGTACTATTGCTTTTGTACCAAAGAGAGACTAGAGTCTCTCACCGACGAAAACGGTAATCGCAAATATGACAAGCATTGTCTACACCACGTCTCCATACAGGAGGCTAGACGTCGCATAGAGGCAGGCGAGCCATACGTCATTAGGCAAAATATCCCTACCTCCGGTATCAGCGAATACGACGACTTGGTGTACGGACATATAGCAGTAGACTGTAGCGACCTAGAGGACAACATATTGCTCAAGAGCGACGGTATGCCTACCTACAACTTTGCCAACGTCATAGACGACCACCTCATGGGTATCACTCACGTAATGAGAGGTACAGAGTACCTATCCTCTACCCCCAAGTACAATCTTATCTACGACGCATTTGGTTGGGAGAGACCTCAATACGTGCATTTGCCACCTATTATGAAAGACGCTACTAGGAAATTGTCCAAGCGTTATGGAGACGCCAACTTCGAGGACTTCATAGCCAAGGGTTATCTACCAGAGGCTATAGTCAACTATATAGCATTGCTAGGTTGGTCTCCAAAAAATGATAGAGAGAGATTATCTATGGCAGAACTCATAGACCTATTCACCGTAGCAGGTGTCAACAAGTCTAGCGCTATATTTGACGAGGCAAAGATGCGTTGGCTCAACGGCGAATATATCAAGTCCTTGAGTGTAGATGAGTTCAACGCTCTAGCGACACCTTATTATGAGAAGAGCAAGATAGCAGGCAAGTACGATTATATCAAATTCGCTCCACTACTCATACCTAGAGTAGAGATACTATCAGAGATACCTGATATGGTGAATTTTTTGGAGGAGTACGAGGCATTTGATAGCGAACTATACTACCACAAGAAGATGAAGACTGACGTAGAGGTGGCTAGAGTAGTATTGCCTAGAGTAAAACAGGTGCTAGGTGATATAGAGTGGACGGCAGAGAATATCCACGATACTCTCATAGGCTTGGCTACCGATATGGGAGTCAAAAACGGTCAAGTACTATGGACCGTGAGAGTGGCTATCACAGGCAAAGCATCTACTCCAGGTGGCGCTATCGAGATGGCAGATATACTAGGCAAAGACGAGACTATGAGGCGACTAGATTTCGCTATGGGGCTCATCAATGGCTAGAGGTAGCGTCGCTATCATAGGTGGTGGTGCTGCAGGTCTAATGACTGCAGTACTACTCAATGGTGCGACCGTATATGACAAAAATGCAAAACTAGGCAAAAAAATCCTAGTCACAGGCAACGGTAGGTGCAATCTTACCAATGCCAATTTGACTGCCGACTGCTACAATCACCCTGATTTTGTCTCTAGATATCTAGACAAGTATGGATACGATTACCAGAGAGAGTTGTTTGAGAAGTTGGGGATATTGCTACGAGTAGATGATGAAGGTAGAGTATACCCTATCACCAATTCGGCACGCACCGTCCAAGACGTGTTGATATCTAATGCCGATTGTATATTTGACAGCAATCAAGTGCACAGGATAGAGAGAGACGAAGTCGGCTACACGGTGGTCACGGATAGTGGTAGATATCACCACGATATAGTAGTGGTGGCTACTGGTGGTGGTAGCGATATATTGGACGGTTTTGGTATCAAGAAGATATCTCCTAGAGCATCACTAGTACCACTAGAGTGCATAGAGAGATACAAGTCTCTAGACGGAGTGAGAGTCAAATGTCTAGCCACTCTATATAGAGATGGAGAGCAGATATATCGAGAGAGGGGCGAAGTACTATTTCGCAAGTATGGTCTCAGCGGTATATGTGTGATGAATATGAGTGCTCATATAGCACGAGATACTGAGGCTAAGTATCGCATTAGCCTAGATATATTGCCTGATATATCACTAGATACCTTGACGGATATGCTATCCTCAAGACGGGCAGATACAGCCCTCTATGCACTAGACGGTATCACGGTGAGGAATTTGTCCGAGGTGATACTAGGTAGAGCAGGAGTAGGAGTAGACGACTACGAGAGTTTTGTCAATAGGGCTAGAGAGGTGGCTATATCTCTCAAGTCATTTGACTTCACGGTGAGTGGTACTAGACCTATCGAAGAGGGACAAGTAGTATCGGGTGGATATAGTATAGATGAGGTAGAGGCTGATTTGTCCATCTCATCTATGCCCAATATGTATATAATAGGAGAGGCTCTAGATATAGACGGACTATGCGGTGGATACAATTTGGCTTGGGCTTGGATATCGGCTAGCATAGTGGCAGATAGTATAAATGCTAAGATTTGAATTGACATTACCTATACCATACACGGATAGCCAACTCAAGAGTGCTATCGCCAAGAAGGCGAAGGTGGATATCACCTCCGTCTTATCTTATACTATTTTGTCTAGGTCGATAGACGCTCGTAAGAAAAATAGTATAGGTATTAGATACGTCATTAGCCTACTTGCTAGTATAGTGGAGGAGGATAAGGTAGCCAAGAGACTAGGGATAGAGGTAGTATCTCTGCCCAAGGTCTACGAGGTAGTCCTCCCAAAGACACCTAGAGTAGACTCTCACATCATAGTGATAGGTAGTGGTCCTGCAGGACTAATGTCTGCGCTTGCCCTGTCTAGGAGTGGTGTCAAGGTGACTATATTAGAGAGAGGAGAGAGTGTAGACGATAGAGTGCGTAGCATAGAGAATTTTGTCGCTACAGGCAAATTGAATACCAATTCTAATATTCAGTTCGGAGAGGGTGGCGCAGGTACTTTTAGTGATGGCAAACTCACCACAGGTATCAAAAACCCACGCATATCCTACGTCGTACAAGCCCTCATAGATGCAGGTGCGCCAGATAATATTAGGTACGAGAGCAAGCCTCATATAGGTACGGATATACTACGCCAAGTAGTCAAGAATATTCGTCGCCAGTTGATAGACTTGGGTGCTAGAGTGATATTTTCGGCGACTGTGGAGGATATAATAGTAGATAATGGCAGGGCTAGAGGAGTAGTGTATCGAGAGGGAGAGTGTACTCACACTCTCTACGCAGATGCTATCGTATTGGCAATAGGTCATAGTGCTAGAGACACCTATCGCAGATTGAGAGATATAGGTGTATATATTGAGAAGAAATCTTTCTCCATAGGAGTACGTATAGAGCATAGGAGAGAGGATATCAACCTCTCCCAATATGGTAGAGAGGACGTGACTGCTGATTACAAACTCGCTACTCACCTAGACAACGGCAGAGGAGTATATACCTTTTGTATGTGTCCAGGTGGAGAGGTCGTGCCGGCTACTAGCGAAGAGGGTAGTGTGGTAGTCAACGGTATGAGCAATTCTAAACGTGACAATATCAATTCAAATAGCGCTATACTAGTGAGTGTGACTCCACTAGACTTCGAGGGGGAGGACGTATTAGCAGGAGTAGAATTCCAACAAAAGTACGAGAGACTAGCCTACGAGTGTACAGGCTCGTATTTAGCCCCTTGCCAAACGGTAGGCAATATGTTGTATTCGCTACCCAACGAGATAGGCAAGGTCAAGCCGACTTATCCTCTAGGCGTCAAGATGAAGGACTTGAGTGAGATATTGCCTGAGTACGTATACGACTCTATCAAGCAAGCGATACTAGTATTTGACCACAAACTCAAAGGATTCGCAGACAAGGACGCTATCCTCACAGGTGTAGAGACTAGGTCTAGCGCGCCTATTAGGATAATTAGAGACGAGAGTGGTCAGTCAAATATCCGTGCATTGTACCCTTGTGGAGAGGGCGCAGGCTACGCAGGTGGCATAATGAGTGCGTCTGTAGACGGTGTGATGATAGCAGAGGAGATACTATCTAGTGAGTATATTTGATGGACAATTACATATCAACGTATCGGTAGCATCAGGCTCGGAGCAGGTAGTCAAGAGAGAACTCATATCCTTAGGATATGAGGCTGGACCTGCCAACTATGGCAGAGTCTCTACCACAGGTAGCATATACGACCTAGGTAGGCTTAGTGTCAATCTGCGTACGGCAAATAGAATATATATAGTATTATCCCAATTTGTCGCTAGCACCTTTGACGAACTGTACGATAGACTGACAGAGATGTCGTGGAGAGATATTTTGCCCTCTGATGCCAAGGTGGTCACGCTAGCCAAGAGTGTCAAGAGCGAACTATATGCATTGTCTAGTATACAGAGTGTCAGCAAGAAGGCGATAGTAGATAGACTCAAAGAGCAATATCATTTGATTAGTCTAGATGAGAGTGGTCCGTTGTATACTATAGAGGTCTCCATAGTAGAGGATAGAGTCACCGTGTCGCTAGACACATCAGGCTCATCTCTCAACAAGAGAGGATATAGAGACCTATCAGTCAAAGCCCCCTTGAGAGAGACACTAGCCTCATCTATCATATTATCTAGCGTATGGAGAGAGGATAGAGTGCTGATAGACCCCTTTTGTGGATCGGGTACTATACCTATCGAAGCCGCTATGATAGCCACACATAGAGCGCCAAATATACATAGAGATTTTGAATATCTATCCTATAGAGGTGTCGATACACAGATAGATAGAGTGCGCCAAGAGGCACAGGACAATATCGTGGAGGATAGAGAATTACGCATAAGTGGATTTGATATAGACCAAAACTGCATATCTATCGCTATGCATCACGCGAGAAGAGCAGGTGTGGATAGATATATACATTTTCAACGACAAGACGTGAGGGAGTTGTCCAGTAGATACAAGCACGGTGTCATCATCACCAATCCTCCTTATGGAGAGAGACTACTCACCGACAAGCAAGTGCATGCATTGTATAAAGAGGTGGGCAGAGTGTATAGGTCGCTGGAGGAGTGGTCTATGTATCTACTCACGGCATATCCTTATACCGAGGAGGCTATAGGTATAGGTGCTGTGAAGAAACAAACTCTATACAATAGCGAGATGAGGTGTACCTTGTACAAATATCTAGGATCACCACCAAAAAGAGAGAAATAGTCAAAATAGTTGACAAACATAAATACCATATAGTAAAATCAATATAGTATATTATAAAATAATATAAAATCACACGGAGGACACTATTGTGACATTTGAGAAAGTAAGCAACTTGTTTGCAGAACAATTAGGCATAACCGTAGACCAAATCACTATGGATAGCGATATCGTAGCAGATTTGCAAGCTGACAGTTTGGATATATATATCCTTATCAGCAACTTTGATACCGAGTTTGGTATCAGCATACCAGATGAGGATATCGTAGGTCTCAAGACTATCGGTGATATCGTCAACTATATCGACAGCCACAAGTAATTTACATAACTTTAGGCAAAAACTGACTTGTAGCATTTACAAGTCATTTTTTTAGGAGCAAATATGATTATCAATGAGACCACTAAGAGCAAGATAATAGATAACTGTTCGGCTACTGACGTCGCTAGAGCAGAGACTTTGGCAGATATTCACCTATCCACCTACGGTAGAGGAGAATATATCTTTTCTTCACCAGGCAGAGTAGAACTAGTAGGCAATCACACCGACCACAATAGAGGCAAAGTAATGGCTAGTGCTATCAATCTAGACATTATGGCGATAGTCGGCAGGTGTGATGGATATATTCGTATCAATAGCGAGGGATATCCACCTTTTGAGGTAAATCTAGAGGATTTGTCCAAAGTAGATAGCGAAGAGGGTACTTCTATCGCAGTAGTCAAGGGTGTGGCGCACTACTTCGCCACTCACGGCAAGCGTATAGGAGGCTTTTGCGCTACTATGAATAGCAACGTCCCCAAGGGTGCAGGAGTGTCTTCTTCGGCTGCCTTTGAGGTGCTAGTAGGAGAGATACTCTCCTATCTATACAATGACGATAGCATACCGTACGAGTTTTTGGCTCAAGCGGCACATTATGCAGAGGTAGAATATTTTGGCAAGCCTTGTGGACTACTAGACCAGTTTGCTATAGCGGCAGGTGGGGTGACTTATATGGATTTTGAGAACCCTGCAGAACCTATAGTAGAGAGATTGACTCCCCAGTTTGAGGGAGTGAGTATGGTGCTCATAGCGACAGGTGGAGACCATAGCGACTTGACGGAGCATTACGCGTCTATCCGTGCAGAGATGGAGGCTGTAGCAGGTGAATTGGGTGAGGATTGCCTAAGGAGAGTGCCTATCGCCAAGTTTGAGGAGAGTATACCTCTACTCAAGCAGAAGTTGGGTGGCAGACCTATCATGAGAGCCTTGCACTTCTTTGAGGAGAACAAGAGGGTAGATATGGCTCGCCAATCAGTCGTGGACAATCGTGACGATTTGTTTTATTACACTCTCACGCAGTCAGGTATGAGTTCGTATCAACTACTACAAAACTGCTACGTACCAGGCGACGTAGACCAATTTATCCCTCTAGCACTCACCATATCTGCTAGATGTAGAGGAGTGAGAGGTTATAGAGTACACGGAGGAGGATTCGCAGGGACTATACTTACTTTTTGCGAAGACAAGTACGTGGAGGAGTACGTGAAGTATATGTCCACTCTATTTCCTAGCGTGAGTGTGCTCAAGTTTAGAAAGGCAGGTGCTATTTGCCTAGGAGAACTATGAAGAAGTATCTAAAGACGATATTAGCCATATCACTACTCGTGATACTCACTATATCTATAGTGGTGCTAGATGCCGTAGGTGTCGATTTTGCCGTAGGCAAGAGTACTCTATACCTAGGTATATTGTACGCATTGACCACACTAGTGTACGTATTTAGATGCTACGCTAGAGGATATAGTCCTGCTGTCATATTTTGCTCAATAGGGCTAGCGCTAACTACTACCTTGTTGGCAGGATATTTCGTGATAGGTGGTATGAGTGTGGTGTGGCCATTGATATTTACTTTCTTTACCTTTACTCTACTAGGCAGTTATATATTTGTATCAAAATCTAGATTTGTACTCAGGTCTAGCATATATTCTATCTTGATGGTGGTGCTACTTATGATAGGCACTACTATCAGTTGGATTATCGCGGTAGGAGGTCTAGTACTACTAGTGATTAGCGTTGTATTGATAGAGAGAAACGCTAATTATTCAGACGGCTATGAGATACCTAGGGTATCTATCAAAGAATATACCAAGGAGGATTGATATGCGAAATCTTACTTTACTTACAGACTTTTACGAACTTACTATGATGTATGGATTTATGAAGACAGGCCTAGACAAAAAACAGGCTATCTTCGATATATTTTATCGTCCTACACCACATATGAATTATGCCGTAGCGTGCGGACTAGAGCAAGCGATAGATTATATAGAGAATATCAAATTTACTAGCGAAGATATAGAGTACCTCAGAGGACTCAATACCTTTGGAGAGGACTTTTTCGATAGAATCAAGGACTTTAAGTTCACGGGAGATATCTATGCAGTCCCAGAGGGTACTATAGTATTTCCATACGAGCCTATCATGACTATCAAAGCGCCATTGTTTGAGGCTCAACTACTAGAGACCACCTTGCTAAATATACTCAACCACCAGACACTCATAGCCTCCAAGGCTAGCCGTATAGTATATGCTGCTAGGGGCAAGGGAGTTATGGAGTTTGGACTACGCAGAGCGCAAGGTCCAGATGCAGGATATTATGGCGCTAGAGCCGCTATGATTAGTGGTTGCGTAGGCACGTCCAACGTATTGACAGGCAAAGAACTAGGAGTACCTGTATCAGGCACACATGCACACAGTTGGATAATGAGTTTTGGAGATGAATTGACTGCATTTAGGAACTATGCCGCCATATATCCAAATAGTTGCGTACTACTAGTAGACACCTACGACACTCTCAAGAGTGGTGTACCCAATGCTATCAAGGTGTTTGACGAATTGAGACTAGCAGGATTTGAGCCGGTCGGTATTAGACTAGATAGTGGAGACCTAGCATATCTTAGCAAAAAGGCTCGCAAGATGCTAGATGATGCAGGCTATCCAAATGCCAAGATAATAGCATCTGGAGATATAGACGAATTCGTTATCAATTCGCTCAACGTCCAAGGTGCTATGATAGACACCTATGGTATCGGTACTAAACTAATCACTTCGCACAACAATCCTAGCCTAGGTGGAGTGTACAAATTAGCCGCTATCGAAGAAAACGGTCGTATGGTCAACCGTATCAAAGTGAGCGACACTCTAGAGAAGGTCACCAACCCAGGATTCAAGACTGTGTACCGTATATACAAGGACGGCAAGGCAGCCGCAGACCTCATAGCACTCAAAGACGAGGTGTACGACGTCACCAAGCCATTGACTATCACACACCCACTAGAGACGTGGAAGAAGACTACCTTCGTAGATTATGAGATGAGAGAACTCAGCGTACCTATATACCTAGGTGGTCGCCTAGTGTACGATAGACCTAGTATCGATGAGATAATAGCCTACGCCAAGAGGTCTATAGATGAATTGTGGGAGGAGTACAAGCGTATATCCAACCCTCACGAATACAAGGTGGACCTATCAGACACCTTGAGAGAGGAGAAGAGAAAATTGCTCTCCTCTAGCCAAGATTTATAATCAGACAATATCGGAGATATTGTCACAGTATTCGACAAGCGAAATAGGAGATAATGAAGAAAATAATGGATGGTAAAAATATGAAATTTTCTATAGCCAAGCGAGGCTACGACCCTGTAGAGGTAGAGGAATATATAGGTCTAATCAAGAGAGATTATGAGACCAAACTCTCTCATCAGCAGGAGCGTATAGACGAACTCAAGAAAATGAATATCGAACTTGTCGAAGAGGTGAGAGACCTTAGACGCAAGGAGGCGTCGGTGGGTAGAGCCATAGAGTATAGCGCCGAGAAAGCCGAAGAGGTAGACAAAGCCATACTCGCTAGATACGCTCTAGCAGTACAGAGACTCAAGCAATTTGAACGAAAGTGGCTCAACTTCTACGCAGACCTAGCCACTCGTAGCGATATAGATGACGAACTCAAAGCCTTCGCTAGAGTGATGCACGAGGTAGAGTGCGACTTGGTGAGCGTGATGAAAGACGACCTGCATATGACCTCTATAATGCCAGAGGTCAAGGTGGACGACATAGGACACTTTGATATAGACGAGGCTCTACACCCAGAGGATAATCTAGAGGATATATGTAGAGATTTGGGACTAATATGACAAATACGGTGCGAAAAGCACCGTATTTTACTTGCTCACTTGCAAAAAATATGCTAAAATTATCTTCGTTGTTAGAGAGAAAAATCTAAAAACAAACGCAGGTTATCGTATAAGAGGAATTACACCTACTTAACCCTAGGAAATCCCGCGTGCGAATCCGGGTGCCTGCACTTTAATCATATGACGCCTCAATACAATAAAATATAATAAATGCTGGTGTAGCACAAATATAGGGCTCACGCAAACCGTAACGAAGTGGGTTTGTGGGAAAGAGGAGCAATCGTCATAAAATTAGACTTTAGGATAAAGTCTAGAGAGGAACGAATTGCGACGAAGTGCAGCTGATTCGTAGAATATAGCGAAGAGAAGAAAGTATATCTAAACAAAAGTAAAATATAGTAAATGCTGGTGTAGCACAGTCGGTAGTGCAGCTGATTCGTAATCAGCAGGTCGCAGGTTCAAGTCCCGTCACCAGCTCCATATCAAAATATCCCCTCGCAGTAGAGGGGATATTTTGATATAGAAATGAATCGAGAGAATACGAACCTGATGAACTGCTGATAAAAACCACTTTTGGCTCGGTGTATTTTATAGGGATTTTGAAAGACAAATAAAAATCATCATAGGAATACAATATTTTGGGTGAATCAGAGAAAGTTAGAACTTAGACGTAAAATCTAAGTTCTTTTTCTATGCACAAATATCTTTTAAGCTAAAAATAACAAAATGTATCAAAATAAATTTATAATTCTATTGATACAGACACCATAATTGCTTGACATTACTTCTAATATGTGTTATTGTTATTGTGTCAAAATAGAAACATAACCCTATTGATTTATTGAGGAGATTATATGATAGACTTTTCAAAATACGAAAGAACTAACACATATTACGGTGGAACAGAACGTAAATTTGGCGTAAATGTTGACGGCTTTGAATATATGATTAAATTTCAAAAGCAAACAAATTTCGGTGTAAAACGTCTTAATCACATCTCTGAGTACGTCGGCTCGCATATTTTTGAGTTGCTTGGCTTTGAAACGCAAGACACCTATCTTGGATTATACAATGGCGAGCAAGTTGTGGCGTGCAAAAATTTTATTAACGGCGAAACGCAATTCGTGCCCTTTAACGATGTTGGCGAAAGTTCGCTTGAACAAGACAAGGAAACCTATCAATATTCCTATCAAGATATAATGCAAATGCTTCGAGATAATGTAAAACTTACAAACGTTCAAGAAACGATAAGTATGTTTTGGGATATTTACGTTGTAGACGCATTAATTGGCAACTTTGATAGACACGGTGGGAATTGGGGATTCTTAAAAAAGAACAACAAATATACACTTGCCCCCGTTTTTGACAATGGCTCATCACTTTATTCTCAGCTTGTAGATGATGATATGATGAAACAAATTATGCAGTCGGAAGAAATGACAAACGAAAGGATTTATAAATTCCCCACGTCGCAAGTTCAATTAAACGGCAAAAAGAGTTCGTATTTTGAAGTAATTAATTCATTAGAGTTTCAGGAATGTAATGAAGCGGTTATAAAAATATGTGAAAGATATTCGCAAAAAAAAATCGACGAATTGATTGACGAAACCACGTTTTTAACCGATACCCATAAAGAATTTTACAAATATATATTAAGACAAAGATTTGAAAAAATATTGCTCCCCGCTTACAAGAAATTAACGGAGAAATAAAATGAGAAAGTTAACTACAATGGGCTTTATCTGTCTTGAAGACGATTATAAGTTCATTTACAAAATTGCTAAAATTGAATATGAAGAATGGGAAGACGGTGCATTTAACTATATATTTCGTCCATTTTATAACGTTATTGATATGTTGCCTGACCACTTATTTCAGGGTATTCCCGGACTTGATTTGAGTTTGAAAAGAGCCGTATATGAACGTAAGAATATAGTTCCCACTTTTATTGAGGAAAGAACGCCAAGTGAACATCGTGAAGATTTGTGGGCGTTGATGGAAGAAAGCGGTATGCAAGCATTGAACCGCTTAGAATGGCTCATTAAAACAAACAAGAGATATTCAGGCGATAGATTTTTCGTTATGCCTTTTGACGGTAAAGATGCTGTTAGTTATAAAGAGCGCTCTATGTACGATTTGGTAAGAAGGTCGGATAGTCTCAATAAAAAATTGCTTGAAATTATTTGCTTTGGCGATTATCTTTATGCTGATGATATTATAATAGACGACAAATCTCGCCTTTACTATTACAGACTTTTAATGCCGATGTATATCCGTGAATTTGAGCGCAAAAAAAGGCTTAGAAGGTGTGGAATAGAAAAAGCGAAAGAACAAAATGTTTATAAAGGTCGTGGACAAATAAAAATTGATCCATTACTCTTTGATAGAGTTGCAAATGATTATTTGCATGGGAAAATATCCGCAGACCAAGCGTCTTTGATATTAAAAATAAGTAGAGCAACATTTTTTAGAAGGTTAAGGTTAAGGGAGAGAAAATAAGTAAATATGACCAAAACTGTCATATTTAGTGTAGAGAATAGAAAAAACGAAGGAGAAATTTTATGAAAGCAAGCGAAACAAACATTTTGAAGTTTATAGGTGGATTGGATAAAGTATTTATTATTCCACCCTTTCAACGTAATTACGAATGGTCGTTCGAACAATGCGATGAATTATTTGAAGATATAATTAATTCCTATAAGTCTAAAAAAACGCATTACCTTGGTAATATAGTTTACTATGAAGGAAAAAATAATGGAGCTTCGTTTAGTGAATTTATATTGGTTGACGGACAACAACGTGTTACAACGATTCTACTTTTATTGTGTGCAATTCGTGATGAAATGAAAAGACAAAATATTCCCGACGAAAATATCACGATTAGATATTTAGAGAACGACAATGGCGGAGATTTATATAGAGTTAGATTAAAACAAACGTCGTATGATGCCGATAGTTTCAATATGGTTGTAAAAGGTCTAGTAAGAGAAAACGACAAGAAAAATAATATCATTAAAAACTATTTTCATTTTATCTCGTTGTTAAGGGAATCGTCGATTCCACTTAAAGATATTTATAATACTATTACGAAGTTGGAAGTTGTTGATGTAAACTTGCAAATAGAAGATAATCTTGAAGCGGTACAAACCGTCTTTGAAAAAATCAATTCGACAGGAAAAAGATTATCGCCTGCGGATTTGATAAGAAACTGCTTGTTGCTTTCCAATTCCATTGAAGAACAAGAGTTGTTGTATAAAAATTATTGGATAAAAATTGAAAGAACTGTTTCAAATGAAAACATTTCAAGATTTGCTCGCGATTTTTTGGTTATGAAAATCTTTGAAGATGTTGAACAGGAAAAGATTTATAAAAAATTCAGAGATGATTATGTAAATCAACCAGAAATAACCCACATAGAAATTCTTGATGAAATGAGTAGATATGCAAAATATTTTGCCTATTTCAAGTTCGAAAATTGTGAAAATGAAAAGATAAACAAGCTTATAATTATGTTAAATCTTTTGAAAACAGACGATTTAATGCCACTATATTTATGCTTGTTTGATAAACTGTATATAAACAAGTCGAGAGAGCTTGAAAAAATATTGAACTTATTGTTTGATTATATGGCAAGGTATAGAGTTTGTGCTGTTTCAGGTGGTGGGGGTGCAATGAGAACTGTCGTCAACCAATTATTAAGAAAGATTGACGGCGGCTTAGAATGTAGTTATGATAATATCTATTTTGAGTTATCAAATAGCAGTTCTCCCGCAGGAAGATTCCCGGACGATGAAGAATTTAAGCAAAACCTAAAAGAAAGTGTTAATGTTAATTACGCAAGGGCTATTTTGGTAAAGACCGAAGAATACGAACGGTGCAATATTCCTGTGGATATAACCAAAGTAACAATGGAACATCTTATGCCACAAACATTCTCCCCTTGGTGGATTCAATATTATGGCGGTGAAGAAAACGCAAAAGATATGCGCAATAAGTATTTGAATTGTATAGGAAATTTAGTTCCTATGTCGCAAGGTTACAATTCTAAAAATTCAAATAAAGCTTGGGGTGTAAAATTAAAACATATTGCGGACGTTCAATTTGTAATTACAAATGAAATAGCAAAAAACGATAAATATCGTGAGTGGAAAGAAGAACAAATAAAGGATAGAAATGAAGAAATTGCGAACAGGATTTGCATAGCCATCACTGCTCCGTTAAAACGTACTCGCGATTATGATACCAAGGCACCTACATTTGAATTTGAAGCAGGTGTTTACGATATGTCTGATGATGTTACACCAATGGAAGGCGAAAAGCCCACTTTGATTAGATTTGACGATAAAGAATATCCAATTACTAAATGGAAAGACGTATTACCAATTGTTTGTGAAATTCTGTACGATTTCGATCGAGAGAAATTTGTGGAAATAGTTGAAAATAACACGGTACATAAATCTACATCGAAAAAAATTGAAGGTTTGAAAGACCCTATAATTTCCGATAATTCAACATTACTTACAGAACCAATTGGAATAAAAGGTACGATTTATTATGTTGAGGGGTGCATTAGTTCTAATCGTGCTAGATATTATGCAAAACAATTGATAGAGATATATGATTTAGTTGGTTGGTTTCAGATTGCAGTTGGGGAAGATAATTGATTTGGGATAGCATTTATAGTGAAAAATAGGACGAGTATAATTTAATTTTTTTATTAAAAAATAGTAAAAATATCCCGAAAGTAGTCCAATTGTAGATGTTTTGTAGATACACAAATTGCAATTTTCATGATATAATAAGCAAAATTAAGTTTTGTTAAGGATTTGTCAAGATTAAGTTTAACAACTTTGTTATATAATCCAAGAAAAACAAAGGAGGAAAATAAAAATGAGTGACTTTAGAGCGACATTGGAAACTTTTAAGGATATTAAAGAAATAAAAGATTTGTTAGATGATGTTGATAAACTTCGCACACTTTATTATTACAATAGATTTGAAGAGATGAAAAGGCATATATTCGATTTGACTAACAAGTATTTTTTAGAGAGAGTTCTATGGAATACTGCGAATAGAAACAATATGCCGGCAGAAGATGATTACAGGCAACAATTTATAAATGCTGAAAACTTTTTAATTATACAAGGATTTAAGAAACTTAACGAATTGCGTAAAGATTGGCATAAAGCTTTAACCGAAGATGAAATCATCTTAATCGAATCAATGATTAAACCTATGGAGTAAATCGCTCCCGTCGAAGAATCAGTAAAATAACAAAGGAGAGAAATGGCTAAAGATGGAACGATTTATTAAAGCACAAGAAAATGTTTATAAAAATGTTATAGAAGAACTTCGCAATGAGAAAAAGAGAACTCATTGGATGTGGTATATTTTCCCGCAGTTACGATTTCTTGGGAAAAGTGATAGGGCTGTTTTTTATGGAATTGCTGACGTAGAGGAGGCAAAAACTTTTTGTTCTAATAAACTTCTACACAATCGGTATTTAGAGTGTTGTAATATATTGTTGCAAACAAAAGAAAATAGCCCCACAATAATTATGGGAGAAATAGATGCGATTAAATTACAATCTTCTTTAACTCTATTTTATCTTATAGACGAGACGAATAGATCTTTGTATAGAAAGCTTATAGATAAGTTTTACAATGGAGAAATCGATGTTAGTACATATAATTATATAAAAGAAGATTTATAATAATTTGACCAATTTGAAAAACTTTTTTCAAAAACGCCGACATGTCCGTATTTTTGGATAGGTCGGCGTTGACTTTACTTAAATTATATTGTATAAGTACCACCAATCGAAAAAGGCGAATGGCAAAAGAAAAGAGGCAGTAGAAATATTCTACAACGGAGTGGGCGCAATCCCGCAAGTCTTTTGAACGAAAAAAGGAAGTGGCACGGCTATGTGCCGTACCACTCCCAATAAGAGAAAAATCTCTATTGAACACACCCTAACGGGTGGTGTTTTTTTTGCTTTTTGGGGGTGGAAAGGGGCTTGACAAGTGGCAGTAAGTCTGCCATAAATCGAGCGAAAAGTGTCGAAAATGGTACTATAATGACTAGTTTGGTCGATTGTGGCACGCAATCTTGACTTTAGCGAAAATCAGGGTATATAATCAAATCATACAGGCGAAGTTGTACCACGACTTTAGCCCCAAGGTCGATGGCGAATTCGCTACAATCAGGAGGCACAATATGAAATCTATCAAAACGGCTAGTGAGTCCGTTATTTTGGACTACACTTACACTAAGACGTTGCTTTATTGCTACAGATATTTGGGCAAATATTATAGGGCGCTCAATGAGGACCTCAGAGAACGAGTCAAGTTTGATTATGACGTCAAGCACCACATATCTACGGACAAGTTATTAGCGACTACTATACAACTCAATCACCGTTTGGCAGGTATCGTCAATATGAAGGTATTGGTGGACAAGGGGCTAGCACATATACCTCATATATATTCAAAAGTATTGATATTGAAGTATTTTAAAGCGATGGATTCAAACACCATCGCTAAATCATTGCAAATATCTATACGTACCTACTATAGGAGATACGCTACTGCTATCAAACTTATTCAAAAATATTTTGATTCGGTAGGGTATGACGCCACGCGTATCCAGACGGAGTACGCAGAGGAGACGCTCTTTCAAAAGATGCTACGATTGGTCACGAGTGGATATCATCACTCTTCGTAATCGTAGTCCTCTACCTCGAAGTATCCTCTCTTCTTGGGAGAGTCGCTGATGTATCTATTGTCTACCTTGGTGACAGGTTTGAACAATAGATATACGATAATACCTGCAGGTATGCATATGCCTAGTATGAGTATTATGCGTAGAGGGTCGGCGTTGTTTGACACGTCGCTTGACGGTGGTGGTGTAGAGCCACCATTGTCATCAGAGGTCGAGCCGTTGGAATTGATAGGAGGTAGTAGTGTGTCACTACTAGACCAACTAGTATCTCCACTCTCTACGTATCCTACGTTGCCTAGAGAATCTCTACAATATAGTAGGGTAGTGTCTAGTGGATATATACCTATGACTGTGAGAGTAGCATTTTTGGATATCTCGGCGATACTGTCCTCTAGGTCTATCGAGGTGTAGAGGAATGACTTCCTTGACGAAGTGATAGTCTTCTCTTGGTGATGATAATCAGTCACCCAAGATTCGGCAGGAGATGCGGATAGGTGAGACCTGTCCATATAGCCCTCTATATCCATATAGGAGACTCTACAAGTCTCCGTGCCATTAGTGAGCATCTCTACGTAGCAGTTCTCGGTGATGCCAAAATATACTTGGGTACACTCACTATCTACGTACAGTACGGCGCTAGGATAAGTCACCTTAAAATACGCCTGCGAACTACCGTTTGCTAGAGCAACGGTGGACAGACTAGATATCATAATCGCTATAGAAAATAGTATGATTGCTAACTTTTTCATACGCACCTCTATAGCATTATATCACGAAGTTAGAAAAAAATCAAAGAATTAGAGCATACCTAAGGTAGGAGGAATACAAATTGTATGCAAAAAAACAGTCGAAAAACAGTAGATGCTAGCGAAAGCATCAAGGACGCATCTACTATCATCAACAAAATCAAGCAAATAGACAAGCACCTGTATCTACGGCGTGCAGAATTTAGACTAAATAACTACAACAAGGACAAGGTTCACCACAAACAAATAGCATTTCACAAAGCGGGCAAAAAGGTCCGTTTTGTTTTTGGAGGAAATCGTAGTGGCAAGACGGAGTGTGGCGCAGTAGAAACGATATGGAGGGCTAGAGGTATACATCCTTATCTACCCAACAAGGCAGGTGTGACGGGCTGGGTAGTCTCACTCAGTTATGAGGTGCAGAGAGACGTCGCCCAGAAGAAAATACTCTCATATCTCCCACCATCTTGGATAGTGTCGATAGGTATGGTGAGTGGCTCTAGGGCATCTCCCGAAAATGGTATCATAGACTACGTGACTATACGCAACGTATTCGGTACGACCTCTACCATTAGTTTCAAGAGTTGCGAGGCTGGTAGAGAAAAATTTCAAGGAGCGTCTCTCGACTACGTTTGGTTTGACGAAGAGCCACCAGAAGATATCTATGACGAGTGTGTGATGAGAGTGCTAGACCGTAGTGGAGATATATATTGCACTATGACGCCTCTCAAAGGATTGACTTGGGTACACGATAGGATATATCTGTCCCAGAGTGAAGATATATGGTATATCTCTATGGAGTGGGCAGACAATCCTTATCTAGATCCTAGGGATGTGGAGAGGTTGACGAAGTCTATGTCGCAGGCAGACCTAGACAGTAGGAGATACGGTAGATTTAGGTCGGAGCACGGACTAGTGTATCCCGAATTTGATCCTGCCATACACGTGATAGACCCCTTTGACGTACCCAAAGACTGGTATGACAATATCTCTATAGACCCCGGTCTCAACAATCCTTTGTCCTGCCACTTTTATGCAGTGGACTACGACTCAAATATATACGTGATAGCCGAGCATTACGAGGCAGGTAGAGATATAGATTATCATGCCAAGGCTATCAAGGATATAGCGAGGAGTCTAGAGTGGCCCACCGACAAAGAGGGGCGTATATCAGCGCTCATAGATAGTGCTGCCGAGCAGACTACACTCTCTAGCCCCAAGTCTGTAGCCAATTTGTTCTTTGATAGAGGTATCGTGGTGAATACTCGCGTAGACAAGGATGTGTGGAGTGGTATCGCTAGAGTGAGAGGATTGTTTACCGATCCCCCCAAGATATTTATATTTAGGTCGTGTGTCAATATGATTAGAGAACTCAAATCCTATCGCTACGGCAAGGGTGATAGACCTGTCAAGGTAGACGACCACGCGCTAGACGAATTGAGGTATTACGTAGCCTCACGCCCCGAGCCACCCAAGATAGAGGAGCAGTTGTCCGTGATAGGCAAGGACAAAAATCGACTGATTAGGCAAGTACGCAGATACGGAGGTAAAAAATGGAAGACATAGACAAGATATTGCGCAAAAAAGCAAGAGGCTACGACACCCAAGAGGTGGTAGAAGAATACGACGTGGTAGACGGAGAGGTCTCTCTCAAAAAGAGGCGTGTGACTACCAAACACGTGCCACCCGATTTGTCCTCTATCAAGGTAATCATGGGGATAGATGGTGAGAGTAGCGAATACGACGATATGAGTGAAGAAGAACTCGTGGCAGAGAGAGAAAAACTGCTAGAAGAATTAAAAGAAATGGAGGATTTATGATAACTACAAAACTAAATACTACAGTAAGATGCGATATGGGTGGTTGCGACAATTTGGCAACCTATTCGTTTAGTAAGGGAGGGGATATTCGTACTCAACTAAACATATGCGAGCATTGTCTAGGAGAGATGTACGAGAGTATAGGAAAACTAATCGTCCCCAAAGGCATCAACAATATGTTGAGCAAAAATAGGAAGAAAAAAGAGGAAAAGCAAGATGAAGAAACAGTTTTATGAAGAACTATTGCAAGACGTCCATAGAGACTTTGACAGAAGACGAGAAGAACGCAGGTCGTACGAATTACAATGGCGTCTAAATATGAACTTTTTGCTAGGCAATCAATACACGGAGATATCTCCTAGAGGAGAGATAGAGGACGTGGGCAAGCAGTATTTTTGGCAAGAGAGAGAGGTATACAATCATATAGCGCCTATCATGGAGACGCGTATAGCCAAACTCACTAGAGTAGATGCCGAAGTCAGCGTGAGACCGTCGTCAAATGATGATGAGGATATCAACACAGCCAGACTATCCACCAAGATACTCAAGGCAGTCTCCGAGGAGAAAAATCTCAAAGCGCTTCGCGCCGAGGCGAATGCTTGGAGCGAGGTGTGTGGTACGGTCTTTTATAAGGTAGGCTGGGACAATTCGACAGGTAGAACGATAGGTGTCAAGAACAAAAAGAGTATCAAAGAGGGAGACGTGCAGATCAGCGTTTGTCCACCTTATGAGATATACCCCGACTCGCTAAATTGTGCCAAAGTGAGTGACTGTAGAAGTATTATACACGCCAAGGCATACGATATAGCATATATCAAAGATATATGGGGTGAGGATGTGACTGCCGAAGAGGTGGACGTATTCTCTATGGACAACTCCGACGTGCTAGGTGGACTAGGCTATACTGCTACCGTCCCCAAGATGAGCAGTAGCAAGAAGTCAAATCACGCTATCGTCATAGAGAGATACACAGCCCCTACTAAGGATAGACCACTAGGCAGATTGACTATAGTAGCCTCCGACAAGATACTCTACGACGGAGACTTGCCATATATCAACGGAGTGGGAGGAGAGAGGACTTTTCCTTTTGTCCGGCAGACTTCGGTGCTGATACCAGGAGCATTTTTTGGAGTCAGCGTCATAGAGAGAAGTATCCCTGTGCAGAGGGCTTTCAACGCTATCAAAAATCGCAAGCACGAATTTATCAACCGTATATCTATGGGTGTGCTAGCAGTAGAGGACGGTAGCGTAGATACGGACAATCTAGAGGAAGAGGGATTGTCTCCAGGCAAGATTCTCATATACCGACAAGGTAGCACCCCTCCTAGACTACTAGACGGTGGCAGTTTGCCAAACGACTTTTTGTACGAAGAGGAGAGACTGCTCAAGGAGTTTACCTCTATCAGCGGAGTGAGTGAGACTATGCAGTATTCATCCGTACCTACTCTCAACGCATCTGGTAAGGCTATCAATCTCCTACTAGAGCAGGACGATACTCGTATGATAGGTAGTGCAGACAGCATCAGGAATGCTATGAAGGAGTTGTCTTCTCAAATCCTACGCCTATACAAGCAGTTCGCAGGAGGTACTAGACTCAAGAGACACAGTGGAGAAAATGGCGATATAGAGGTATTCTATTTCTCTAGGGCAGATATCGACGTGGATTATATAGTATTTGAGACTGGAGCAGAGGCTCTGTATAGTCCAGAAAGTAGGAGAAATACCCTCATTGAGATGTACAAGATGGGACTACTACATGACGAAAATGGCAATCTCACACCTAGAGCGAAGTCAAAACTAGTGGAGGCGCTAGGATTTTCGCTCCCAGACTTAGCCACCGACGTCACAGAGGTACATCACAAGGTAGCAGTCAGCGAAAATATGTCGCTACTACGTGGCGACGGTGCTACGGTCAACGAATTTGACGATCACAAACTACACGTAGAAGAACACACCAAAGCACTAATATCACACAGAGACAACGAGGCTATAGATAGACACATCAGAGAACATATAGCCTACCAAGATATCAATTCAGTTAAGGAGATACAAAATGAGCAACAATAAATACGGAAAATTTAAAGATGAACAAGCATTATACGAGGCGTACCTCAAACTAGAGGCTGAGTTTACCAAAAAATGTCAGCAACTCAAAGAGTACGAACAAAACGTGAGTGACAACAAGGTCGTAGAGGATAATGCTACGACCTTGCCACTATATCAGAGAGAGGATTGGCAGGATAAGATAGCCGAATTCATATCCATATATCCTCTCGCACGCCGATACGCAGGAAAGATAGGAAAAATCTTGTTGGACGAACCTTCGTTAGCCACTAACGAAGAAGGTCTATCTTTGGCATTACTCAAGATACTTGCCCAAGAATACAAGACTCCTGAGGATATGGTACAAGACGACGACTTTTTGGACGGATACGTTTACACAAACGAGAGAATTAGACAAAAGATTATAGCCGATTATATAGAGTCGTTGGCTGATATGAATTCGCCTACTATTATGGCTAGAGGCGGAGAAGTATTCGTGACCCCTGCCAAAAAACCTCGCACTATTCGTGAGGCTTCGGCTATGGCATACAAGATGCTAAAATAAGCCAACTAAAAAAAAGGAGAACAAAAAATTGATTACATTAACTACAGCAGAAGACGCACTCAAGACATTGTATCTAGGTGTCGTCGCAGAACAACTTAACTTAAAGACAGATCCACTTCTCACCAAGATCGAGCAGACTTCCCAAGACGTATGGGGCAAAGAACTAGTCAAACTAGTACCTTATGGTATCAACGGTGGTATAGGATGTGGTAGCGAGGCAGGTGCTCTACCTATGGCTAGTAGCAACGCATACACACAGTTCAAGACTACTCTCAAGAATATATTCGGCACTATTGAGATTAGTGACAAGGCTATACGTGCTAGTGAGAATACTGCAGGTGCGTTTATCAACCTATTGACCAACGAGATGGAAGGTCTCATCAAGGCTAGCAAATACAACCTATCACGTATGCTATACGGTAATGGTAGCGGTCTACTTACCACAGGTAATGTAGATTACCAAAATTTCAATTCACCATACTATCTACCTATCCAAGACAGCAAGTATTTGCACCCAGGTCTAGTGATAGAGGTGTATGAGGAAAATGGAGAGAGTATCGGCTCAGCGCGTATCAAAGAGGTGCTAGAGGCAGAGAATTACGTAGTATTGGACAATCCTCTCAAGGCAGTACCAGGCGAAAACGTATCTATATACGTGCAAGGCTCTAAGGACAATGAGATCACTGGTCTCAAAGGTGTAGCGTTTAACGAAAATATCTACGGTATAGAGAGATATAGCAACGATTGGCTCAAGCCTTACGTATCGGAGTGCAGTCAATCTTCTTCTATGTCACTATCTTTGTTGCAAGATATCGAGGACCGTATAGAGGAGAGATTTAATTCGACCGTCGACTATATCGCTACTACCTATGCATTGCGTAGAACGTATATCAAGTTGCTAGATACCAATAGACGAAATATCGACTATATGGAACTAGACGGTGGATTTAAGTCCGTGGCTTTCAACGGAGTACCATTGGTCGCAAGCAAATTCATAGATAGAGGTTCTATGTACTTCATCAATAGTGAGGACTTCAAGATGCATCAACTATGCGATTGGAGATGGCTAGAGAGTGAAAATGGCAAGATACTTCAACAAAAGCCAGGTCTACCTGTCTTTACTGCTACCTTGGTCAAGTACGCCGAACTTATCTGCGATAGACCAGGCGCTATGGGTGTCATCACAGGATTGACCAAATAATTATGGATAGACTGGTGCATATTAGGGGCGACGTGTACGACGTGGCCGATAGGCTCAGAGAGATAGACGATGGATATTATCCCGTGTACAATTTGACCAAGCACCGTTATGAGATACACCACGCAAGGCAAAAACCTACGCTTTGCGTGGTGTTGCCTTATGATTCGCTAGATTGTAGGGCGATAGATAGAGTGCTACGTACTAGAGTGGACAACGTGGAGAAATTTATCCAAGAGATGGATTGTCAAAACGAAAAAATCACTCGAGATATGGAGAGTCAACAAATTGACGAGATGAGATACAAGGCTAATCAACTGGGCAAATATATCGATACTACCCGTACCAGAGTGATGCCTCAATACAAGGAGATATAGATATGACGTTGAGAGAAATACTAAAAGACACTTGCATACTACTAGAGATAGACGACAGTATACTAGACGACGATACACACACGGATACTAGACTACTGGTGCATAGTGCCAATTCGATATTTTCGCAGATAGCCGAGCAGTTTATACCATACCTAGCAGAGCAAAAGGTGGCAGTCGTAGACGACAAGATACCTCTATCAAGTTTGCCACGCAAATGCTATGCTATCAAATGCGTATACACCCTAGACGGTAATCCCGTGGAGTATAGAGTGATGCACGATTATATCAAGGTAAATAGACTGTCTAATGCGATAGTCAACTATAGGTATATACCAGAGGCATACGAGTTGGAGGACGAGGTCATCCTACCAGTTAGATTGACTGAGAGAGTACTAGGCTATGGTATAGCGTCCGAATTTGCTATGATTAGACAGCGCTATGAGGAGAGTTTGAAATTTGACAAGAAGTTTACAGACGGTATTATCAGCGCTACTAGGAACGAATCAGCCACTATCAAGGCTAGGAGGTTCTCATGATAGTCAATAGTTCTACACGTACTCCACGCCCTACTCGTAGGAGGATGAGGCTAGATAGGTTTAGACAACCTAGAGCAGACGTGGAGGAGAATATATTGTCGCTAGACACAGCCAAACTCATGTACAACTGCGCTGTCAAAAACGGAGCGATAGTCTCCTCCTACGGCATAGACAAGGCTACTTATCAGACTAATAGTGGCGAGACTTATCAACTCAGATGTTATGGCTTAGTCCCAACCAAGACATGGCAGTACCACAGATACGACAACAAGACTGGAGAGTGGGACGACAGGATAGTCATGACTGACGACGAGAGTATCATAGAGGTATATATCAATAGGAGTGTGCAAGAGGGAACATCTCTGCATACTAGTACGGTACTCACCTTTGGAGATGCTATCAACTACCATTACGACGACAAAGACGTGCTAATCATAGCGTCTAGTTTGGGTATTTACATACTAGACGATACTCATCTCACTTTGGTAGAGAATTCGCCCAGAGTCGTCTCTATATGCAAGCATTATGAGAGAATATTTGGAGTATCGGGTGCTACGAGTCCTAGAGTATGGTTTAGCGCTCCTATGCAACCTGACAACTGGGAAGTCTCCTATGATGCAGGTGGATATATAGATATAGACCACACGTGTGGCAGACCGTACAAAGTGGTGAGTTTTTTGGACTACGTGTACGTATTTTGCGAATACGGTGTGTACAGAATCACGGCATACAGCAACCAATCCGAATTTTCTATGCGCAGGATATTGGTATCCTCTGGCATGATATACCCCGACACTATCACCGTATGTGCAGACAAGATAATGTTTTGTAGTGAGGAGGGAGTATTCGTATTTGACGGAGTAGATGCGTACAAAGTGATGGACAGTTATGATTCGCTACGAGCCAAAAAGGCTAGTTTTGGACAAGGTTGCTACTACGACTCCAAGTACGTAGTGACGGCATTATTAGACTATGGCGAGCCACTCTCGGAGGGAGAGCCACACGACAGATACAATCCTAACGTAAATAGCATTATTCTATACGATATGCGTACCAAAGAAGTGGAGATTGTCAAAGGTATAAAAGTAGACAACTTGCTATGCTTCAAGGGGAGAAACGGAGCGAAATTGTATATGTTCAATAGGTCTCCTATCGGCATAGAGAATATGAATTATTGCCAACTAGACGATAGTGGCGCTCTGTATGGTACTAGGCTAGAGAAGAAGTGGGTGAGTGGATTGACGGACGTCGGTTATCCAGACAAATGCAAACTGTTGCGTTCTATCACTCTCACTCCCAAGGGTGATACCAAGATGTTCGTCACACTAGACGGCGATAGGTATCGCTACGACCTCAAGGGTGGATACACACGCAAAGTGCCTGTCAATAGGCGTTTTGACAAGATGAGTATAGAGTTTAGGTGCTATGAGAGTGAGATGAGCATCACCTCTCCCGTCATAGTGATAGACTACACGTGAGGTAATTATGGATAAATTAAATAGATTAAGACTAGATATAGAGGATATGCAGATGCGTATACATTACCTAGAGAAAAAGGTAGAGGAGATGAAGAGTATATGGACGAAATCACTCTAAACTTGTACAAGAGACGCATCAAGCATCTAAATCAAATACCGGAGGTATACAGATATGAAGATTGATATTCAAAAGGTGACTACCCTTAACGAGAGCAAAAAGGCTAGCAAGCGAGATATGTACGACCAACTACAATCTTTGCAAGATGAGTACGACAGAGAAAATCCCGTACCCACTATGCCTGAGACGCTAGGACTAACGAAACTAGAGGTAGTCTCCAAGACAGATGAAGAGATAGAATCTCAGGCCAAAGAAGAATTGAGACCTGAGGTAGATGAGAAGATAGCCGACAAAAAGGCAAGCGTAGAGAGGGAGATATCCAAGATAGAGGATGAGAAAATCGCCAATGAGAAAAATAGCGACGCTCATATATCTGCTATCGAAGAAGATGCTGATGAGGACAAGAAAGAAGCGAGACTCAACGCCGTAGACAAGGGAGTGGCGAACTCCTCCATACCAGATAGCGTATCTGAGGAGATAGATACACTCAAGGATATGGACGTGCAGGCAGAGATAGACAAATTGACTATCAAGCAAGAGACTCTCGACGCAGAGATAGACACTTACCAAGAGGAGTTGGACAAGGCATTAGATAACTATGAGATACGTTATGCCCAAGAGGTGCAAAATCACATAGACAAACTCAAAGCCCAACTCAAAGACACCAACGACAAGATAATCAAGTACAACAACGAGATAGACAAGAAGGAGAGTGCCTACCAAGCAGAGAGAGCCAAATTTCAAGAACAGCAAAAGCAACTCAAAGCCGAGCAAGAGGCGTATGAGGCAGAGCACGGATATAGTGGCTACAAGAAGGACAATTATGAGCGAAGATACACCGTAGCGCTATCATATTACGACGATTTGCCCAAGGCTACTGCCCTAGAGGAATTGGAGAGAGACGAGTCGCTCAAGCAATACCTAGGACTGTACTACGATAGACTCAGATACTATCTGATGATGAAAAAGTAAACTAAACCAAGCAATAGGAGGCTAATATGTGGGAAAGTTTGATACAAGAGGCTGCGACGAACGGACTATGGGCGTTGTTGTTCGTCAGTCTGCTAGTGTACCTACTGACAGACAGTCGCAAGAGAGAAAATAAATACCAAGAAGTGATATCTCGACTTGCCTCCTCACTACAAGCCGTCGAAGAGATTAAAGAAGATATCAAGGAGATAAAAGGTTCGCTAGATTCTCATCTCAACGCGGACAAAAAGGAGGGAGTATGAATAAATTTAGGACGGTATCATTTTGGATGTCGCTATGTGGAGCAGTAGTGATATTGCTCACTACGTTGGGCATCAGGATAGATGCAGATTACGTCAATGAAGTAGTGACGGCGCTATCAGGAGTGCTAGTGCTACTAGGAGTGCTGACAGCCCCAGACGGTAGTCAGACGCCTGCAAATGTTGACGAGAATTCGGCTACAAAAGAGGTAGACGAGAACTCTGATGCAAAAGATGTGGGCGAGATTTAGAGTTGCGAACAAATCATAGCACTATAACAATACCTGATTTTGCTAGATTTGGCGCTATCTTTCGCCAAATCGTTGAGATAGGCGAGTTGGTTGTCTGTGACGGCTATTACATAAGTTTGGTCATCACTAGACAACGCCCCCAATTCGCCGTATCTTTTCTCAAAATTATTGATGATAGATAGTACCTGCGAGAGAGCCTGTTCTTCTAGTAAGGAGTGAGAGTCTGCCTGATTGCTCATTTCGTACAGGGTGAGATAAGCCTCGTGCGAAGAGGAGAGTATATTTAGTACGTCTCTAGATATATTTTGGCGAGTGCGCAGAGTGTAAACACCAGCATTTGCGTCGGTAGTAGATAGAGAATTTGCCACTTGTTGGGCATTGTCTAGAGAGGTGTATATCGAGGTGAATATAGCATATCCCTCGCTACATTTATATACATATCCTGCTCCACCCCTAGCCTTGACCATAGAGGATAGCGAATTTGCTGTAGATATATCTTCTACCACGTCGCTATATACAGCGTAATACTCACGATACTCATAGAGGGAGTCTATAGGCTTGTAGACGTACAATACCGTTAGACAAAATACAATCATCACTATCATCACTAGTAGTATTTGTCCTCTAGATTTGCGAGGGGATTTGGGAGTAGGTTTTTTGTAATAATATGGTTGATAATCTATATTTGACATTAAAAAATAGCCCCCTATATCTTATGAGGGCTATTTGATAGTATGCCTAGATTAGTCTTGGTATCTCTCGACCACTACTCCTGCTTCGTCTAGCATTTGCGTAGCAAATTCGTCTGGATATCCGTGGCGATACACTACACGAGAAATACCACTATTGATGATTAGTTTTGCACATATAGAGCAAGGTTGATGAGTACAGTATAGGGTAGCGCCTTCGATAGATATACCCATACGTGCTGCTTGGACGATGGCGTTTTGTTCGGCGTGGATAGCATAGCACAATTCTTGGCGAGTACCAGATGGTATCTCTAGTTTGCGACGTAGGCACTCTCCTCTTTCTTTGCAGGAGACGATTCCGCAACCTGCACCGTTATAACCGGTAGTCAATATGCGCTTATTTTTGACGATTACTGCGCCTATTTGTCTATTTTCTTGATAGCAACTAGACCAAGTGGCGACTTGTTCTGCCATTTGTATAAATCTCTTATCCCATTTGTCCATAGTGATACACTCCATTTGTTGATGATACTAGTATAACACAAAATAGGGGATATGGGTAGAGATTTTGAGGTATATGTACAAAATTTTATAAAAAAACTTGATATATAGGCTAGATATTTGTCTATGCACCTTCAAATTAAGTCAAAATTATTAAAAAACATTAGTATTTTTACTTTATTATTTTAGCAAATAATGATATACTATGATAAGTTAGTTTGGCAAGATGTACGCTTGCCGACCTTTTGAAAAATTACACGAGGTTTATATATTAGGAGGTTAGATATGAATATTAAACCACTATTTGATAAGATAGTTATTGAGGCAGTAGAGCCAGAGGTAAAGACCGCAGGTGGCATCATACTCACTGCCAATGCACAAGAGAAACCACAGATGGCTACCGTACTAGCAGTAGGACCAGGTGGAGTGATTGACGGCAAGGAGATCACTATGCAGGTCAAAGTCGGCGACAAGATACTATACAGCAAGTATGCAGGTAGCGAATTTAAACTAGACGGCAAGACCGTCACCATTTTGCGTCAGAGCGACGTATTAGCAATCATAGAATAATAGGAGGCAATTTATGGCTAAACAATTTAAATTTGGCGAAGAGGCTCGCAAGGCATTGCAATCAGGTGTAGACCAACTAGCAGACACCGTCAAGATTACCCTAGGACCAAAGGGACGCAACGTCGTACTTGAGAAGAAGTATGGCGCTCCACTTATCACCAACGACGGTGTATCTATAGCAAAAGAGATAGAACTAGAGAATCCATTTGAGAATATGGGTGCTCAACTCATCAAAGAAGTATCCGTCAAGACCAACGACGTAGCAGGAGACGGTACTACCACTGCTTGTTTGCTAGCCCAAGCCATCATACACGAGGGCATCAAGAACGTAGCCGCTGGTGCTAATCCTATGATCCTCAAGAGAGGTATCATGGGCGCTACAGAGGTAGTAGTGGAGGCTCTCAAGGCTCAGAGCAGTCCAGTGACCAGTTCGCAGACTATCGCTAGAGTAGCCGCTATTTCTGCTGCAGACGACACCGTAGGCGAACTTATAGCAGAGGCTATGGAGAAGGTAGGCAACGACGGCGTTATCACAGTAGAGGAGTCCAAGACTATGCGTACCGAACTATCTATAGTAGAGGGTATGCAATTTGACAGAGGATACGCTAGCCCATACATGGTGACCAACACCGACAAGATGGAGGCAGTACTAGAGAGTCCAGTTATCCTCATCACCGACAAGAAGATATCAAATATCCAAGAACTACTACCTATCCTAGAGCAAGTAGTGAAGAACGGACTAAAACTACTCATCATAGCCGAGGATATAGAGGGAGAGGCATTGACCACCCTTATCGTCAACAAACTCAGAGGTACTTTCAACTGCGTAGCAGTCAAAGCCCCTGGATTTGGCGACAGACGCAAGGCTATGCTAGAGGATATCGCTATACTCACCGGAGGTACTGTAGTATCATCTGATTTGGGTATCGAACTCAAGGACGTAGACCTATCTATGCTAGGACGTGCCAAGCAGGTCAAGGTAGACAAAGAGACTACCACTATCGTAGAGGGTGCAGGTGCTAGAGAGGATATCGTAGCCCGTATGAACGCTATCAAGGTACAAATCCAAGAGACCACTAGCGATTATGATAGAGAGAAACTCCAAGAGAGACTAGCCAAACTAGCAGGTGGAGTAGCAGTTATCAACGTAGGTGCAGCCACCGAAGTAGAGATGAAAGAGCGCAAACTCCGTATAGAGGACGCCCTATCTGCTACCAAGGCTGCAGTAGAAGAGGGTATCGTACCTGGAGGTGGCGTAGCACTACTACACACCAAGAAGGCACTCATGGACTACATCAAGACTCTATCTGGAGACGAGAAGACTGGTGCTATGATTATCATGCGCGCTATCGAAGAGCCAGTTAGACAAATCGCTATCAATGCAGGTCTAGACGGTAGTGTCATAGTCAACTCTATCCTCATGAACAAGACCAAGAAAAATTATGGTTTTGACGCACTCAACAACAAGTACTGTGATATGGTAGAGAAGGGTATCATTGATCCTACCAAGGTCACCCGTACTGCTATCCAAAATGCTGCTAGCGTAGCCGCTACCTTGCTAACTACCGAGAGCCTAGTAGCAGATATACCAGTACCACCAGCCCCAGTAGCACCTCAAGGTGATATGGGTGGTATGTACTAAGATATAGTGCTTAGTGCATAATACAACAAAATATTATAAGGACGCTATGAAAAATAGCGTCTTTTTTTTGTGAGATAGAGAGATTTGGTATCGTAGAGGTATATACACAGTATATAATTGAATTTTTTTACCCCAAAACCCCTCACTCTCACTTGACAACGAGAGTTTTATATGGTAGGATAAAAATATAATTTTTAAAGTATGTCTACTACTGACGGATTATTGTGGAGAACCACAGTGGAGTAGATATATAGGAGAAGGAGGAAATACTCCCTAGCCGACCGTCTGGGCACACATATTTTTTACGAAATAGGTGTGCCTTTTTTAATCAAAATGGAGGTATTGTATGAAGAAAGTAGCCATCATCATGGGTAGCGATAGCGACGCACCCGTCATAGCCAAAGCAGTCAAGGTGCTAGAGCAATTTAGCGTACCATACGAGGTACACGTATATTCGGCACATCGCACGCCACTAGAGGCGTCGGAGTTCGCCAAGTCTGCTAGAGACAAGGACTTTGGCGTGATTATCGCATGTGCAGGTATGGCAGCGCACCTAGGTGGAGTGATAGCGTCATATACCACCCTACCTGTGATAGGTATCCCTTGCAAGAGTACCAATCTAGACGGACTAGATGCATTGCTATCTACCGTACAGATGCCTAGTGGTATACCAGTAGCGACGGTGGCTATCGACGGTGGCGCAAATGCAGCGCTACTAGCCATAGAGATACTAGCAGTATGCGACGATAGATTGAGAGGACTACTAGATGCCAAGAGACAGGCAGACAGAGATGTAGTCCTCAAAAAAGATGCTACCATACTAGATAAGGTAAGAGGTTAATGAGTTAACGACTGGGCGACCAGCAAAATTTAATAAAAATATTTTTTAGGAGAAACTACTATGAAGAAGATTTACACAGGTAAGACCAAGGACGTATTTGAATTGCCAAACGGCAACGTATTGCTCAAGTTCAAGGACGATTGCACCGGCAAGGACGGAGTATTTGATCCAGGCGAGAATAGCGTAGGACTCACCATAGATGGTGTAGGCGACGTCAACCTACGTATGAGCAAGTACTTTTTTGAAAAGTTGGACGTAGAGGGTATCAAGACTCATTACGTCAAGGCAAATCTAGATGATACCACTATGGAGGTACTTCCAGCCAAAGTATTTGGTCAAGGACTAGAGGTTATATGTCGTCACAAGGCAGTAGGTAGTTTTATCCGTAGATATGGAGATTATATCGAGGAGGGAGCAGACCTACCAGCATACGTAGAGATGACCTTCAAGAACGACGCCAAGGGCGATCCACTAGTCACCAAAGAGGGACTAGTAGTGCTAGGCGTTATGACTGACAAGCAATACGACGATATCGCTGAGATGACTCGCAAGATTACCAAAGTCGTAGCAGACGATTTGCTAGACAAGGGCTTGGTACTATACGACATCAAGTTTGAGTTTGGCTATGCTCCAGACGGTAGCGTTATGCTCATAGACGAGATAGCATCTGGCAATATGAGAGTATACAAGGACGGAGAGTATATAGATCCTATGACTTTGTCCAAACTTTTCTTCGCTAAATAAGGAGATATATATGGGTGGATTTTTTGGAGTAGTATCCAAGAGAGATTGTCTAGAAGATTTGTATTTTGGTACGGATTACCACTCTCACCTAGGTACGAATACTGGTGGTATAGCGATATACGACGAGGAGTCGGGATTGCAAAGGGAGATACACCGTATCAAAAAGACTCCTTTTAGGACGAAGTTTGAGAAGATATTTGAGGACTTCAAGGGTACTTCTGGTATAGGTTGTATCAATGATAGCGAGCCTCAACCTCTCATCATTAGGTCAAATCTAGGCACTTACGCACTATGCGTGATAGGTGTGATCAACAACAAAGAGGACCTTATCAACAAATATCTATCCTCAGGAGGAGGTCACCACTTCGCCACGATAGATAGAGGTGCTGTCAATACCACCGAACTCGTAGCCGCTATGATTAACCAAAAGGATAGTTTCGTAGAGGGTATACTCTTCGCCTCAGAGGTGATAGAGGGTACTGCATCTATCCTCATACTCAAATCTGACGGCCATATCATAGTCGCTAGAGACAAGGTGGGTAGACTACCCGTACTAGTGGGCAAATGCGAAGATGGATACGCAGTAGCCCTAGAGAGTTTTTCGTATCACAAACTAGGCTACGAGGATATCAAAGAGTTAGGACCTGGCGAGATTGGAGAGTTGAGTGTAGACGGTTATGTAGAGCTATCAGCCCCTCACGAAAAGATGCGCATATGTTCCTTCTTGTGGAGTTATTACGGATATCCTACCTCCACCTACGAGGGTGTCAACGTAGAGATGATGAGATGTCGAAATGGTCAAATCATGGCACGTGACGAGAAACTAAACGGCACTTTACCTAAGATAGACTACGTAGGAGGAGTACCAGATAGTGGTACGCCACACGCCATAGGCTATGCCAACGAATCCGGAGTGTCTTTCGCTAGACCATACATCAAGTATTCTCCTACTTGGCAACGCAGTTTTATGCCAAATACACAGAGCGATCGCTCACGTGTAGCCAAGATGAAACAGATACCTATCTACGACCTTATCGAGGGCAAGAGCCTGATGATGGTAGACGATAGTATAGTCAGAGGTACTCAACTAAAGGAAACGGCAGAATTTTTGTACGAAAACAAAGCCAAGGCTGTACACATGAGGTCGGCTTGTCCACCTATCATGTATGCGTGCAAGTATCTCAACTTCTCACGAAATACCTCCGACGTCGATTTAATTACTCGCAGAGTGATAATCGAACTAGAGGGAGAGGACGGCTTGCAATATATAGACGAATATCGTGATTCTAACACGGATAGAGGCAAGAGACTCAGACAAACTATGTGTGACAAACTAGGATTTGACTCGTTAGAATTCCAAACTTTGCAAGGTTTGGTAGAGTCTATAGGAATAGAAGAGTGCAAACTATGCACTTATTGCTGGAACGGCAGAGAATAATTATTAGGAGACAATTATGAATCAATCAAGATCAGATAGTTATGCAGCAGCAGGCGTAGATATTACCGCTGGATACAAGGCAGTAGAACTTATCAAGAAACACGTAGCACGCACTATGCTAGGTAATAGTAGTGAGGATATAGGAGGATTTGGAGGACTATTTGCCCTAGATCTCACAGGATATACCAATCCTATCTTGGTATCAGGTACAGACGGCGTCGGTACAAAACTAAAGATGGCGTTTTTGATGGACAAGCACGATACGGTCGGAGTAGACTGTGTGGCTATGTGTGTCAACGACGTGCTCTGTGTCGGTGCTAAACCACTATTTTTCTTGGATTATATCGCCTGTGGCAAGAATATCCCCGAGCGTATCGAACGCATAGTATCAGGCGTAGCAGACGGTTGTGTCCAATCTGGAGCAGAACTTATCGGTGGAGAGACTGCCGAGATGCCGGGATTTTACCCTGTGGACGAATACGACCTAGCAGGATTTGCCGTAGGTATCGTAGACAAGAAGGACGTCATTGACAAGAATCGTATGGTGGCAGGAGACGTGATGATAGCCCTACCATCATCAGGCGTTCACTCAAATGGTTTTTCACTAGTGCGCAAGGTGTTTGACGTAGAGAATACCGATTTGCATACCCCTGTGGAGAGACTAGGTGGCAAGAGCCTAGGAGAGACTTTGCTCACTCCTACCAAGATATACGTCAAGGCTGTATCAGCTCTATACGGCAAGGTTGATATCAAGGGAATATCTCACATCACAGGTGGAGGATTTTATGAGAATATGCCACGTTCTATCAAGGATGGACTAGGCATAGTCATCAATCGCAAAGACGTGAGAGTACTACCTATATTCGAACTACTCATGGAGAAGGGTGGCATAGATGAGAGAGATATGTTCAATACCTTCAATATGGGTGTAGGTATGTCTATCATAGTAGCCAAAGAGGACGTAGACGTAGCCCTAGAGATACTCAAATCTCAAGGCGAAGACGCATACGTACTAGGTAGTATGATAGAGACTGATACCAAGGTAGAGATTATATATGAATAAGACTAAGATAGCAGTATTCGTATCAGGAGGAGGCACCAATCTCCAAGCCCTCATAGACGCCGAGAAGTCAGGTATCATCACTAGTGGAGAGATAGTACTAGTAGTGGCTACCAACGACAAGGCGTACGCACTCACTAGAGCGCGCGAGGCAGGTATAGACGCTGTGGTCGTAGATAAGAAGGCTCTAGGCACTCAAGAGGCTTTTGAGTCGGCACTTATCGAGGTGCTAGACGATTATGCTATAGACGTGATAGTACTAGCAGGATTTATGACTATACTCTCAGGGGACTTTACTCGCCGATACGACAAGAGGATACTCAACGTACATCCATCACTAATACCATCTTTTTGTGGAGAGGGATATTATGGATTGAGAGTACACGAGGAGGCGCTCAAATACGGAGTTAAGGTGACTGGTGCTACCGTGCATTACGTCAACGAGATAGCAGACGGTGGAGAGATTATCATGCAAAAGGCCGTCTATATACAAGATGGAGATACCCCCGAGGTATTGCAAAGAAGAGTTATGCAAGAGGCAGAGTGGCAGATATTGCCATTAGCCGTAGAATTAGTATCAAGCAAATGGAGAAAATAATGGACGTATACAAGTTGGATAATATAGCAGATATCCTAGCAGGCAATTCGTATGCAGGCAGAGGTATCGTGATAGGCAAGAGTGCCGATGGCGACAATAGTGTAATAGCATATTTCATAATGGGACGTAGCAACAACTCCCGCAATCGTGTCTTTGTCAAAGAGGGAGACGACGTGACCATATATCCATATGACGAGAGTCTAGTCGAAGATCCTAGCCTCATCATATATTCACCTATTAGAGTATATACAGACAAGGTAGTAGTCACCAATGGCGACCAGACTGACACCATAGTAGATGGACTCAAGTTGGGCAAGGATATGAGAGAGAGTCTCAAGAGCCGTTGCTTTGAGCCAGACGCTCCCAACCTCACTCCACGCATTAGTGGTATACTAGAGTACGGGGAGGGAGACTTTGAGTATGCTATGAGCATACTCAAGAGCGCAGATAGAGAGGGTAGTGCTTGCAGTAGATACACCTACGACTATCCATCACTAGCAGGAGTAGGACATTTTATCCACACCTACGTGACTGATGGCAATCCACTACCTACCTTCCAAGGAGAGCCAGAGAGAGTATCTATACCAGACGATATAGACCTATTCACTACCTCTATTTGGGACAATTTGGACAAAGACAATCGCATATCTCTATACGTGAGATACACCTCGCTAGAGAGTGGCGAATACGTAGACAGACTTATCAACAAACACCTAAAATAACGCTAGGAGAATATTATGCAAGAATACATACTCAAATATGGTTGTAATCCCAACCAAAACCCAGCCAGATTGTATATCGAAGGTGGAGAATTACCTATCGAGATACTCAATGGTAGACCAGGTTATATCAACTTTTTGGACGCACTCAACGGTTGGCAATTAGTCAAAGAACTCAAGATGGCCACCTCTCTACCAGCAGCCACCTCTTTCAAGCACGTCAGCCCTACCTCTGCAGCAGTAGGAGTAGTGCTATCCGACACCCTCAAGAAGGCTTGTTTTGTAGACGATATAGAGGGACTAGACGATTCTCTACTAGCGTGCGCATACGCTAGGGCTAGAGGTACTGATCGTATGTGCTCGTTTGGAGACTGGGTGTCTCTATCAGACGTGTGCGATCTCACCACAGCGCAACTTATATATAGAGAAGTGTCCGACGGAGTGATAGCCCCAGGCTACACCGACGAGGCGCTAGAATTGCTAAAGAGCAAGAGAAAAGGTAATTACAATATAGTCAAGATAGACCCAGACTACGTACCTATGGAGATGGAGAGCAAGCAAGTATTCGGCATCACCTTTGAGCAACTTCGCAACAATTGCGTGATAGACGAGGCTTGTCTAAACAACGTGGTCACCGTGGCTCAACTCCCTGATGAGGCAAAGAGAGACCTCATAGTCGCCCTCATCACCCTCAAGTATACCCAATCCAATTCGGTATGCTACGCAGTAGACGGACAGGCTATCGGAGTAGGCGCAGGACAACAATCCCGTATACATTGTACTCGCCTAGCAGGAGACAAGGCAAATACTTGGTTCTTACGTCAACACGACAAGGTTATCAACCTACCATTTAGAGATGATATCTCTAGACCAGATAGAGACAATGCCGTAGACGCCTACGTCAACAAGAACGAAGAGGATATATGTGCAGACGGAGTATGGCAGAGATATTTCACCACACGCCCAGAGCCGTTTACAGTAGAGGAGCAGAGAGCGTATCTAGCCACCAAGAGAGGTGTATCACTAGGTAGCGACGCTTTCTTCCCCTTTAGCGACAACGTCGTGAGAGCATATATGAGTGGCGTAGATTATATCGCAGAGCCAGGTGGTTCTATCAGAGACGATATAGTGATACAAGAGTGCAACGACCGTGGTATAGCCATGGCATTTACAGGACAGAGATTGTTCCATCATTAAGGAGGATATAGTAGATATGTTTTTTGAAGAACTTAAGAATTACGATAGAGAGGTATACGAGGCTTGCGACCTAGAACTCCAACGCCAGAGACACAATATCGAACTTATCGCTAGTGAAAACGTAGTTAGCAAGGCAGTACTACTAGCCGCAGGCACAGTACTCACCAACAAGTACGCAGAGGGATTCCCTGGCAAGAGATACTATGGTGGTTGCCAATACGTAGATATCGTAGAGGATATCGCTAGAGACAGAGCCAAGAAGTTGTTTGGTGCAGAGCACGCCAACGTTCAACCACATTGTGGCGCTAGTGCTAACTTGGCTGCATTTTTCGCATTTGTTAAGCCAGGCGATACCGTAATGGGACTAAATCTAGCCAACGGTGGACACCTCTCACACGGTAGCCCTGTCAATATATCAGGCAAATATTTCAATATCGTACCATACAACGTATCTCCAGATACAGAGATGCTAGATTACGAAGAGATGCGTCGTATCGCTATCGAGTGTCAACCCAAGATGATCATAGCAGGTGCTAGTGCATACGCACGTACTATAGATTTCAAGAAGATTCGTGAGATATGCGACGAGGTGGGTGCTATATATATGGTAGATATGGCTCATATCGCAGGACTAGTAGCCGCAGGACTACATCCTAGCCCAGTACCATATGCTGACGTAGTGACTACCACCACTCACAAGACTTTGAGAGGACCTAGAGGAGGACTTATCCTCTGCAAGGAGCAATATGCCAAGCAGATAGACAAGGCAGTATTCCCTGGTACTCAAGGTGGACCACTTATGCACATTATCGCAGCCAAGGCAGTAGCCCTAGGAGAGGCTATGACAGATGAGTTTAAGGCTTATCAAACCCAGATAGTCAAAAATGCCAAGGTGCTATGCGAGAGTCTAAAGGAGCAAGGATTTAGAGTAGTATCAGGAGACACCGACAATCACCTAATGCTAGTAGATTTGCGCCCTTATGGTATCACAGGCAAGGAGATGGAATATCGCCTAGACGAGGTAAATATCACCGTCAACAAGAATACTATCCCAAATGATCCAGAGTCCGCATTTGTCACTAGTGGTATCAGAGTAGGTACACCTGCCGTCACCTCTAGAGGATTTAAGGAAGATCAGATGAAGAAGATAGCCGTTTGGATGAAGGATATAGCCGAAGATTTTGAGGGCAACAAGGATAGAGTAAAGGCAGAAGTAATGGCACTTTGCGAGAAGTTCCCTTTGTACGAGGACTAATAGAGGAGTATTGATGAATATATTAGTAGTAGGCGGAGGTGGCAGAGAGCACGCCATCATCAAATCCGTCAAGAAGAATAACAACGTAGACAAGATTTACGCACTCCCAGGCAACGGTGGTATCGCCAAGGATGCCGAGTGCGTAGATATCTCTGCCAAAGATTTGGACGCTATCGTAGATTTTGCTATCAAGCACTCTATCGATTATGCTATCGTAGCGCCAGACGATCCGTTGGTACTAGGATGCGTAGACAGGCTCAACGAGGTAGGTATACCTTGCTTTGGACCAGACAAAAAGGCTGCTATTATCGAGGGTAGCAAAGCTTTTTCGAAAAATCTAATGAAGAAGTACGCTATCCCTACTGCCAAATACGAGGTATTTACCGATAGAGACGAGGCAGTCGAGTATCTCAAGAGCCAAGATATGCCTATCGTGGTCAAAGCAGATGGACTAGCACTAGGCAAAGGTGTCATCATAGCCCTCACGCTAGAGGAGGCTATAGAGGCAGTAGATAGCATGATGCTAGGCAAGGTCTTTGGTGCTAGTGGAGATAGTGTAGTTATCGAAGAATTTTTGACAGGACCAGAGGTGTCTGTGCTTGCATTTACAGACGGTACTACTTTGATACCTATGATATCTAGTATGGATCACAAGAGAGTGGGAGACGGAGACACCGGACTAAATACAGGTGGTATGGGTACTATCGCTCCCAATCCATATTACACCGAGGAGATAGCGAGACTATGCTACGACACTATCTTCATACCTACTATGGAGGCTATGAATAGTGAAGGACGCAAGTTCAAGGGTTGTCTATACTTCGGACTTATGCTCACCCCAAATGGACCTAAGGTAATAGAGTACAACTGTAGATTTGGCGATCCAGAGACACAAGTCGTACTACCACTTATGCAGAGTGATTTGCTAGAGGTTATGATGGCAGTCACCGAGGAGAGACTAGCAGATATAGAGGTGAAGTTTAGTGACAAATCTGCTTGTTGCGTGATAGTCGCTAGTGGTGGATATCCAGCATCTTACCCAAAGGGTAAGGTTATCACTATAGACGATAGTGTGAGTGACAGCGTATACGTCGCAGGAGCATCTATCGTAGACGGAGATATGGTGACTAGTGGAGGTAGAGTACTAGGTGTGACAGCAGTCAGCGACACACTCGAGAACGCTATCAAATGCGCATATGACAAAGTGACTAAGGTTGACTTTGAGGGTGCTTATTTTAGACACGATATAGGACAAAAGGCATTGAGAGCCTTGGAGGCAAAATAATGGTATACAGGATATACGTAGAGAAGAAAAAAGAATTAGCGCACGAGGCACACTCACTATACACAGAACTCAAGAATTTGTTGGGCATATCATCATTGACAGGTGTACGCATACTCAATAGATATGATGCAGAGAATATCGACAAGGCTTTGTTTGACGAGGCAGTAGACACGGTATTTAGCGAGCCCCAACTAGATATAGCCACCCCTGACTACGATAGTGAGGGTGGAGTGGTATTTGCAGTAGAGTATCTACCAGGTCAATTTGACCAAAGAGCAGATAGTGCTAGCCAATGTATACAGATTATATCTTGTGGAGATAGACCACTTATCCGTACTGCCAAGGTATACGTACTAGCAGGAGACCTCACTAGTGATGAGGTGGATAAGATCAAAAAATACGTCATCAACCCAGTCGAGGCTAGAGAGGCGTCACTAGATTTGCCTGCTACTTTGAGCGTAGAGTACGATATACCTACCACAGTAGAGACACTAGACGGATTTATAGACCTAGACGAAGAGGGACTAGCAGGATTTTTGAGCAAATATTCTTTGGCTATGGATCTAGATGACGTTAGATTTTGTAGAGATTATTTTGTCAGCGAAGGTCGCAATCCTACTATCACCGAGATACGTATGATAGATACCTATTGGTCTGACCATTGTAGACACACTACCTTCCTCACCACGATAGACAACGTGACTTTTGAGGACGAGACCTTGCGCGAGGCGTACGATAGATATATCGCTACACGCCGTAGCCTAGGCAGGACCAAGCCTATCAATCTAATGGACGTAGCCACCCTAGCAGTCAAGCACCTCAAGAAGGAGGGCAAACTTGACAAACTAGATGAGAGTGAAGAGATTAATGCTTGTACAGTCAAGATAGAGGTCGAGGTAGACGGTGTCAAAGAGCCATGGCTACTACTATTCAAAAACGAGACACACAATCACCCTACCGAGATAGAGCCATTTGGTGGAGCAGCCACTTGTATAGGTGGTGCTATCAGAGATCCACTATCAGGTAGATCATACGTCTACGCCGCTATGCGTGTGACTGGAGCAGCCGATCCTACTAGACCTATAGAGGAGACTATCGAGGGCAAACTACCTCAACGAAAGATAGTACAGACTGCAGCAGCAGGATATTCTTCGTACGGCAACCAGATAGGACTAGCGACAGGTATGGTAGATGAATTGTACCACGATGGATACGCCGCCAAGCGTATGGAGATAGGTGCAGTCATAGCAGCCGCACCAGAGGCAAACGTACGCAGAGAGAGACCAGAGGAGGGAGATATAGTCATACTACTAGGAGGCCGTACAGGTAGAGACGGTTGTGGTGGTGCGACTGGTTCTAGCAAAAAACATACTGCCCAATCTCTAGAGACTTGTGGAGCAGAGGTCCAAAAGGGTAATGCCCCAGAAGAGCGCAAACTTCAGAGATTGTTTAGAAATAGCGAGGCTACTCGTATGATCAAGAGGTGCAACGACTTCGGTGCAGGAGGAGTCTCCGTGGCTATCGGAGAGTTGGCAGACGGACTAGATATCGACCTCAATCGAGTACCCAAGAAGTACGACGGACTAGATGGTACAGAACTAGCCATTAGCGAATCTCAAGAGCGTATGGCAGTAGTCGTCGAGAGTGAAAACGTAGACAAATTCATAGCACTAGCCAGTCAAGAAAACCTAGAGGCTACGGTAGTAGCGAGGGTGACTAGCGAGCCTAGACTACGTATGCGTTGGAACGGCAAGACTATAGTAGATATCTCTAGAGAATTCCTAAATAGCAACGGTGCTGAGAAACACGTAGATATCGTACTATCCAAGCCAGAGGATTATGATAGAGTAGTATCAGGAGACTTCGTGTCAAATATGGAGAGTCTAGCCTCCGACCTCAACGTATGTTCAAAGAGAGGTCTTAGTGAGAGATTTGACTCTACCATAGGAGCAGGTACGGTGCTTATGCCATTTGGAGGCAAGTACCAACTCACACCTATCCAATCTATGGTACACAAAGTATCCGTAGAGCAAGGTCATACCGACACCGTATCGTATATGTCATGGGGATACAATCCATATATTAGTGAGAAGTCCCCTTATCACGGAGCATACCTAGCAGTAGTGGAGAGTATTAGCAAACTTATCGCTACGGGTGCTAGTTTTGAGGAGGTATACCTCACTTTCCAAGAGTATTTTGAGAAACCTATGAAGGACGGCAAGCGTTGGGGCAAGCCACTTAGCGCGTTACTAGGAGCATTTAAGGCTCAACTAGACTTTGGGGTAGGCTCTATCGGTGGCAAGGACTCTATGAGTGGATCATTTGAGGATCTTGACGTACCACCTACTTTGGTGTCTTTCGCAGTCACCACAGGAGACGCTAGCGAGGTAATATCAGGCGAATTCAAGAGAGCAAGTAGCAGAGTAGCGCTCATCAGACCTACTCTAGGTGGAGACGGACTACCTACTGCAGAGAGTTTGATAGCCAATTATTCACTCATCACCTCTATGATGCGTAGAGGAGAGATACTATCCTGCTGGACACCTACTTATGGTGGCGTAGCAGAGGGTATTCTCAAGATGGCTATAGGTAATGGCTATGGATTTGAGTACGCAGATAGCGTATCTATGGATACCATATTTGGCTACAACTACGGAGCATTTATCATAGAGACTACCGACCTAGAGGTAGGCGATACTATAGGTAAAGTCACCGATGGAGATAGCATAGTGTATAGAGGAGAGAGTGTGGCTACTGCTAGACTACTAGCCCTATACGAAGGCAGACTAGATAGCGTATTTACCGTACTAGAGAATAGACCTGCTACTAGACTAGAGACTTTCACTTACAATGCGAGTTCCGTAGCATCCCCTGCTATCAAGGTAGCCAAGCCAAAGGTACTCATACCTGTCTTCCCAGGTACTAACTGCGAGTTTGATAGTGCCAAAGTAATGAGGGACGCTGGTGCAGATGTCAAGACCATAGTTATTCGCAATCTAAATAGTGATATGATATCTAGTAGCGTAGATGAGTTCGCGAGCGAACTCAAAGATGCGCAGATGATATTCGTACCAGGAGGATTTAGTGGTGGAGACGAGCCTGATGGTAGTGGCAAGTTTATCATGGCTTTCTTTAGAAATCAGGCTATCAAAGAGGGAGTTCACGACCTACTAGACAATCGTGATGGACTCATGTGTGGTATATGCAATGGATTCCAAGCATTAGTCAAGTTGGGATTAGTACCATACGGCCGTATAGTAGATGCAGATGCTCTAAATCCAACCCTTACCTTCAATACTATCTCTCGCCACCAGTCCAAACTAGTCAGAGTGAGAGTCGCCTCCAACAAGTCTCCATGGCTCAGAGGTACTCAAGTAGGTGACGTGTATACAGTACCTATTTCTCACGGAGAGGGTAGATTCTTGGCAGACGAAGAGACAGTCAAGAGACTAGCGCTCAATGGTCAAATCGCTACCCAATACGTAGACCTAGACGGATACGCTACTGATGACGTTAGATACAATCCTAACGACTCTACCTACGCTATAGAGGGTATCACCTCTCCAGACGGCAGAGTATTTGGCAAGATGGGACACAGCGAGCGTATAGGTAGTTATCTATACAAAAACGTACTTGGCGAATTTGATATCAAGATGTTTGAGTCGGCAGTCAAGTATTTTAGGTAAAATTAAGCACCCAAGTTTAGACTTGGGTGTCTTTTTTGGTGCAAACTAGGCAAGGTTTTGACGTTTTATAGAATTTTGACAAATTTGAGTATATGACCTCATATAGTTTGACAATGTATGTCATGTGTGGTATAATCTAAAAAATAAACTTTTAAGTCAGTACAGAGAGATTGACAAGGTTCTATAGACACGGACTCTAGAGGAGATTTCCGTGGGCTTTTTTTGAGCAAATTAGGGAATCTTGCCACTCTAGGCAAGATTTTTTTTGAGGTATAGATGAAACTAATAGACACTCAAGCATCATTACAGTATCTACGTCTAGCAGATATGCCTACCGTTGATATGACTATCCCAGAGGAGATAGCCACTAGTTTAGATTTTTCACAAGTTGTAGTTTTACCCGGTTTTTGTGACGTACACGTTCACCTCAGAGAGCCGGGTTTTTCGTACAAGGAGACTATATATACAGGTACGCGTGCGTGCGCTAGAGGAGGATATACCGACGTCCTCACTATGCCCAATCTCAATCCCGTACCAGACTGCGTGTCTGCTATCCAGATGCAGAGAGATTTGATAGATAGAGATGCAGTAGTCAGAGTTCACCCTTACGCATCTATCACACGAGGAGAGAGAGGAGAGACACTAGTCGATATGCAGAGTTTGAGAGATTTGGCTATAGCCTACTCTGACGATGGCAAGGACGTGAGGGATACCTCCCTTATGCGAGACGCTATGATAGAGGCTCGTAGACTAGGCAAGATGATAGTCGCTCATTGTGAGGATACCTCTATCGCTAGAGGATACATACGAGAGTGCGATTTCGCCACTAGATACTCTCACGACGCCATACCACCTAGCGTAGAATACTCGCAGGTAGAGAGAGACCTACAGTTAGCCAAAGATACGGGAGTGAAGTACCACGTATGCCACGTCTCCACCAAGGAGAGCGTAGACCTCATCAGAGATGCCAAGAGAGATGGAGTAGACGTCACTTGCGAGACAGCGCCTCACTATCTCACACTCACTACCTCCGACCTTATAGACGAGGGTAGGTTCAAGATGAATCCACCACTAGGACTGCCTAGAGACAGAGATGCGCTCATAGAGGGAGTGCTAGACGGTACTGTGGATATGATAGCCACCGATCACGCTCCTCACTCTATAGAGGAGAAGAGTAGAGGACTTAGAGGTAGCGCATTTGGTATAGTAGGTATAGAGACAGCCTTCGCTACTTTGTACACGTATCTAGTGCGAGAGGGGATAGTAGATATGGACACTATCGTGAGATGTCTATCGCTAAATCCTAGACGTAGATTTGACCTAGATACTAGATGCGATTATAGTATATGGGATATGGATAGAGAATTTGTCGTCAATCCAGACGAATTCGTATCATTAGGTAGAGCCACTCCATACGAGGGAGCGAGTATGAGAGGTGTCAACCTACTGACTGTTAAGGACAACGAGATAATATACAAAAATATAGGAGAATAACATTATGGCAAAGAGAACTGACATCAAGAAAATACTTATCATAGGTTCAGGACCTATCGTCATAGGACAAGCAGCCGAATTTGACTATGCAGGCACACAGGCTTGTCTAGCGCTCAAGGAGGAGGGCTACGAGGTAGTACTAGTCAACTCCAACCCTGCTACCATCATGACAGACACCACCATAGCAGACAAGGTGTATATGGAGCCACTTACTCTAGAGTACGTAGCCAAGATTATTCGTCACGAGAGACCAGATGCCATACTACCAGGTATAGGTGGACAGACTGGACTAAACCTCGCTATGCAACTCAAGAAAAAAGGTGTACTAGACGAGTGTAGGGTAGAACTACTAGGTACTTCTAGCGATAGTATAGAGAGGGCAGAGGACAGAGATTTGTTCAAGCAAATGTGTATCTCCATAGGAGAGCCTACCATACCTAGCGAGATTACCTACGACCTAGCCCAAGCCAAAGAGGCTGCTCACCGTATAGGATATCCCGTCGTACTACGCCCAGCATTTACGCTAGGAGGTACAGGTGGAGGTTTTGCTTACAATGACGAAGAACTAGAGGAGATAGGTATCAATGCATTTAAGTTGTCTCCAGTTCACCAAGTACTCATAGAGAAGAGTGTGAGAGGATACAAGGAGATAGAGTTTGAGGTAATGCGTGACCGTACTGACCTCGCTATCACCATTTGTGGTATGGAGAATATCGATCCAGTAGGAGTGCATACAGGCGACAGTATCGTAGTAGCACCTATCATGACGCTCAACGACCACGATTTCAATATGCTCAAATCTTCTGCGCTCAAGATAATCAGAGAACTCAAGATAGAGGGTGGTTGCAACGTGCAGTTTGCGCTCAATCCATACACTAGCGAATATTACCTCATAGAGGTAAACCCACGAGTATCTCGCTCGTCAGCGCTAGCGTCCAAGGCTAGTGGATATCCTATAGCCCGTGTCACAGCCAAGATAGCAGTAGGCATGACGCTAGACGAGATAGAGATATGCGAGGGCAAGGCGTCCAAAGAGCCTGTGCTAGACTACGTAGTCACCAAATTCCCACGTTTTCCATTTGACAAATTCGCTACTGCCTCCAACCTACTAGGTACTCAGATGAAGGCTACTGGCGAATCCATGGGTATAGGCTCAAATCTCACCGAGGCATTTTTGAAGGGACTTCGTTCGCTAGAGATAGGAGCGCACCACGTCTATATAGCCAAGTTTGACCCTATGACCAAGGAGGAATTGCTAGATTACCTCAAGGAGTTTAGAGCAGACAGTATATTTGCAGTAGCCGAGGTTATCGCTAGAGGCGCTAGTGTGGAGGAGGTACACGAGATTACCAAGATTACTCCATACTTCCTAGAGATGATCAAGGGCATTATCGACAAGGAGAACGAACTCAAAGGTAACGTAGGAGACGTAGAGGTACTTCGTTCTGCCAAGGTACTAGGCTTTTGCGATAGATACATAGCCAAACTATGGAATAAGACTGAGGATGAAGTCAGAGCCTTGCGAAAAAGAGAGGGTATAGTCCCTGTCTATCGTATGGTAGACACTTTGTTCACGGGTGCATACATACCATACTTCTACTCTAGTTATACAGGGGCTAATCAGTCTATCATCACCACTTCTCCCAAGACGGTGGTACTAGGAGCAGGTCCTATCCGTATAGGACAAGGTGTAGAGTTTGACTATTCTACCGTGCACGCAGTATCTACTATCAAGAAGTCTGGCTACGAGGCTATCATCATCAACAACAACCCTGAGACCGTATCTACCGATTACACTACTGCCGACAAGTTGTATTTTGAGCCACTCACTCCAGAAGACGTGCTAAATATAGTAGACTTTGAGAGTCCAGAGGGAGTGATAGCATCACTAGGTGGACAGACTGCTATCAACCTAGCAGAGCCACTATACTCTAGAGGTGTCAAGATAATAGGTACAGATTGCGAGGCTATCGACAGAGCAGAGAATAGAGATGCTTTTGAGAAAGTGCTCACCTCTCTAGGTATACCTCAACCCAAGGGTATGGCTGTGACTAATATAGAGGCAGGAGTGAGAGCCGCTAGCGAGATAGGATATCCTGTACTAGTCAGACCTAGTTTCGTACTAGGAGGACGCGCTATGCGTATAGTCTCCAACGAAGAGCAACTACGTGTATATCTCAAGACAGCCGTTGAGGTGGATGAGGACAAGCCTGTACTCGTAGACAAATATATCGTCGGCAAAGAGGTCGAGATAGATGCTATATGTGATGGCAAGGACGTATTCGTACCAGGTATAATGGAACTAGTAGAGCGTACTGGAGTACACTCTGGAGACTCTATATCGGTATATCCTAGTTATTCTATCTCCGACAAGGTCAAGGAGACTATACTAGGTTACGCCAAGCAACTAGGACTAGGTATAGGCATCATAGGACTATACAATATCCAATTTATCGTAGATAAGGATGAGAAGATATATATCATAGAGGTCAATCCTCGTTCATCACGTACAGTACCATTTTTGTCCAAAGCGACAGGCTATAGCCTAGCAGACATAGCGACCGAGGTCATCATGGGCAAATCTCTCAAGGAGCAAGGTATCGACGTGATATATCCTGAGGAGAAGAAGAGATGGTACGTCAAAGTTCCAGTATTCTCGTACAACAAGATCAGAGGACTAGACGCATATCTATCTCCAGAGATGAAGTCCACAGGAGAGGCTATCGGCTATGACGATACGCTCAATCGTGCATTGTACAAGGCTTTGCAAGCATCAGGTATGAACGTGCAAAATTACGGCACGGTATTCGTCACTATCGCTGACAAGGACAAAGAAGAGGCTCTACCACTAGTCAAGAGATTCTACGACCTAGGATTCAATATCGAGGCTACTAGTGGTACTGCTACCTACCTCAAGGCAAATGGTATCAGGACTCACGTCCTCAAGAAACTCAACGAGGGTAGCGACGAGATACCTAGTGCAATTAGGAGTGGATATATCGCCTACGTCATCAATACTAGCGACATAGGTGCTACCGACTCCTCTACAGACGGTAGAGAGATTAGAAAATGTGCTATCGAGCACAACGTCAATATGTTTACCTCACTAGACACCGTGAGAGTACTACTAGACGTACTAGAAGAGCAGACTATCAGAGTATCTACCATAGATGCCTAAGGAGAGATATGAAAAAGTCAATATTTAGCATTATATCAAACGAGCCACTCACCTCTAATGTATACAAGATGACGCTTAGAGGAGATTGCTCTGATATCACTCGCGCAGGACAATTCGTGAATATAGCGCTAGATGGCATGTATTTGCGTAGACCTATATCCGTGTGCGACGTAGAGGGGGATGTACTCACCATTATCTACAAGGTAGTAGGCAAAGGTACTAGATATCTATCTACCTTGACAGAGGGGGAGTTGGATATCCTCACGGGACTAGGCAACGGCTACGATACGACGCCTAGTGGAGATGCGCCTCTACTCATAGGAGGAGGCGTAGGTGTCCCACCTATGTACAATCTCGCCAAGAGACTGATTGGAGAGGGCAAGAGAGTGAGAGTGATACTAGGATTTAATACTTCTAGCGAGGTGTTTTATAGAGAGCAATTTGCTAGACTCGGCGCAGAGGTATACGTGACTACCGTAGACGGTAGCGAGGGTATACGAGGATTTGTCACCGACGCTATTAGAGATCTAGAGTACACCTACTTTTATGCGTGTGGACCAGAGCCTATGCTCAAGGCTTTGCACAAGGCTAGCGCTACTAGTGGTCAACTTAGTTTTGAAGAGCGTATGGGCTGTGGATTTGGTGCTTGTATGGGATGCACTTGCGAGACACTTACCGGTTACAAGCGTATATGCAAGGAAGGTCCAGTTATGCTCAAGGAGGAGATACTATGGAACTAAGTGTTAATCTATGTGGCATCACTCTAGACAATCCTATCATACCTGCTAGTGGTACTTTTGGATACGGCTACGAATTTGCCGAATTGTACGATATCAACGTACTAGGCACGTTTTCTTTCAAGGGAACTACTAGAGAGACTAGGTATGGCAATCCCACTCCACGTATAGCAGAGTGTACGGGTGGACTACTCAATGCAGTAGGACTACAAAACCCAGGTGTAGACAGAGTTATTAGCGAAGAACTACCCAAGATGAGACAGGTCTTTCACAAGCCTGTGATGGCGAACGTGAGTGGATTTTCTATCGACGAATACGTAGAGGTAGTTAGCAAACTAGACAAGGTAGAGGATATAGGTTGGATAGAGGTAAATATATCTTGCCCCAACGTACACGGAGGAGGTATGAGTTTTGGTACTGACCCTGTGTGTGCAGGAGAGGTGACCAAGGCTGTGAGGAGAGTGACCGAGAAACCTCTAGTTATCAAACTATCTCCCAACGTCACCGACATCACCCAGATAGCGAGGGCAGTAGAGAGTGAGGGAGCAGATGCTGTGAGCCTCATCAATACCCTAGTAGGTATGCGTATCAATCTCAACACACGCAAGCCTATCCTCGCCAATCGCACGGGAGGATTTAGCGGTAGTGCAGTATTCCCCGTAGCGCTCAATATGGTCAACAAGGTGTACAACGCCGTCAAGATACCTGTGGTAGGTATGGGTGGCGTATCTAGTGCAGAGGACGTACTAGAGATGATGATGGCAGGTGCTACTGCCGTAGAGATAGGTTCTATGAACCTAGTCAATCCATACGCTTGCAAAGAGATTATAGAGGACTTGCCTAAAGTTATGGCGAAGTACCGTGTGGACAAACTAACAGATATCATAGGAGGAGTAATCTAATGGGTAGAGACGTGATTATCGCTTGTGACTTTGACAGCAAGCAAAAGACGTTAGAATTTTTGGACAAATTTGGAGATATTAGACCATTTGTCAAGATAGGTATGGAATTATATTATGCCGAAGGACCTAGTATCGTGAGAGAACTCAAAGATAGAGGTCACAAGATATTTTTGGATCTCAAACTCCACGATATCCCCAACACCGTCAAGAAATCCATGGCAGTACTCTCCAGACTAGACGTAGATATGACCAATCTACACGCAGGTGGCACCAAGAATATGATGAGAGCCGCACTAGAGGGACTTACTCGTGAGGACGGCAGTAGACCTATGCTCATAGCCGTCACCCAACTCACCTCTACCGACGAGGAGTCTATGAGAGCAGATTTGCTCATAGATAGACCTATAGACGAAGTAGTTATGCACTACGCCAAGTGTGCTAGTGAGGCAGGGCTAGACGGAGTAGTATGTTCGCCACTAGAGGCAGGCAAAGTACACGATAGATGTGGCTCGGGATTTTTCACAGTCACCCCGGGAGTTAGATTTGCCGACGGAGAGGTAGGAGACCAAAAGAGAGTCACTACCCCAGCCGTAGCCAAAGAGATAGGCTCAGATTATATAGTAATGGGTAGACCTATCACAGGTGCTACTGACCCAGTATCGGCATACCAAAGGGCAGTAGCCGAATTCGTAGACTAATAGGAGGCAATTATGCAAAAGATTATCGCAAAAGATTTACTTTCTATCAAGGCAGTATTTTTTAGACCAGACCAACCATTTACTTGGGCTAGTGGTATCAAGAGTCCAGTATACACCGACAATAGACTCACTCTCACAGCCCCCGAGGTGCGTGACCACGTAGAAAATGGACTAGCCAAACTTGTCAAGGAGCATTATCCAGAGGCAGAGGTACTCATGGGTACTTCTACTGCAGGTATAGCGCACGCCGCTATCGTAGGACATATCCTAAATATGCCTATGGGATACGTCCGCAGTAGCGCCAAAGACCACGGCAGAGGCAATCGTATCGAGGGCAGACTAGAGAAAGGTCAAAAGGTAGTAGTAGTAGAGGACCTTATCTCCACAGGAGGTAGCGTTATCGAGGTTGTCGAGGCTCTACGAGAAGAGGGAGCAGAGGTGCTAGGAGTAGTCAGCATATTTACATACGGTATGCAAAAGGGACTAGACAGACTAGCCGCCGCATCTGTCAAGAACGTATCACTCACTTGCTTTGACGCAGTAGCCGAAGTAGCCGCCGAAGAGGGATATATAGATGCTAGCGACGTGGCTAGACTCATCAAGTTTAGAAATAACCCTCAAGACGAGAGTTGGATGGAGAAATAATATGAGAAGTTTGATAGATATATGTGATTTTACTACCCAAGAGTTGGACGAATTGATGGCTACGGCTATCGACATTATCGACACCCCTGACAAGTCCCGTGACTCACTCAACGGAAAGATACTAGCGACTCTATTCTTTGAGCCTAGTACCCGTACTAGACTTAGTTTTGAGTCTGCTATGCTAGGACTAGGAGGTAGCGTGCTAGGATTTAGTGGTGCTAGCAATTCATCTGCAGCCAAGGGTGAGACTATGGCAGACACAGCCCAAGTAGTCAGTCACTATGCAGACATCATAGCCACACGCCACCCACTAGAGGGCGCGCCATTGGTGGCTAGTGAAAATGCCTCTATCCCTGTCATCAATGCAGGCGACGGTGGACATTGTCACCCTACCCAGACTCTAGCCGACATACTCACTATATATAGAGAGATAGGTAGACTAGACCACTTGAGAGTAGGATTTTGTGGAGACCTCAAGTACGGTAGGACAGTACACTCACTCATATCTGCGCTATCTAGATACGAGGGCAACGAGATAGTCCTCATATCTCCAGACGAACTCAAACTCCCTGGCTATATCAAGGAGGAGGTCATAGGCGCTAGTGGTATGAAATGTATCGAAGTCAGCGAGATGGAGGAGGTTATGCCTACTCTAGACGTACTATATATGACTAGGGTGCAAGGGGAGAGATTTGCCTCCTACGACGAGTATCTACGCCTTAGAGACGTATACACACTCACCACAGAAAAGATGAATCTTGCCAAAGAGGATATGATAGTCCTCCACCCACTACCTAGAGTCAATGAGATATCAGTCGAGGTAGATAGTGACCCTAGAGCAGCCTACTTTAGACAGGCTATGAACGGCAAGTTTATGCGTATGGCACTTATCCTCAAACTCATAGGTGATAGTGAGGACAAGACCAAGGTAAGCCGAGTCAGAGGCGAGGGTATAGTCCACGACGTAGCGTGTCAAAATCCACGTTGCGTGACTACCAACGAGAGAGGACTAGTACCATCTGCTAGAGTGACAGCAGACGGCGTACTCCGTTGCGTATACTGCGACTCTATCGTGAAATAACTTAAAAAATCAGCACACTATATGTGGCGTAGTGATAAATCCCTATCACTACGCTATTTTTATTTTTATATAAATTGGTCTCCCGTTTGGTTTGTATCAAAATTGCAATTTGTGGCAATTTTCTTTACCTGCTTTGATTTTTTCTATTTTGTGGCACTTTTTATATTTGTCTAAAAAAATCGAAAAAAATACAAAATCTTGTAAAAAACTGTTGACAAACAAAATTTTAAATGTTATATTGTTAGCAGACAAGCGAACGAGTTAATGTTTATTGTAATTTTAGCGTAATTTTAAGGAGAAAATTATGGAAAAAACATTTGGAGCATTTATTAAAGAAAAAAGATTAGAAAAAGGTATAAATTTAAGGAAACTCGCAGAATTACTTGTTCTCGCACCCGCTTATATAAGCGATATTGAAAATGGTAATAGAAATTCCCCTTCGCCCGATAAAATGGAAAAGATTGTTGAAGTTCTTGGGCTCAATGAAGATGAAAAAAACGAAATGTATGATTTGGCAGCTAAAGATAGGGATAATACTGTCGCTCCCGATATATCGGAGTATGTAAAGTCTAATGATGCAGTTAGAGTTGCTTTAAGAAAAGCAAGAAACTTAAATCTTGGTGAACAAGAATGGCTGAAAATCATTGAAAAAATGGAAAACGGAGACGATACTAAATAATGATTTTTGGCAGAGAAGAACTCGAATTAATGGCTGACAATGTAAATAAAGAATATTTTCCCGAAAGGCTAGACAAACCGATTATGCTAGACCCTTATGATTTGCTTGATAAATTAGGGTGTTCTTATAATTGGAAATACATATCACCAAATAAAAGTATTTTAGGTATGACTTTTTTTGGTGATGACATCTGGTATATTTGGCCTACAGGCAAATATAAGGAAGGGGATATGTGTTCTATAGAGTTCTTTCCAAAAAAAACTATTCTTATAAATCAGACCGTATTGGATGAGCAAAAGAATAGATATGAAGAAAATTTTATCGTAGCCCACGAAGCAGGTCATTGGATTAAAGATAAAGATTTTTTTGAAAGCAACCCCGATACAGTTTCACATATTTGTAAGAAAAACGATATGGAAAAAACCTATTGGTATCAAGGGATGACGGAATTAGAGATTGTAGAACGTCAAACGAATTATTTAGGGGCTGCAATTTTGATGCCAAGGAATATTATAAAAGCAGAATTTTTTAGATTGTTAAGATATAAAAATATTCCACAAAACCCACTTCCATTACAAAAATTTATGTATGGGGCAATTCAAAAATTGTCTAAAACTTTCAATGTAAATTTTAATCCCGTTAAGTATAGATTAATAGATATAGGGGTTTTAGAAAGATAATTTTTAACTGAAATATACACAAAGAAAAAGCACCTAATCGTTGCGCCAACAACAACTAAGTGCTAGTGAAATGTATTGCTACACCTCATATTTGTAAAAGTAGTATAACATCTCCTGTATTTTGTGTCAAGTATATTTTGACGCCAACCAAAGGTTGAGATTAATAATTTTTCAAGGAGGTGTTATATGCACTCTATTTTGACGACGCCAAAATTGGCAGAAAAAGACGTCTTTAACTCATTTTTAGTTAGAAACGCAACGTATGACGGAAGAGAAGAAATACCCCGTCTTACTACTAGTAACTTATTGCCAGAAAAGGTCATTACCTTTTCGAAAGCCAGAAGCAAAAAGGATTTTGACTCGTGGATACATTTTTACGAACACGACAAATCTTTTGAGTGCTTCTGGAAGAATCCACAAAAATATTTGCCTATTATCCAACAGTATAAGGGAGTAATATCTCCAGACTATAGTCTGTATTATGATATGCCCTTGTGTATGCAAATATGGAATACATATCGTGGTAAAGCTCTTGCGCATTGGTTACAAGAAAATGGTGTAGAAGTAATACCCAACGTCCGTTGGGGAGATGTACGCACTTTTGAACTTGCGTGTTATGGGGTGGAAAGTGGTAAGACCATAGCAGTCGGCACACACGGATGTATCAAAACTATTGAGGGACGCAAAATGTTTGTGGCAGGGTTTGACTATGTGATAAACAAGTTGTACCCTCAAAAAGTAATTGTCTACGGACGTATGCCAGATAGAATTTTCAATTTGGCGAAAATGCAGGGTATACAACTAATACCGTTTGAAAGCGAATTTAGTTTATCTCACCCAAAGGAGGTGAACTAATATGGGCGCAGGAT
>JAGBSX010000028.1 GCA_017631635.1 Clostridia bacterium | reverse complement strand
TCCATAGAACTCATAGCCTTTTTGCTTGCTTCTATATCTTCTTCAGTTGCTCCGTCATCAGCACATCTCTTGTAATATGCTTCAATTTGTTTAACCTTTTCTTGGTCAAGTAATACTTTTGCAATACGAGGGTGATATTTAATGGAAACAGTAAGTCCGTCGGCAACTGCTTGGTCCATCGTATAACGGTCAATTTCGTCACCAAAGGTTTGATACGTTTCAGAAATAGGCGTACCAGTAAATCCAACGAACGTAGCGTTGGGGAGCGCCTCTTTCAAAACCTTTGCGTAAGGCTTTGAAACCATAGCTCTCATATTTTCATCAGTATCTTTGCTAAACTTAATTTTCTTTGCGTGTTCAAGCTGTGTTCTATGTGCTTCATCCGAGAAACAAATTATGTTTGCGCGGTCGTTTATAAGTCCAATTTTGTCGTCTTCACGGTCGCAGAACTTTTGAATGGTGCAGATATAGAAACCGCCGCTTTCACGCGCGCCGAGTTCTTCACGCAACTCCTTACGGGTTTGTACAACCTTAACTTCGCCAAGGTTTAAGAATTCTTTACTCTTGGTGAATAGTTTTGCGCCTTGTTTTTGCAAGTCGTCACGGTCAACGATTAAAACGATGGTGGGAGAACCTATTTCAGGCACGTCCGTGCAACGAAGTGCAAGTTGACGAGCAAGGAACGCCATCGTGTATGTTTTTCCACAACCAGTTGCACCAAAATACGTACCGCCCTTACCGCTCTTTTCTACAACGGATTTTACAATACTACTTTTCAGTAACCGTGCAGCAAAAAACTGCGGATAACGGCAAACAATTTCACGTTCGGCGCTGTCATATTCGCTGTCTTGAAAATATATATAATCACGGAAGATTTCAAGGAATCTTGCAGGGCTATATACACCCTGAATCATAGCTTGTGTTTCTTCGAAAGGAAGCGTAGAAACCTTATCGCCGTCATTAACACGACGCCAAGCATAGAAATGCTCATAAGGCGTGCGAACCGTGCCAAGGCGTGTTTTTACGCCGTCGGAAATGCAGGCTAATGGACAGAAGTGAATCAAGTGAGGGATATCACGCCAATAGCGACTGTAAATTTGTTCCCAAGCATTATAAATGGTTGCGTGTGCATCCGCAGGATTCTTAAGTTCAATTACACATAAAGGCATACCGTTGACAAACAAAAGTATGTCAGGACGGCGTGTTTCAACTTGTCCATTATTGGTGTATTCCACAACAAATTGATTGACTGCACGGAAAATATTATTTTCAGGCTTTTCAAAATCAATTAACGCAACCATTTTTGGAAGTCCCGATTGTGGCGTGAATTGAATACCATTCACCATCCACCCGTAAACCTTATGCAGAGTAGAGAACTCACTTTCCGCACCAACAAGACGTACGGTATCTACGATTTGCGATATTTCTTCAGCCGTCAAGTCGGGGTTGGTTTTGCTTAAAAACTGCTCCATATCCCCCGTGTAGAGTACGTCTCTTTTTGACTTGCGGGCAATACTGTTTCCTGCAAGGTAATGCCAGCCTTCCTGCTCTAAAAAGGCAAGAAAAGCGCTTTCATATTCCGATTCGCAATATTTTCCGTTGAAGTTTTGTAATTTTGCCATAGTCTTTCTCCGTAGTGGGATTTACAATCTTATCCAACCTTTTTGGGGATGATTTTTAATTTCTAATTCGAGTGCTTTGGTTAGATTTCTAATCAACTCGTTTTCGTCTTTGAAATACTGTGGTGTTTTTGTCTTAATTTTTGAAACAAATTTGTCAAATTTATCTTTATTGACGTCTAAGTCGTTTCCTTCTAAATCTTGTTTTCCGCTATATATCAACGGAATAATTCTCATTCCTTTCGACTTTGCGTATTCATATTCCATCATGGTATAGCTAACATTTTCATCCGTAGGGATAGAAGAACCAAAACGCTGTCCAATAATAAGTACGTAATAATCCGATTCGTCTATTACATGTTTAATATACGTTTCTAAATCTTCACCACACGCCGTAAAGTCTTCCATACCAGCTGGAATATGTCCTCGAAAGGTAATTTCATCCGATACCGCTTTTCGATAATCGATTAAGTCTAAATATGTTGAACTAATGAATACTTGGTAGCGTTTATTTGTATTCATTTGTAATTGTAAATGAGCTTTGAGTCCCTTCAAAACACCTATTAAATATTCATTCGCTGTACAATAATCAATTTTTGCTTTCGCAATTTCCTCATATGCAGCGAAAGAATCGCTTACCCGTCCAACCGTAGAAAGAATAATTTGCCTTATCTCAAACAAGTTTTTCTTGTAGGTAATTTCGGGGTAATAATTATTCTCAAGCGCTTTTACTATTTCATCTATTCGCTTTAGTAAGTTTGTCATATTTTATTTTCCTTCTTCTAATGAACCCTTGATGAGTATAGGGCAAATGTCTTTAATTTGTGCTTTTAGTTTTTCGTTGATTTCTTTACGCTCAATGTATACTTTGTAAATATTAACAATCGCCTGCTGTATTTGGGGAGCAGGGATAGGTATTTGTGTTTCATAAAGTCTATCTAAGTCAAGATTAGAACGAATGCTTGAATCGCTCATAAACCACCCACGCCTATCGCTTTGTTTTCGTGAAAACCACAGCATGATGTATTCTTCTAGTATAGTTGTATCCAGAACTTCAAAAACTGTATATGCGGGAGAAACTATAATATCTTCATTGCTTCTATTTAGCGCAATCCGAATACATTCATCTCTTCCTGTCTGCATTCCCGAGAATGCAAACTGATTTTTCTTCACTTTTTTATATTTTGTTAAATCAACATTATCTGTATCAGCAACAGAAGGCATAAATTGTTTGGTGATATTAATTCCGTGTACAAACGTTATTTCTCCATTAGTGTTGCGAATATCTACTTCTTTCAATAACATGCGAATGGGCTTATATGGCGAAGTATGTTTAATTTTATCAATGTAGCCGTCGCAGACAAGTTTTAAGTCTTCCAAGCCACGCTCATAAATTTGTTGATTTGTCACCATTGCGTTATATATATCAACATATTTTTGTTGCGTAGGTAAGTCAGGAAGTTCGATATCAATATCGCACATATCTTCCCACGAAAAAGTTTCTCTTGCCGAACCCCAAGAGTTGAACCGCGCATAACGGTCAAACTCCGGGCGGTTAAAATACATAAACAAGTAATCGGGAAGTATCAATTCTTTTCTTGATACTCGAAAAACCGTATAAATAGATGATATCAAATACGCCTGACTGCTTTTATTGAACGCAAGAGCTATTTTTTCACCTCGCCTTGAAGTATCGGCAACATAAGCAAATTCACCTTCATTCACAACCTTATACGACGATAGATTTACCCCGTCCATATCGGCTTTTGTTTCTATAAATTCTTTGTTTGTTGAAATGCCTTTAAGGTTGTCAAGTGTGAGTAAATTGTCAAAGTTTCTCACATCGCGCGGCTCTATCAAATCGCCCAATTTATATTTAGTCAATGCCATAGCCAATCCCCTTGAAAGCATTTCCCAACATCTTTTGCGATTCCTTTTCTTGCGCGAGAATTTCTTTCATTTCGCCTTGAATACGCGCCATTTCCGCAGGGAAGTTGATATCCAAATCGTGGTCGATAAACTCGATATACTTGCTGGGTACAAGCGTCCAACCGTTTCTTTCGATTTCAGCTATCCCAACGCTACGATAGAGTTCGGGTACGGCATAATTCGTTCCGTCCGTGCCTTCGCTTTGCCAAGTGTGGTAGATTTCTGCGGCGCGTGCAATCTGCGTATCGTCCAAGCGTACTTTTTTCTTTTGTTCGCCCGAAACGTGGTTTTCCGTCCATTGACGCAAGTCCATAAACAGGATTTCGTGTTCACGGTTGAGCAAGGTTATGCCGTGGTATTCGCTGCCTTTCTTGTTTTGGTTCAAAATCCAAAGGGTTACGCTTATATCCGTCGTAATAAACAGTTCTCGGGGAAGAATGATAATCGCTTCCACCTTGTCGTTTTCAATGAGTTTTTGACGGATTGCAAGCGTATCGCTATCACCCAAAGCACCGTTTGCAAGCAAGAAACCTGCTACGCCTTTCAAGGGCTTTAAGTGGGAGAGCATATGCAAAATCCACGCATAGTTAGCGTTACTATCGGGGGGCGTGGTATAATCCGCCCAACGGGAATCGTTTTTCAGGTTATCGTCGTACCAACCCTTCAAGTTGAAAGGTGGATTCGCCATAATATAGTCAAAGTAAATACCCTTATGCAAGTCGTGCGTAAAAGAAGAATCGCTGGCTTCGCCAAGGTTATGGCTGATACCGCGAAGAGCAAGGTTCATTTTTGCCAAACGATAGGTAGCGGCTTCTTTTTCTTGGCCGTAAACGTTGATACGGCTAATATCTCCGTGTTTTTCTCTAACCAGGTCGGTGCTTTGAACAAACATACCGCCTGAACCACAGCAGGGGTCATATAACGTGCCGTCAAAAGGCTCTATCATAGTAGCGATAAGCTGAACTGCGTCGTGGGGAGTGTAAAATTCGCCTTCTTCCTTGGTAGCATTTACAGCAAATTCTTTTAAGAAGTATTCGTATACACGACCGATTAAGTCTTTTTCTTCGCCAAAGGCTTTATGGCTAATTTTATTTATTTCGTCCACGACTTGTTTGATGTCGTTGGGAGCCAGATTACGCGTAGTGAACGTGCCTTCTACGAAACAGCCTTTAAGTTGCGTACTGCTTGCGGCAATGCTATGAAGTGCGGTATCAAGTGCGACGTTGAGTTTGGGCGCAGGTGTATTGATAATGGTAGACCAACGCGCTTCTACGGGCAAATTATACGTGCCATCTGTAAAGGTGGCATCGTCAAAGAATGCCTTAAATATTTCTTCATCATCAGGGTCAAGACCTTGTTCAATAAGGGTTTGACGGAGTTTGACTGTGCCGTCTTCGAATTTTTCGCCAATAAAACGCAAAAATACGAGTGTCAACATCATATCGCGCTTTTCAAAGAACGAGCCCGAATTTCTTGCCTTACGCAAGATATCACGACACTTAAACAGTATAGATTCTAAGTTGATTTTTTCTTCTGTCGTTTTTTTAGGCATTGTCCTTTTCTCCTTTCTTAACTATTTGCTTTTTAATGTAATTCTTTGCCGTTTCATTAAACAAGTCCGCCATACTCATACCACTATCAAGCAAGGCTTTTCTTAGTTCAAGATGAAGTTCTTCTGGCATACGAAACTGCACTTGTTTAGTGCGTTCTTTCTTTAAGGCTTTACGCAAGATAATTCTCCTTTCATGATATCTAAATATCTAGATATAATGATATCATATTGCATTGCTTTTTGTCAAGGCTATCTTAAAAAAAGTTCACCTTTCGGCAAACTGTTTTTATTTCTTAACGTGTTTTGCTAAACTGCATAGTCTGCCTTCTGAAAAGTAAGGCCGTATCTTTTCGCTTTAATCGGTAAAACGCAAATTTTGCAAATAAAAAAACCTAAAACGATATATTCGTTTTAGGTTTTGATTGGTGACCCCTACGTAGAATCACTCCGCTTCGCTATCATGCCGGGGTGGCTGACTTGCCACTGGCAACTCAGGTCTTAAGACTCCCCACCCGTTCGATTCCCTACTCTCACTAAAACAAAAACACACCAATCAGGTGTGTTTTTCTTTTTGGTGACCCCTACGGGAATCGAACCCATGTTACTACCGTGAAAGGGTGGTGTCTTGACCGCTTGACCAAGGGGCCGTGGACAATCGACCGTTCTCGACCGACTGTCAATTTTTATCAACAACGAGCCCTGAGGCTCGTTGTTGATGGAACTGGTGGCGGCGATAGAATTCGAATCTATGACCTGCCGGGTATGAACCGGCCGCTCTAACCAGCTAAGCTACGCCGCCATTTATTGGTTGCGGAGGTGGGACTTGAACCTCACGACCTCCGGGTTATGAGCCCGGCAAGCTACCAACTGCTCTACTCCGCGATATCTACATCCATAAGATGCTAGATAATAATATAGTAAAACTTATCTTTTGTCAACTATTTTTTTGTCTAAATACAAAGTTTTTTTGGATATATTCACTTTTGTCAAATAGATATCCTTCCGTGACGTCTAGCACAGAGACCTCTATCTCGCTCTTGCCTATCCCCTCTAGTAGTCCTACTAGGTAATATCCTGCGCTCACGATTACGCTCTCTCTACCTAGCATTGTGGGGTATTTCTCCACTCTCTGACTATCGGTCATTCTAGCCAAATCATCTAGTATCACCCTGAGTCCCAAGGTCGTCACTCTCGCTCCGTGCACTTGGCTAGCGTCATATATCTTCTGCCCCAATATTGCTGAGGTGAGAGTCGTGATAGTACCACCTATACACACTACTCCGTCTGCACTAGACAGGTTGATATTCTCTGCAGTTTGCCTACCTATCTTCTCTAGTGCTAGACTATCTTCTCCGTATGTTGACCTTAGTCTCTGAGCGCCCAAAGGCACGCTTACACCTGCATCTGCTCTTTCGCTTATCTCCGTGCTAGCACCACCTACGTCTATGACTACGACAGACCTGCCCATAGATGCTCCTAGGTATCCGTATCTAGCCTCATCTTCTCCACTCAATACCTCCACGTCTACGCCTAGCATTTGGCTGATAGGTATGAGCAAATCATCTCTATTTGACGCGCTACGCACAGCCTCTGTAGCAAATGCGTATACCTTGCCTACTATCTCTGCTAGATTGGCAGATATAGCATCCAAAGTTCTCTTGATAGCCCCCTCGGTGAGAGTGAGCCCGTCTCCCTCTCCCAGTCTAGTGACCACGGCGCTCTTGGAGGCTACGCCGTCTACCACCTTGAGTATCTTGAGGCTATTTGACCCTATGTTAAATATCGTGACGTCACTCGGCAGGCACATACTTGCTCTCTCCATCTAGTAGCATACCGTATTGCCTAGCGAATTCCTCTATATAAGCCTCGGAGGTGCGATATTCTATCTCATCCAATATGCTTTGTCTATCTTGTCTAATTTTCTCTATTTCATTTTGCAAAGCAGTCTTTTTCTCCTCTAGCACTCCCCTATATACGCCTGTCACAGCCAATAGTCCTACTGCTATGGTGAGCAACACTACTGCCAATACCGTACCTACTTGTATCTTTGCTCTCAATTTATCTACTGTATCCATATTTCCTCACAGCCATATCCAACCACTACGGTTGAGTACCAACACTACTTTGCCTTGATAATCTTCTGTCTTCATAACTCCGTAATCTCTGCTATCGCCACTCTGATTGCGATTGTCACCCATTACGTACACTTCACCCTCTCCTAGCACTATAGGTGTGAGATACGAATCGTGCCACACTACCATAGGCTCTAGGATATAATCTTCGTCTATCGCCACTCCATTGACTAGAGTGTAGTACACTATCCTACCGTCCTCCATCCTAGCGCCGAAGGATACCGTATCCCCCTCTAGTGCTATGACACGTTTGATGAGCAGTTTGTCTGCGTGCTCTATGATGATGACGTCTCCTCTATCATATTCGGCATTTCTCAAAGTAATGACGTAATTGTTTTGTTCTTGATAACTCTCCACTAGGGGTAGCATAGACCTGCCACTCACAGGTACTACTCCTATCACCCAAAATAGCACTATTGCCATCAATCCTATCACGATAATAGTAACGCTCCAGTCCTCTACAAATGCTCTAAAGAACCCCCTGCGTACAGGTGGCGACACCATTTGATTTTGGTTTTCGCTACTATGCATCATACGTTACCTCATAGCCATTGGATATTGTTGACCAACACCCTCTCTATACCGCTGATTTGCACCTCTCGATACAACTCCCAGTCAGGCATGACTTGATTATTCTTGTCTTTGAGAGTATTTAGTTCTATACGTATTCTCTGCCAGTTGTCCTCGCCCTCTACGTGGTAGGTAGCATTGTACTCTCTATACTCCCCTTCGTCTATCTCGTACACTTTGACGAAGATATCTTCTTCGTCAGTCGCATAGACATCTAGTTGTATACAAGTGAGAGAATCCGTCTCTATATGTCTATCCTCATCTCTCTTGAGCACTAGACATCCACCCTTGACTGCTACGCCCAGTAGGTCTAGCGCACCTTTCTTGATAGAGAGATAATCTCTGTCTAACACCGTAGTATTTGCTCCTACGTGCAATTCGGACAAGGACATACCAGTATTGTATATGACCTTGTTGCGAAGTCTAGGCTTGATAGCAGGGCTATCTGGAGGCAATATGACGCTCTCTAGGTCGGTAGACAACGTACCAGTAGACAAGTACACCTTGCCTACGACAAATACCTCTTGCTCTGCCTCGTACACTCTCACGGAGGCTGTATATACTCCCTCTTCTACTTGCGTTAGGTTGAGAGATTTCCATTTGGTAAAGCCACTATCACTCTTGTGTGATTGCCATATCTCCACTACGTTGGCATCTGCGCCACAGGTGTCTAGTCTAGCCACTACGCTATTTCCCTCTACCTCTATGGTGAGAGTAGGCTCTATGAGTTCTACCTCTTCTCTCATCTGTCTAGCAAAGGATAGCACCGTCTCATAATCGTCTAGCGTGATAGTATTCTCGTAGCCTACGCTATGAGTATGTCTCACGTAAGTACCGTCTATGAGGTTGGCTATTATCTCCTGCATGACGTCAGGGCTAGCGTGAGGATTGTCAGTAGCCTGCACGTATAGGATAGGGATAGATATATATTGTGAATAAGACCTAGGATCTATACAGGATAGCCAAGCATCTCTCTCATCTTCGCCGATATCGTCAGGAGTCTTGGGAATATACCCTATCAGGCTGACTGCTCTAGACACTCTACCGTCCATAGCAGACACTTGCCACATCAGATACGATCCCTCTTCGCTACCCATTACCATCACTCTAGACATATCTACCACGTCTAGTGTGCTAGCCAAAGTGATAGCCCTACGCACGACGATAGCCCAATGATACCAAGTAGTATTTCTAGCAGTACCTAGCACCTTGTTGATATGCTCCCCTGCCGAGGAGTAATTGCAATATCTCAGCGAGGTAGGATACATAGTATGGTGCACCTTGCCCTCGCACTCGCCAGCATAATCCACTCTAATCACGACGTATCCCTCTAGGCAAGTACGCCTAATGAGAGTATCATCTATTCCTTCTCTCACGGGTGGGATATACACTATGACAGGCAAACTTCTCTCGCTAGCAGACGCAGGATAATACACCTCGGCAAAAGCACGCACTACTCCGTCAGGGGTGCGTTCGGCGGTGAAATACATAGTCTTGGTCACCACTTCTTCATCCACACTCTCTTTGACTAGATTGACCTCTAGTGGCTCGGCTAGTGGATTGAAGTCCTCCCACAACTTGAGAGGTGATATAATGTTGAATACCATATTGTCCATCATAATATGATAATTATACCATTATATACAGCATTTGCAAAGTATTTTTCAAAATAATCGGCGAATTTTAACAAAACACTTGTCTTTTGGGGTGGTATATGTTATTATAGTATGGCTAACAAACATACCCTTTGTGGAGGAATTATTATGCTAAACAATCTCATGTCCAAGATATATATATTTGATGGTAACGTCCTAGCGTGGTTGTTGCCAGTACTCACAATTATATTGTTGATACTATCTGTCATTATGATAATCATAGTCCTTCAACAAGATAGCGACGCAGAGAAGATGAGTTTTATGACAGGCGCTACTGATACCTACTTCAGTCGCAACAAAGGTCATACCAAACAAGCTATGTTCAAACGTTTGACTGTCGGTATAGCCGTATCTATCGTGGTTATATCTATATTCGTCACACTTATCAACGTACTATAAGGAGAAACCGAGGACAGTCTGCCGACTGTCCTTTTTATTAAAAAAATTATGAAATTATCTACCACCAACAACACAGTAGCCACCAATCGCAAGGCATATCACGACTATTTTGTCGAAGATACCTACGAGGCAGGTGTCATACTCACAGGTTGCGAGGTCAAATCTATACGATTAGGCAATCTCAACCTCAAGGATTCGTACGTACTCATACGTAGAGACGGTACGGTCGTTTTGTGTGGTATGCACGTATCTCCCTACGACAAGGGCAGTTTTTCAAACGGAGACCCTAGGAGAGACAGACTACTACTACTCAACAAGAGTGAGATTAGAAAACTTCGCCAAAAAGTCACCCAAAAGGGCTACACCCTAGTACCCGTGAGAGTGTATTTCAAACAAGCGCTAGTCAAGGTAGAGATAGCGCTATGCAGGGGCAAAGAACTGCACGACAAGAGGGAGTCTATCGCACTCAAGGACCAACGCCGTGCCATAGAACGTGCCACCAAGGAGTATGGTGTCAAATAACTATACCATATAAATACGCACGCACGCGCGTAGAGACAAAAAATCCACTATTTACCGTAATAGTCATAGCGATTAAAAACAGAATATCAAAAAGAGGCTTGTTAAACATTTTTTAACAAACCTCTTTTTATTAACTTAACCTTTCTTCTTTACTAAATTGCAGTTCTTCAATTATATGATGTCGTTCTTTTTCTTTAAGATTTATTACCATAATTGATACTACTTTACCTTCTTCATCTAAAGACAAAATCAAATTACCTTGGCGATATTTTTTATATTCACAAGCTGAACTTAATTGTAATCTAATAGCATTGTTATAAACCTCAATATTAAACATTTCGCTATTAATATTTGAAAACTCTGAAAAAGAAATCACTCCCTCTATACAATTATTTATATCAATCTTTTCTTCAATAATCGTAAAATCTTCACTACACAAAAGAATAACTTTAGATAATTCGCTGTTTTCGTTTACTGAAATCTCCAAAGATTGAGAATCCCCATTATTTATTTGAAAAAAAGAATTTATTTTGTTTAATTCATATCCAAAATCAACTTGTAATGAAAAATATTCTTCACAAAGAACTTTACTATTTAATTTTTTATTGCTATCAATACTAACTTTCATCCAGTTTTTATCTTATTTCTTTATTGACCTATGACAGCCTTGATACGTCTCACACCCGAAGATGAGGATTGCTCCTTGAGTATCTTAAATGATACTAGGTCGGCTGTATTTGATGCGTGAGGTCCTCCGCATATTTCTTTGCTATACTCACCCATAGTGTACACTTTGACTACCTCGCCGTACTTGTCCATAAATAGACCTATAGCACCGGCACTCTTGGCGTCCTCTACACTCATCTCTTCGCAAGTAATCTCTACGCCTGCCTTGATGTACTCATTGACTAGATCCTCTACTTGTTTGATCTCGTCAGCAGTCATAGCCCTCTCAAAACTAAAGTCAAAACGTAGTCTCTCTGGAGTGATATTACTACCCTTTTGGGCTACTTCCGTACCTAGTACCTTGCGTAGGGCTGCGTGCAATAGGTGTGTAGCAGTATGCAATTTGACAGTCTCCTCGCTATCGTCTGCTAGTCCACACTTAAACTTCTTCTCTGCGCCTGCTTGGGACTTGAGTTGGTGTTCCTCAAATGCTTTGTTGAAGCCTTCGATATCTACGCTCATACCCTTCTCGCTAGCGAGTTCGACAGTCATCTCTATAGGGAATCCAAAGGTGTCGTACAACTTAAACGCCAACTTTCCACTTATGGAGGTGTTGCCTGACTTCTCTAGATAAAATGCTACTTTGTCAAACTCTTTGATACCTTGCGCTAGAGTTTTTTCAAATCTAGTGACCTCTAGATTAAACTCTTTGAGTATCTTGTCGGCATTTCTCTCTAGTTCTTTGTAGACGTCTTTGTATTGGTCGATATACACCTTGGCTATCTTCTCTAGCGAACCTTCTGGTAGTTCTAGTGTGCGAGAAAATCTCACGGCACGGCGAATAAGTCTACGTAGCACGTAGCCTTGGTCTACGTTTGAAGGAGTGACTCCTAGGTCGTCGCCCATTATGAAGGTAGCAGTACGAGTGTGGTCAGCCACCACTCTCATAGCCCTAGTCACGTCGTCACTCTCACCGTACTTCTTGCCACTCAGAGTCTCTATCAATGATATAGCAGGAGCAAATACGTCTGTGTCGTATACAGAGGATTTACCTTGGAGAATACATATAGTTCTCTCTAGTCCCATACCTGTATCTACGTTCTTCTGACTTAGTGGCTCAAACGTGCCTGCCTCAGTCTTGTTGTATTGCATAAATACGTCGTTCCATATCTCGAGATACTTGCCACAATTACAAGCAGGGCTACACTCTGGACTACAAGCAGGCTTACCGTTGTCGATAAACATCTCGGTATCAGGACCACAAGGGCCTGTGAGACCTGCAGGTCCCCACCAGTTGTGTTTCTTAGGCAAGAAGAATATGCGACTCCTGTCCATGCCACACTCTGCCCATATATCTGCGCTCTCAGTATCCTTTGGAGCATTCTCATCTCCCTCAAATACTGATACTGCTAGCCTATCTGGAGAGATACCTAGTTCTTTGGTCAAGAACTCCCAACTCCAACTAATAGCCTCTCTCTTGAAATAATCTCCTAGCGACCAGTTGCCTAGCATCTCAAAGAAAGTCAAGTGTGATGCATCTCCTACCTCGTCGATATCGCCTGTACGCACGCACTTCTGCACGTCGGTTAGACGAGTACCTGCAGGGTGCTTAGCACCTAGTAGATAAGGTACTAGTGGATGCATACCGGCAGTAGTAAATAGTACGGTAGGATCGTTGTCTGGTATCAAAGATGCAGACTGTATTACAGTATGTCCCTTTGCCTTAAAAAAGTCTAGATATTTCTTTCTCAAATCATTTGCTTGTATCATATTATCACCTGTTTTTCTAAAAACAGAGGGAAAACGTCAGTCTTCCCTCTATCTCGTATTATTTGGACAATGCTATATCTTCCCAGTTCTCTGGATGATATACGATAGTGAAATCGTCCTTGTTGGTCTCGAAGATGTCGTTCTCAAATGCAGTCGTCTTGTGGTTTTGCATAGTGCCCACTACGCCGTCTTTGATGACTTCTCTTAGAGTCTTGCCAGTCTTGAGGTTGATGACCGTGTCGAGAGTGATGTAGTTGTCTGCATCTACCTCTGCTCCTATTATCTTGGTCACGTAGATAATGTGTACACCATAGTCGGTGACTACCCAACCAGTAGCGCCTACCTCTCCCCAGTTGCCTGTGATGAGATTTGCCTTTGATATATGCTTGTACTCCTCGTTATCGTCGTATCCACCGCATAGTGCTTGACCTAGTTCGGTAAATTCTTCTACCCAACTATTCTCACTATCTACAGGAGATATTACGTAATCGTTCTTGGCATTGAACATACCTGTATCTTCGCCATATCCGTAGATATAGTTGTCTACTACCTTGATTTTGCCTGCGTAGTCGCTAGCGCTCTCTAGGTCTGCCTTCAACTCTAGCATAAATGCATCTATGCTCATATCTTCGGTGATAGTAGCGCCACTCTGCTCTACTACGACGTCTCTCCAGTCGTATAGGATATGAGTATCATCATAATCATCCTCATCATAGCAGTTGTCGTACCAGTCGTAGAAATCTACACTACTAAATTTAACGGTAATCTCCTTGGCTAGATTTTCTCTAAATGCTAGGTTGTCCTCATCCGAATATCCCTTTGCCTTGTAAGCCTTGTATCTAGCATTTTGCTCGTCGGTAAATTGGATAAGTACGTTCTTGACCTCACCATAACCGCTAGTAGGTACGTACACTAGTGTCTCTAGATAAGCAGCGACGTCACCACCTAGTTTGGTCTCGTCTGCGTCGTACTTTTGCTTCTGGGTATCCTTGTAGAGTTCGTAAGCCTCTAGCACCTTGGAGTCTATGGTAGCCTCCTCATCTGGAGACAAACTCTTGATGTGGTCGGAGATATTAGCGTCTACCATACCGATTAGTTGCTTGTTTAGTAGATAATCGTAGCACTCTTCGGCTGTGTCTAGATAATAGTTGGCGCATAGTACTGCAGTCAATCTAGACAATGCTAATTTCATAGCCTTTTGGACCTTGGCATTAGTCTCGGAGGTTATCTCCTCTTGGATAGCGACGAAGAAACTCTTGTCGATATCCGTCTCGGCTATATCAGCGCTCACGTATTCTTCTCTATCAAACTCTTCTTCTTCGATAGTAGGCAACGCTCTAGCAGTCCTATCCTTATCTACGTTTGACTCTCCCTCTACCTTGGAGATATTCATCTCCTTGAGCACTACGTCTAGGTATTGGTCATAGGAGGTCCTTAGAGTCTCATTGATAGTAGTGACAGCCTCTTGTTTCTCTGCGTTGAGCAACGTGGCTATAGTCAGTCCATCTTTTGAACCTGCTACAGATTGACTCTCGCCCCATATTCTGATTATCTTTTGGTTGGCGAGTTGGTTAATCAACAAGTCGCAAGCATCTTTGACCGTGTAGCCATAACTCTCTACGTATTGATAACCCTGAGCATTGTATACTTCTACCAATTCGCCTCTGGTCACCTCGACGGTCTTGTCCATATAAGTCACCGTCGCTACCGACAAGTTGTATGCCTTCTCATTGTCTACTCTGATGATGCCAGCCTCGTACAAGAAGGTACATCCTCCTAGGCAAGACATAGCCATCGCCAAAGCGATAATTAGACACATTAGTCTCTTCTTCATCTTATTCTCCTTGACGCTCTATCCATAAAAAAACGGAAGTGCGATAATATCAAATATAATATAGTATACTATATTAAGTGGTTTATGGCAAACGATTTTATCAAAAAACTCTGTTTGCATTTAACAAAAGTTGCAAAATTATTAGGCTTTTGTCCTTGATACTACCATTTGTATTTACTCTAACCATAGGAGTCATACCTGCTTGTATGATACATTTGCCTGCCATAGATGAGATAGCATACAATACGTTTTGATTTTTGAGGCTATCTAGCGAATCAAATATCACTCCTGCTATAGTGCGATTGCATACTATTTGTTTGACACCTATCCTACTTGCCAAATTCTTCATAAGTGATATGACTATCAAGTTCTCTAGACTATCGGGGATAGTGCCTCGTAGAGCCTTGATTCTCTCTCTTATATCATTTGCCTCGTCCTCGCTAGAGACTCTAGCGATTTCTTTGTAGTACCTGATACGCTCATTTTCGCTAAATACGTAATCCTCTGGTATACCCACGTCTAGGTCTATGCGAGTATCGGTGAGTAGTATAGGTTTTTTGTCCTCTCCCTTGAGTTCGCCTATCGCCTCATCTAGTAGTTTGAGATACATATCGTAGCCTACCTTGACCATATGACCAGACTGTTCTTTGCCTAGTATATTGCCAGAACCTCTTATCTCTAGGTCTCTCATGGCTATCTTAAATCCAGAGCCTAGGTCCGTGTACTCCATCAGCGCCGTCAATCTCTTGTAGGCGTCCTCTGTGAGCACTTTGCCCTCTTCGTAAGTAAAGTACGCGTGCGCTAGTCTATCGCTACGGCCCACTCTACCTCGTAGTTGGTATAGTTGGGAGAGTCCCAACTTGTCGGCATTTGCGACTATGATAGTATTTGCTCTAGGCAAATCAATGCCGTTTTCTATGATGGTAGTAGACAGTAGCACGTCACTATCTCCATTGTAAAATTCGGCTATTCTCTTCTCTAGCACTTCGTTGGACATCTGTCCGTGCGCCACACCTATATTGATATCAGGTATCAGATTTCTCAACTTTTCGGCAAATGTATTGATACCTTGCACCTTGTTGAATAGTACGAAACATTGACCACCTCTATTGTACTCTCTCATCACAGCGTCTACTATGAGCGAATCGGTAAGTTCGCACACGTGAGTCTCTACGGCTAGCCTACCCTTGGGAGGAGTCTCTAGCACGCTAATATCTCTGATACCTGACAATGACATATGCAATGTACGTGGGATAGGAGTAGCAGACAGAGTGAGGACGTTGACGTCTCTCTTGAGGTCCTTTATCTTCTCCTTGTCCTCCACGCCAAATCTCTGTTCTTCATCTAGCACTAGCAGTCCTAGGTCGCTAAACACCACGTCTTTGCTGAGTAGTCTATGCGTACCACACACTAGATTTACCTTGCCTGTGGCTATGTCTACTAGAGTATTTTGTATCTCTTTGGGCTTTTTGAACCTATTGACTACAGCCACCTCTATACCATAGGGCGATAGTCTCTCAAAGGCAGTATTGTAGTGCTGTTGAGAGAGTATGGTGGTAGGGGCTAGGATAGCGCATTGTTTACCGTCCAATATAGCCTTGAATATAGCCCTCAGAGCCACCTCGGTCTTGCCATATCCTACGTCACCACATAGTAGTCTATCCATGATACGACCACTCTGCATATCAGCCTTGATTTCTTCGACTGCCACTAGTTGGTCTTGGGTTTCTTCGTATTCAAAAGCATTTTCAAACTCTATCTGATAAGGACTATCTTCGCTATACCTAAACCCTCTCTTTTCTTCTCTTTCTTTGTACAATTCTACTAGGTTGATAGCGAGGTCTTTGACTGATGCTTTGACTTTTTCTTTGATTTTGGAGAATTCTTTGCCACCTATTTTGGAGAGAATAGGTTGATTGTCCGAGCCACTATACCTCTCCACGAGGTCCATTTGCTCCACAGACACGTATAGTAGGTCTCCGTCTCTATACTCTATCTCTGCATACTCTTTCTCCACGTCCGTGCGTATACGCTTGACACCTCTAAACAATCCTATACCGTGTACGTCGTGTACTACGTATTCTCCAGAGGAGGGCATCACGAAATTGTCCCTCTTTCGCCTAGCGTGTGCCCTAGACTTTTTGCGAGAAAGACTCGAGTTGCCGATAAGCACAGTCTTGCTCTTGTGAAATACTAGGCTATCCTTGATATTAGCGCCCACCACCGATATAGCGTCTAGTGGTATATCCTCTATAGAGGATAAATGTGCGAATATATCCTTGTTTATCTCTTTGCTCAACGATAGCGCATCATCTTGGGTGGGGGCTAGTAGCACTACCGTGTAGCCGTTTTGTCTCCATTTTAGCAAATCGTCTACGAGACTACGGCTATCGCTAAAATATCTAGACAATGCAGTCGTCTTAAAACTCTCTACGTAGTCTGGATTAAATATATTGTTGGCAGTAGTGATTTGCTGATACGCTAGTAGACTACCCTCTCTCTTGTACACCTGCTCCATAGGGAGTATGGCGCATATATGCTGGGTAGTCAATTCGCCACTCTCTGCTAGAGTGGATACACGCTTGGAGTGCTCGCTATACAAAGTAGTCAATTTGTCTACTAGCGCCTTGCACTCGTCGTACACTACCACGGTATCACTAGGTAGATAATCGTATATGGTGGACATACCCTCTTTGACAAATGGAAGTATCCACGAATACTTTGACGCAGACACTCCACTCTCTAGATCTAGTAGTACGTCACTCTCTATGACTTTTCGCCTAGAGACGCTATCTGGACACAGATACTTGTACCCTAGTCCCTTTATCTTGTCTGCCACTACCTCGTTTGGCATATCGTACAGCACGTCTACTGCTGGCAATATACGTATCTCGTCTACTGACGAGAGCATCTGCATACTCAGAGGGTCGTAGTATTTGATAGTCTCTATCGTATCTCCCCATAGTTCTATCCTCACGGGGGCTTGCGAGCCTATAGGATATATATCCACCACGTCTCCTCTATTTAAAAAACAACCTTTGCTATCCACCACGTCCGTCCTGCGATATCCTGCATTGACTAGTTGTCGTGCTAGACTATCCTCTAGAGTATGGCCTTTGCGTAGTACTAGGGTATTTGAGACAAATTTATCCTTGTTGGGTAGATAATTGATGAGAGACTCAGGGGTGGCTATGAGATACTTCACCTCGCCTAATAGCAACTTGTCCAGAGTCTCTAGTCTCATATAAGTCTGCTCTTTGGAGAGGGTGGCTTGTCTAGACAACACGTCCTCTCTCTCCCTCAATATCTGTACGCTATCTTCACTCTCCCCCTTGAGCCTGAGTAGATTTTGGATATTTTCAAATATTCGAGATTGTTCGACCAAATCAGCGCACACGAATAAGACAGAGGTATTCAACTCCTCTGCCAAATGCGCCTTGTGCGAGGCGTCCATACCAAATATAGACACCTTGCCACCTCTATTTAGCACCTCTATCACTTTGCCAAATTCGACTGATATAGGTTTAGCCAACAAATCTCTCAACTGCATATTATACACCTATTTTTGATACGTGCGCATGACTGCTTCGATATCTCTAGTATCTATATACTTGACTACGGCTTGACTAGCATTTGATATAGCGCCCTCGATAAGCGTCAAATTCTCTCCACTAGGTCTAGACAGTACGTAATCTTTGAGATCCATATACTCTGGTGGTCTACCTACTCCCACACGCACTCTCACGAACTCTTTGGTATTTATCTTGGCTATTATATCTCTCATACCATTGTGAGTGCCGGCGCTACCCTCCTTGCGAATACGTAGTCCACCTCTCGCTAGATCAATATCGTCGTATACCACCACGATATCCTTGGCAGTAGCCTTATAATACCCCATCAATTCTCTCACGCTATCACCAGATAGGTTCATATACGTGAGGGGTTTGGCGAGCACCACCTTTTCACCTGCGACAAATTTCTCTGCCACTAGCGCCTTGCACTTGGTATCTTTGAATTTCACGCCCATCTCATCTGCCACTTTGTCTAAGGTCATATATCCCATATTGTGATAAGTCTTATCATATTGACTACCTGGATTGCCTAGTCCTATTATCAACAACATTTATCTCTTCTCCTTAAAATAATCACCGAGCATCTGCGCGCATTGTTCGTTGAGCACGCCACCTGTCACCTCTGCCTTGTGATAGCACCCTTCTCTCAAATCGTATCTAGAGCCACAAGCACCTGATTTGATATCGTACGCTCCATAATATACTCTAGCCACACGGCTATTTAGTATCGCCCCCATACACATAGGACAAGGCTCTAGCGTCACGTAAATATCACAACCTTCTAGTCTCCAGTCACCTATCTTCTCACAGGCTTGTCTAATAGCCACTATCTCTGCGTGCATAGTAGCATCTTTGGTACTTTCTCGTAGATTATGCCCTCTAGCGACGACTTGTCCGTCCTTGACTATGACAGCGCCTACGGGGACTTCGTCTAGTCCCTTGGCTATCATAGCCTCCTCTAGGGCTATTTTCATAAAATTCATATATTCCTCACTACCTTGGCGCAAAGGCTAATTATATCCCTATGCGCATTGTATATCCTATGATAATCGCTATATGGATAAGGGTGCTCGTACTCGTCGCTACCTATCTCTATAGTCAATCCCATACCCATCTTGTTGAGTAGATACCAGTCCTTGTATCCACCTGCACTATTTGGCGAATACGCTATCGTATATGACAATAGCCTTGCGAATTCTAGCGCCTCGCTCTCGTACTCCTCCCCTTCGCCACGGTAGGTGTAGTATATCACCTCTCCCTTGGAGTGGTACGATATAGTCAATCTAGGTCTCACCCTGTAGGTAAAGTCTCTGATAGCCACACTTTCTCTCTCGCTAAAAGGAGATACTCCCACGTAGCCTTGGGAGGCAGGTGTACTCACGTTTCCTACTCCCTCCGACCATCCTGCATCAAAATTGACGTTGAGATCTACTCCTCTCATATTCGCCTTGTATATAGAGGTATCTGGGCATATACTCTGTACAAATCTAGCCCTATCCTCTCCTAGCCAACCTACTCCCTCGGTGGCTATCCTCACACCGTCTGGGTTGAGCATAGGCACGTACCATACTCCTACTTCGTGAGTGGAGTGGTGCATTAGGTCCTCTAGGAGCAGAGAGGTGATATGCTCTCTAGCGTGTATAGATGCGTGCAATAGTACTTGGGGAGTGTCAAAACGCCCTCTGTGTATAGCGTATATAGGCAACCCTGCGTGGGATATACCTATCCTCTCTACCGTATATCCCAACTTGATACAAAGGTTGATATTGTCGACGTAATCTTGGTACGAATAATATAGCATACTTATTATATGCTCTATCTCAATAGACCTGCCACTAGAGTCATCACTACTCCACCTAGTCCCAGTATAAGCGCTGAACTAAAAAACACTTTGTCCACGCTACTCATAGGGGTACTAGGTGTAGTGGGTACTCTATGCTTGTATATATATACTCCTGCTACGACTGTCGCCGATACGACTAGCGCCGTCAATAGTACTCTCACCCACGTCTCCCCTCCAAAATACAAATCGACGAAAAACTTCTGTATATCTGCCATTATGCCACCATTGTAGGTAGCGTGAGTAGATAGTACCACGTAGATATTATTCATAGCGTGCAGTAGCATGGCGCATAGTATATTGCCTGTATATAGCGCCACCATGCCAAATATCACTCCACCTACGAAGGTGTGTGCTTGTTGCACGATATTTTGGTGCATTAGCGCAAAGGCTAGGGCTGATATGAGTATAGTTGATAGCGAACTTTCTCTACCTACGGCACTCATCAGCATACCTCTATGCGTGATTTCTTCAAATATTGCAGGCAATATGCCTGTGAGCAGTATGCCCACTATGAGAGCGCTAGTGGTCGAATAAGTATTTGGGATTGAGTGAGGTTTTGTGAATCCTATCACGTCTAGCATACTTTGCCACACGTTGGAGGATATACCGTTTAGCATTAGTTGTGCTATGCCTAGTACGACTACTGCTATCCATATCTTGATAGGAGTCCTCTCTCCTATACGCATAGTAGATGCAAAATATCCCCTGTCTCTCTGCCTACTAGAGGATAATATAGTGAAAGTAATAGGCACTATGCCCATAGCGACAAATTGCGCTAGCACGCTAAACAACGAAGATGTCTCCACCTCAAATATATCTAGCGCAAACAACACTCTGATTAGAGTGAGTGTGAGCATAGTCGCAAAATATCCTGCGAACAATAAGTTTTTAGCAGTTAACTTCAAATTACTATTACCCCAAATCCTACGAGTGTATTGACTATCCACAATGCTACTAGCATACCTATAGCGACAAATAACCATTTGCTCATACGACTACTAGCAGTACTATCCTCCCCCTTCGCAGGAGACTCGTCTAGGTACTCGCACACTTTGGCTATACCTACACCCTTGATACTATTGACTAGATTTAGTTGTTTGACGTCTCCACCTCTAGATATAGTGTCTTTGATGATTTCGTCATTTTTGATAGACAACATCAGGTTGGTGTATCCTATGATTAGCATAACCAATATCATACCAGATATCAACACGGTAGATATATTGCCTATCAAAGTAGTAGGCTCTAACAACTGAGCGAGAGTTGGGTCCGGTTGATTTAACGCCTCGCTAGGCAAGAGTGCCATTATGCCTACTGACATAAAATTATTGAAAAAATGTCCCAAGATAGCAGGCAGTATACTATTTGACACTATCACTATATATCCATATATAGCCCCTAGCAAAAATTGATGTATGAGTTGCAAAGGATTGCCGTGCATTATCGCAAATAGTAGTCCACTCATCAATATGCCGTATATATAGCCACCCTTCTTCAAAGAAGTGAGCAATACTCCTCTAGTGAGCAACTCTTCGCTAAGCGCAGGCAGTATCGCTAGTACCAATACTCCTACGAAAAAATATCCTCCCCTCACGTCTGGATAGGACACTATGCCTGTATCAAAGCCTAGTTCGACTAGTCCTGCCGTCAAATATGAGAGTATAGGAGAGGAGAACATCAATAAAGTAATACATATGCCTATCACGTACGCAATCCTAGACAACAGCGAAGGTTGGGTAGTTACTTTTTTTAGATTGAATACCTCTCTTGGTCCAAAGTCTTCTTTTCCTTTGGCTATCACAATGACGGCTAGTAGTATGGCTATCGACGAAGTGGCTGAAGATATCCACTCGTAAACTGCCCCTTCGCTATCCACACCACATAGTATCAATATGACGTCCACTATGGTAGGCAATAGGTACATAAATAGTATAGAAAATATCAATACTAGTCCTGCGTGATTTGCATTTAGTCTTTTATTCATAACTCTACTATTCCTCTTTGTACTATATTAGTCAACTTGACGTACGGATACCTACCCTCTAGCGCTCTATACACCTCTACCAAATTATCTCCTATAGCCCATACGGCGCTACCACTACCACTCATCACGGCTTTGAGCCCACACTCTGATAGAGTAGATTGTATGCGTGCTATATCAGGGTTTAACCTGATAGCAGGTGCTTGCAAATCGTTGGCTAGATACTCACTATCATACACCCCACGGCGAATAGTCTCTATAGCCTCTAGGGTATGATTTGAGATAGGTATATTCATCTGGTCGTAGGTAGCATAGGCTAGTGGAGTAGACACTCCACCCTCCCCCTTGACTATGAGTATAGAAGGGTAGTCACTCAAGGGGATAGTAGAGACACTCTCTCCTATACCTCCTACTCTAGCCACTCCTCCCACTAGCATAAATGGTACGTCGCTACCACACTCTAGGGCTAGTACGTCTACCGGCTTGTCGTATATCTTGCCTAGCGCATACAATACTCCTGCGCTATCGGCACTCGAGCCTCCTAGTCCAGCCTGCATAGGTATACCTTTTGATATATCTACTCGCACGGATACAGGGTGATATCTCCTCTCAAATGCTCGGATTGCTTTGTAGGCGCTATTTGTCTCGTCTACTTGCACGCCGTCCATATACACTTGGGTATGAGTACTCTCTACCACCTCTATCTCGTCGTATATACCCACACTAGCCATCACACCGTCTAGAGAGTGCATCACTCCCTTGGCAGTCACGTATAGTGCTAGATTTACTTTGGCGTATACTTTGAGTTTCATACTTCTCCTCTATTGCCAAAAGTAAGGCACAGTCGTGCCTTACTTATTTATCCTACAGATGGATATTATGGCAAATTGTTAATCGTATCTTTGTTTTGGGTATAGATATTTTTGTATTGAATGTAGAAGTCTATGAGGTCTTTGACAGGAATGTTTCTACTGTCTTCTAGACCTTCTATCGCTTTTCCCTGCAATCTCTCTAGAGTGCCTAGGGTGATCTTTTCGACATTTATCCTAGTAGATATCTGGTCTTCTAGGTCTGCTAGTTTGATATCGTCTATAGTTGTTTTGCCGTCTTCTTCTTTCTCAAATATAGCCCATATGCTAGTATAGTGCTCCTTTCCATCTCCATAGAAGTTCCTGCTCTTAGGCTCTCCTAGTACGTCGGTGAGGGTGAGATTTGCCATACGATCCGGCATATCTTTCATCTTCTCAGCCCTGTACACCTGAGAGTAGTTTTCTTTACCTGTATACTTGAAGTGAACATACTCGTCGCCTTTTCTATAGTAGTAGGTATGACCTGGCTCTAGTACGTCTACCTCTGCATACGCTACGTTTGACATGAGCGAATCTGGCTTGACGTTGATGACGTCTCTGACTAGCAAGTTTTCACTAGCGGCAGCAGACTCATTGACTGCACGAGGTCTATATAGTGGATATTCTGGCAAAGTATTACTATCACCTGTATACTTGAAGTGAACATACTCGTTGCCTTGTATATAGTAGTAGGTAGTACCCTCCTCTACCTTATCCTCCTCCTCCAATTCTTCGTATGCTAGCGCAGACATCAGGGTATTTGGCTCGACGTCCACTATATCTATGATGAGCAAGTTCTCCATCTTGTTAGACATATCGCTCACACTCAAGGCTACGTATAGCGCCGTACCCTCTTGTGGTTCGAGATCAGATGGATAAGTATACTTGACGTACTTGCCGTCTTCTACGTAATAATAATCTCCTGCTACCAATTCGCCACTATATTCTGCCATAAATATTTTGGCGAGCATAGTGTCTGGCTGGATATCTAGTAGGTCTACCAGTTGCATATCGTCTACTATGCTCTTGATATCTATGTTAGATAGTTCGGACATGGTTAGAGACCTATATACAGTCTGGCCATCTACCTCATCTTTGGAGACTCTTTTCATAGCCCCTTCGGACTTGATATATACCTTATCGTATTTGCCTAGTGAGGATAGATATTCGCTATCTACTTGTCTAAATAGCATCTTGACTATCAAATCTCCACTTACTTTGCCCTCGGGGTCGGCTAGATATCTAGCGATTTCTATCTCCTTGACCTTGGCACTCATATCTAATGATGCGAAGTCAAGTAAAGTCATTGATTTGTATGCGGTATATCTACTATCTTCACTCTCGGTTGAGTTGATAGCATCTAGTTCGCCCTTGGTAGTCTCGTGCATACCGTCTTCGCCCTTATGGTACACCACGTCTTCACTATTCATAGCCTCTAGGTCTATGGCAGGTATCTCTTCGAATATCAATTCTATCAAAGTCTCGTCGGTGACCTTGCCGTCACTTGACAAAAACTCTACTACGGATAGATTCTTGACTCTCTCGGTGATATTCACACTACCAAAATCTTTGATGGAGACGCCCTTGTATAGGCTCATATCTCTCATAGGGTGGGTATACTCTGCCTCTACCATCACGCCGCCACTCTTGTAGTACACCGTGTCTCCATTAGTTAGAGTGCTAGTATCCACCTTGTCGTATAGTATAGCCACTATCAAGTCATCTGCGCTATTGCTCACGAACTTGACTATCTCTAGATTTTCAAGTTGCATATTCATTAGTTGACTCACGGTCTTTGACTTAAAGTATTTGTTAGTCTCTGCTAGGTCGCTATTATCTTTTATGACATAAGGCTTCATCACACCACTCTCTAGTCTATACACCTCGTCGCACACAGATAGAGTGTTATTGTCTACTCTGTCAAACATTATCTCGATAAATAGAGAATCGCTCACTCCACTCTCGCCCATCAATGGCGCTAATTCTATCTCTTGAAGTATTGACTCTACGTCTATACCCTCATCTATAAACTCGCTAAAAGTGAGAGCCTTGTATACCTTCTCTCCCTCTGGGATAGAGTCGCTATCTTGGCAGAAGACTACCTCTACCATCTTGCCATCATCACCACGGTAGTAGATAGTCTTTCCCTCGCTGTACACGTAGCCACTCTCTACCTCACGGTATAGTACCTTGAGGAGTATATCATCCGTGACGTCAGGCATAAAGGTAGCCAAGGTCATATTGCTCATATCTTCATCCGTGAGTTCGCTCACGGTGATAGCCCTGTAGTAGGTGGTGTAAGCAGATAGGATATCTTGGTCTACCTTGACTAATGTCATCACACCGTCCACCTCTACCCAAGTCTTCTCTCCTATGAGTGGAGTGCTGGTCTTTTTGAACAATATCTTGGATAGCATCTCATCTGCTATCTCATCTCCTAGCAGTGTGGCTATCTGTATATCAGAGAGAATAGCCTCCATATCTATACCATTGCTCAACTCTCCTAGAGTGACTGCTAGATACAACTTCTCTCCATCTGGGATAGAGGTGCTATCTTGGTAGGTAATCTCTTTCATCTTGCCGTCAGTATCCTTTACGTAGAATACTTCTCCCTTTTCAAATTGGTATCCACTCTCTTTCTCACGGTATAGCACCTTGAGTAGTACCTCATTGTCCACGTTTGGCACAAAGGTCGCTAGAGTGATATCCTCAAATGAAGAATCGGCTAGTTCTCCTATAGTCAACGACCTGTAGAATACGGAGTAGGTGTCTAGGATACCTTGGTCTACGGGGACTAGTTTCATCACACCTTCCACATCTACCCATATCTCATCTCCTACGTTAGGGGGAGTGGTCTTGGTGAAGAGGATATTCTTCATCACCGTATCTGATATCTCCTCTCCCAAAAATCCTGCTACCTCTAGGTCTTGGACGATAGAATTGATGTCAATACCTCCACTAGTGAGTTCGCTGATAGTTAGAGCCTTGTATATAGTCTCTCCATCTGGGATAGAGGCGCTATCTTGGCAGACTATCTCTATCATCTTGCCATCATCATCACGGTAGTAGACAATCTCTCCCTCTCTACACTTATAATCACTATCTAGTTCACGGTATAGCACCTTGAGTAGCAACTCATCATCTACCTCTGGCATCAACTGCGCTAGAGTCATATCGCTAAATCCACCGTCGGAGAGTTCTCCTAGAGTGATAGACTGATAATACTCGCTATAATCATCTATATTGTCACTATTTAGTTGGATATAAGTCTTGACACCTGCTATATCTACCCATACCTTGTCACCTATGCTAGGTATGGTGGTCATCTTCTTGAGCAATATATTTGACAACATAGTATCTGCTATCTCATCTCCTAGCAGTGTGGCTATCTCTATATCCTCAAAGACGTCTGGACTTGAACCTAGTTCGTCGATAGTATATCCCATCAGACTCTCTAGTAGAGCCATCTGTTCTAGTCCCATTAGACTAGCCAAGTCTCCTAGTGTCAAATCTCCCACTACTGACTGCATATCACTCATAGCGCTTATGTCGGTGGCATTGTATCTAGGCGCGCTAGCGTATAGGACGTATAGCGCAGTAGCATCTTCTACCGATAGATAATTGCCTCTGACTTTGACGTAGAGGTTGGCGTCGGTAAGGTCTGGACTCTTGAGCAACTTGTACTCTCCGTCTACCAAATCGTATCTAGCAGTATCGTTAGTCACGTGTAGCATCTCGTACTTGAGATACGCATACGCGCCGTCTCTTGTAGGTTGGATATATGCTATATACTCGCCGTTATCGTCAGCCTTAAATAGCAATTTTCTCAACAAATCGTTTAGGTCGTCAGGTTGTTCGCTGACTACTGGGGTAGTGTAGCCTATATGATTCTTGTAATAGGTGACTATCGCGCTATCTTCGGCATAGTACTCGTTTGGAGTGATACCTGCTATGATACCTATAGGTAGATTGTCCACCCCTCCTAGTACACTCGATAGAGACATATCGCTGATACCTGCTAGCATACTACCAAATGATCCGTCGTTGGCGTCGAGTTTTGACATAGACATTATCATATCGACAGTGATACTGTCCATGATTATCTCGCTCACTTGATCGGGATTTTCACTCATAGACTTGAGGTCTAGAGTGTACAGTTGTTGAAATTCGGTAGGCAATTGCGAACTAAATCCCAACTTGGTTGACAAATCTTCTAGAGTCAATTTGCCATTTTCGTCTCCCTCTAGTAGTCCTGCAGTATATCCTATCAAGGAGAGGATAGACATATCCATCACACCGTCCACGTCCTCTTGATCTTCAAACAAACCAAGATCAGCGCCCGTCATATCTTCGACGTCGCTGAGTGACTTGGAATTGAGTAGATATAGAGGTATCCCTATGATACTACCCAACGTGAGTATGATACCCATCAATAATCCTACTAAAAACGAAATTGTTTTACGCATAAAGCGTCCTCCTTATTACATACGGTCTACTGTCTTGATACCTAGTAGTTCAAAAGCATTGTATATCACTTGCATAGTGGCTTTGGTGAGATTTAGCCTAGCCTTCTCTGCGCCTTTGTCTCCACCTATGATACGTTCTTGATAATAAAATTTGTTGTATTGAGATGCTATATCCGTGACTAGTCTCGTCACCATACTAGGCTCATACTTATCGCCTGCCTCTTTGATGACTTGAGGATATCTCTCTAGTAGCCTTATCAATTCGTCAGCCTCTATCGAAGTCAATGCGCTATAGTCTGGTAGGCTATCGTTGAGAGGTGCTTTTTGCAAAACGGCGTTGCATCTAGCATAAGTGTACTGCACGTATGGACCTGTCTCTCCGTCAAAATTGAGTACCCTATCATAACTAAATGTCATATCCTTGATACGGCTAGCGTACAAAGCGCTATATATGACTGCTCCTACACCTATATTTTCGGCTATTTCATCTTTGCCCTCTAGGTCAGGGTTCTTTTGCTCTATGATAGACCTCGCTTTGCGTACGGTATTGTCTAGTACCTCTTCGAGGAATACTACTCTGCCGTGGCGAGTAGACAATGATACAGGATTGCCATCGTCGTCTAAGAGAGACACCATACCAAATGCTACGTGTACCAAATCTTTAGCCCACTCGTGTCCCATGAGTTCGATTACCTTGAAAAATTGCTTGAAGTGTAGATTTTGTTGGTAGGCTACCACGTATAGACACTTGTCAAAATCATAGGTGTCCTTACGATATATCGCAGCCGCTATATCTCTAGTAGCGTATAGTGTAGCGCCGTCAGCCTTACGGAGTAGACAAGGAGGCATAGAGTAGTCGTCTAGTTGCACCACCTCTGCGCCGTCACTCTCTACGAGCAAACCTTTGTCCTTGAGCGCGCGTAGAGGAGCGTCCATCTTGTCGTTATAAAAACTCTCTCCTGCATAACTATCAAATTTGATACCTAGTCTATCGTACACCTTGCCGACTTCTCTCAAGGTCACCTCCTTGAACCACGAAAATAGTTCGAGAGCCTCCGTGTCCCCGTCCTCTATCTTCTTGAAGTAGTATCTACCCTCCTCCTCTAGAGCAGGGTCTTTCTCTGCCTCGTCGTGAAACTTCACGTATAGATCTAGTAGCGCACGGATACTGCCTTGCTCGATTTGTTCTCTAGTTCCCCATCTCTTGTAAGCAGAGATAAGTTTGCCAAATTGCGTACCCCAATCTCCTAGGTGATTGATACCTACTACGTTGTATCCTAGTTTTTTGTATATGCGATACAATGCTCCTCCTATGACTGTAGTGAGCAAATGTCCTATATGAAAAGGCTTGGCTATATTCACAGACGAATAGTCTATACATATCGTCTTGCCCTCTCCTACCTTGTCCTCACCATAAGCCTCTCCCTCTTTGAGTATACGGTCTATGGTATTTTGAGCAAAGAAGGCTTTGTTGACTGTGAAGTTGAGATATCCTGCCACAGCCTCTACCTTGGATAGATAGGGCGCTACGGATAGGTCGATAGTAGACGCTATCTCTTCGGCTATTAGTTGAGGGGCTTTTCTCAACGTCTTGGCAAATCTAAAACAAGGCAAACAATAGTCGCCCATAGTGATATCCTTGACGTTCATCATCATAGATGCTACGTCATTTTCGGTCAAACCGTCTATCTTAATTAACTTGGCAATATTACTCTTGTAGTCCATAAAAACTCCCATTTTACTATATTAGTAAACTTATATTAACACACAATCTTCTAAATTGCAATTATTTTAACCCAAATATTCACTATCTCCTCTAAAGAGGAGAGTGTTCAAAATCAAATTCGTCAATATCTATCAATTTCCTTGCCTAAATTCAAATAATGTCTTATAATGATTGAAATACAAATTTTTCAAGGTGATTATATGAAATTAGGAGTAGTAGGTCTACCCAACGTAGGCAAGAGTACGTTATTCAACGCCATTACCCAAGCAGGTGCGCAGAGTGCCAATTATCCATTTTGCACCATAGAGCCAAACGTAGGCGTAGTAGGCGTGCCAGACCACAGACTATACAAATTAGCCAAGTTGTACGATAGCCAAAAAATCACTCACACCACCCTAGAGTTCGTGGATATAGCAGGACTAGTCAGAGGTGCGTCCAGAGGTGAGGGACTAGGCAACAAATTTCTCTCTCATATCAGAGAGGTAGACGCCATAGTGCATGTGGTTAGATGCTTTGATGATGACAATATCATACACGTAGAAGGTAGCGTAGACCCTATCCGTGATATAGAGGAGATAAATACCGAACTGATACTCGCAGATATAGAGAGTGTCACCAAGCGCATAGACCGTACCCGTACTGCTATGAAGAGTGGCGACAAGAAACTACTCAAGGAGTATGAGATACTAAGTAGCATCCTCTCTATGCTAGACAAAGAACTACCTGCTAGAGCATATATCCCCCAAGACGAGAGTGAGAGAGAGTATATAGACCAACTATTTTTGCTCACCACCAAGCCTGTGATATACGCAGCCAACATCTCCGAGGACGCCATCTCCTCACCTGACAACGACTACGTCAAGAGTGTCAAGGAGAGAGCAAAGACAGAGAATAGTGGTGTAATAGTCATAGCAGCCAAGACGGAGGAGGATTTGTCCACTCTACCTGATGATGAGAAACAAATGTTTTTGGAGGAGTTGGGCATCACCGAATCAGGTCTAGATAGACTAGTATCTGCGTGCTACGACCTACTAGGTCTCATTAGTTATCTCACGGCTGGAGAGAAGGAGACTCGCGCTTGGACTATCAAACGTGGCACAAAAGCCCCCCAAGCAGCAGGCAAGATACACACCGACTTTGAGAAAGGCTTTATCCGAGCAGAGATAGTAGACTGGGAGACCTTGCTAGAGTTGGGCTCATACACCATAGCCAAAGAAAAGGGCAAAGTTCGCTCCGAGGGCAAGGACTACGTAGTCCAAGACGGAGACGTAGTACTATTTAGATTTAACGTCTAATACCGTAGGTATTAACCCGATATTATTTAGACATACGGCGTGCATTTTCACTACAAAATGCACGCTTATTTTATCTCCAAAAATCACACAAAAAAGCACCGAAGATACGGTGCTTTTTAGTTGCTTTTCGTGATAACGAAATATGCTCAATTTATCTAACTATCAAGGTGGCGAACTTCACACTTTCTTGTATTCGTAGAGTTGGTAGAGTTTTTTGGATAGGTTGCCTGCGTATAGAGTCTTGAATACGAATTTCTCCATACCCCTTAGCATATCCACGTATTTAGTAGGAGTTATCGAGTGTACGCATACGCACTCCACCTCCCCCGTGATATACTCCGACGGACTATCTACGCCGTATACAGTCTGCACTCCTACCTCTTTGATAGGGTTTTTGATTTTGGACATTTTCGCCCCTAGCGTAGTGTATACGTCTACTAGCATAGACATACTATCAAATCTCTTAGATATACGCTCTATCAATGCACGCATATCTAGGGTAGGTACGTACATACTCACACCCTCCATCACCACTATAACGTGCGAACTAGAGGGGATAGTCTCTAGCCATATGCTATCTCTAGCATCTCCCACTATCATATGGTAGAGGTCAGTCTCTGAGTAATATTTCTTTCTCTCGCTGATTACCTCGTCAAAATCCACGTCATACCACAGGTGTCCTTGCTCACCCACTCTGCATATACGGCTATCTAGTCCACAGCCTACGTGTATAACTACTGCATCAGGATAGGACCTCATTTGTAGTCGTAGCCACTCGTCAAATACGGCACTACGCATCCCTAGATAATAGGCTAGCCATTTTGACCTAGATTTTCTCCCCACGTCAAATCCCTCTCTCTGCCATATCTCTTCGGCTTTCTTATCCTCCAAAAATAGTCCCTTTTTGCTCACGAAGGCTTTGGCGTATAGGGGGATATACATAGTCTTGTTTACGCTATCCATACTCATCCTCTTATCTCCTGATATAGCATACGTGATATATCCTCAAATTCTTTAGGATATATCTTCTTGACCTCTCTATCGTATGTGATGAGACCATTGATTTCGTCCTCTATATCGCTGAGTTGGGTATACACGGTAGCACATAGTCCCTTCTTGATGAGTGGTAGTACCTCGTCTATATATAGCGCTCTCAATTTCTCCACGAATTCTTCTCTACTCTTGACTTTGCCATATCCGTAGGATTTGTCTAGGTTGTACACGTGTCCCTCGACACTATACACTATACCTCCAAATTCGGATATCACCACAGGCTTGGTAGAGGGCTTTATCTTGAGTTTCCTAAAGTATATATGCCTACTGTCTACGTCGCTATCGCCACACCTATACCAACCAGAAGTGGTGTCTATTATCCTAGTCTTTTCGATACTCTTGACTAGAGTATACGCACTCTGACTATCAAATTGTCCCCAACCCTCATTGAATATCGTGTAGTAGCACACGCTAGGGTGCTTGTCTAGTAGAGATATAGTCTCTAGCATAGTCCTCACAAATGCCTCTCTCGACTTTTTGTCGGGGTGTAGATTTTTATCATTTTTGCCAAGAAATCCTATGGTAGGCAATACGGTATCTTTGAAGAAAGAGTATTTGCCATTATTCACCATATCTTGCCACACTATCATACCTAGCCTATCGCACTCGTAGTAGAAGTATTCTGGCTCTACCTTGATATGTTTGCGTATGGTATTGAAGCCTAATGACTTGATATACTCTATATCGTCGGTATACGCTTGCAAATCGACAGGAGTATATATACCGTCGCTATAATATCCTTGGTCTAGTACTGCGTGGAAGAATATAGGCTCGCCATTGAGAGTAATGCGTGGTACTCCACCTATCTCCTTTATCTCGATATGCCTAATGGCAAAATAAGACTGCACTCTATCCTCATCACTCACCACCTCATATCTATATAGATATGGATCAGATGGAGACCATAGTCTAGGGGTGGGGATAGATATATCGCATTTGCCACCTATTACCTCGTACTTCTCCACTCCATCTGGAGTAGTGAGTAGTATCTCTCCACTCTCTACGCCACCTACCTCTATACTCACTCCTCCCTCTAGCATATTTACCTTGAGTGAGGATATATATCTACTAGGTACGCTCTCTAGCCATACGCTACCCCATATACCTGACACAGGGGTATACCACATACCACCTCTATCTACCCTTTGCTTGCCATAAGGCTCTATATAGTCGGATAGTATATCTACGGCTTTGACTTCTAGTATATTTTTCTCACTAAGATAGTCGCTGATATCCACCTCAAATGGCATATATCCACCCACGTGCTCGCAGACTACTTCTCCATTGAGATATATAGTGGCTCTCTGGTCCACACTCCCTAGGTGCAGTATCACTCTACCCTTGTCAAAATCAGGGGATAATACCACCTCTCTACGATACCAACGTACGTATTTTTCATCATATACCTCTCCTATACCAGACGCCATACTCTCTGGGGCGAACGGTACTACTATACGCTTGTCGTAGATAGGCTCTTCTCCCTCTAGGGCTATGGCGAAATCCCACTCTCCGTTGAGAGTGAGATAACTATCTCTACGCATAGTAGGTCTAGGATACTCGGAGTGAGGCACACCCTCGTAGGTATACCTTGTCTTGAGATTAGCGTACATAATTTCACCTACCTCTTATTATTCAACTGGTTGTTTAGATTTATCAAAAAATCTTTGTTGGTAGGGGCTTTGTCTATCATATACAGTAGTCTCTCGGTATTGTCGATAGTGTCGTTGTCTAGCATACGGCGTACAGCCCACATACCCTCTCTCTCAAATGCATCTAGTAGCGCCTCTTCTCTCCTGGTGCTACTGCGGTGCAAGGATATAGCAGGATATATTCTCCTCTCGCTCAACGTCCTATCTAGGTGTATCTCCATATTGCCAGTACCCTTAAACTCCTCGTATATCACCTCGTCCATACGGCTACCTGTGTCTACTAGCGCCGTGGCTATTATAGTGAGAGTGCCACCATTTTCGGTATTGCGTGCAGCACCAAAAAATCTCTTGGGGTGATGTAGAGCCACAGGGTCTACTCCACCAGAGAGTATCTTGCCGGAGGAGGCTACCTCTACGTTGTACGCACGAGCGAGTCTAGTGAGACTGTCTAGTAGTATCACTACGTCCTTGCCCATCTCTACTCTGCGTTTTGCCTTCTCTAGTAGTCTCTCGGCGCACTCTATATGATGTTCTGCAGTCTCGTCAAAGGTGGAGTATACCACCTCACCTGTGACAAATCTCTGCATATCAGTCACTTCTTCTGGTCTCTCGTCTATGAGTAGCACGTACAACTCAACCTCTGGATAATTGACTGATAGCGAATGTGCTATTTGTTTGAGGATAGTAGTCTTGCCAGCCTTGGGGGGAGAGACTATCATAGCCCTCTGTCCCTTGCCTATAGGTGCGACTAGGTCTATACATCTCACAGCCAAGTCGTTGACTACACCAGGTATCTCTAGCCTATATCTCTCGTCTGGGTATATAGGTGTCAAGTCGTCAAAATGCACTCTATTTGCCATTTGTTCGGCAGGCTCACCATTTATCATATCTATAGATATGACGGGAGCAGATTTGCCACCATTATTCTTATCTACCTTGACTCTAGCCCTGATGACGTCACCGTAGCGTAGGCTAAATTTCTTAATTTGACTCTGCGATACGTAGGCGTCAGTCTCTTGATTTTGCACGCCACTCTTGTCCGTACGCAAAAAGCCGTATCCACCATCTGGATGTGGCTCAAATACACCCTCTCTGACTTCGGCATCTTTGAGAGCCTCTAATATATCTTGTTTCTTTTGACCGTCCTCTTTATCCACCGTCTTTGGCTTTTTAGGAGGGATATCTTGAGTATCTACCACGTCTACGTTAGCCACAGTAGTTTTACTACTCTTGGGAGGACGACCAGCGCCACGTTTGGCTGGTTGGATATCCTCTGGATTTATACTCATAATAGCCTCTATTAGTTCGTCCACTTTCTTGGTAGTAGGGGACTTCACTCCTAGATTTCTAGCAAGTTCACGAAGATTGTATACTCCTAGATTTTTTAGTTGCTCCACACTAAATTTAGTAGACATATGCTACCTCCTCATTAAATTGTCAACACTTGCAAATTTATAACCGATTAGCCTAGATAAACGTAGTCACTACTTCATTGAGAAGTATCGCTACTAATATTTTACAAAATTCTAGTTAAATTATAACCAACCTTTTTATTGCTGTCAAGCGAATTTTGTAAAAAATTGCAATATTGCCACCTCGAAAAAAAGCACCCTATATCACCTACGGTGAATATAGAGTGCTGATTTTTTCAATCTCTAGGCTGTCGCCTATGCTCGGACGATTACTTGTTGATAACTTCGTTTAGTTTGGCTATCATTTCGTCCACGTCTACACCGTGAGCGAGAGCGGCTTGACCGATAGTCTCACCTCTGCTCAAAGCACAGCCCAAACAATGCATACCAAATCCATATAGTACGTCGGCGATTTTGTCTACGTCTCCCATTTGCAATAGGTCGATAATCACAGTATCTTTGTTTAGCATAATATTTCTCCTTTTATTAAATTAACATATTTTTCATATCATTTAGCAGTCCCACGGCGCTCTCATCTAGCATATAGTTGTTGTACACTAGATATCCTATACCGACTAGCGCTGCCAATCCTAGCAATATCGCTAGTCCCACTCTCCAAGGGCTCAATGGAGTCTTGCCATACGACTTGCCACTCTCACCGTTGGTATAAAAAGTATATACCTTTTTGCCATATTTATAAGTACATATCCACATAGGCAATAGCACGTATTTGTAGGTGACTGCGCTATATTCGGTATTGACGTCTATATAGTCCACCACGTCGGCGTCGTATTGAGATATGATAGCGCTACGTATATCGTCAGACATTATCTCTTGGGCAATATGGTATCCTTCGTTTAGGTCTAGAGTATACTTCTCTGCCATAAATCCTAGCATATATTTGCCGTCGTATTCTACCGAATTGTTGGTATCATAAGGGGCTATTTTGTCGTATATCTTTTGGTTGATACGATCTCCAGCCTCCACCGTCACGTCGTCGTACTCACGAGACAGAGAGCCACTCACGCTAAAATATCTTATCTTGGTGACGGTACGTCTATTTTTGCCAGTACCTACGGTAGTAGTATACCTCTTGCCCAGTCTGCCGTAATATGTAGAAAAGGTATTTGCATCAAAGGTCCACACGGGGATATACACACCGTTCATGGTGTCTACTTTGAAGTTTTTCTTGAGTTTGGAGGGGGCGAATAGCCTAGACTTTATCCACTTGTCGTAGTGAGCCTTGGCGCTTATCTTGTCTATCCTAAATGGTACGACTGCATTTGGCTTAACACCCACGTGCCCCTCATCTTCTATTACCCTAGGAGCACCGCAAAATGGACATTGAGTCGCTATCTGCCCTTTGAGTAGAGTGGTGATAGCGCCACAGTTGACACACTTGTACGCCTTGCTCTCTGCCCAATCCTCTACTCCCAAAAAGTCTGCTTCGTCATATATCTTTTCTCTAGCCATAGAGACTTGTATTTGCTTTTGCGTACCACAATGCTCGCATTTGAGCATATTGTCCGCAGGGCTAAACACGAGGTCTGCGCCACAAGCAGGGCATTTGCTATCGTGGACCACTAGCATATCTTCTTTGTCAAAAAGTTCACTTTGCATATTAGTTTAACTTAGTACCACAGTCAGGACAGAATTTCGCATTTGCACCTACGCTAGCGCCACACTCTGGACAAAACTTGCTAGTAGGCATCTTGCCACCGCACTCTGGACAAAACTTGACGTTTGCCCCTACCTCGTGATTGCAACTAGGACAAATCTTCTTGGGGGTAGTAGGAGTAGCGACTGGTTGAGATGCAGGTTGAGATGCAGGTTGAGATGATACGTTGCCCAAGGTCTGCGCCATCATATTGCCTATACCTAGACCTGCTCCCATACCTACTCCTGCACCTACCGTGCCAGAGCCAGTATTTTGGGCAGCATCACGCAAGGCTTGCGCGGCTTGATATTGAGTAAAAGTAGTCATACTGTCGCCTAGCACACCCATAGAGGTACGAGTGTCCATCACCTTCTCCACCTCTTCTGGTAGAGATAGATTTTCTACTACGAGAGAGGTTATCTTAAGACCAAAGTCATCAAATTTTTTGTTGAGAACTACTGCAGTCTCGTCACCTAGTTCTACGTATCTCGATGCGAGATCTAGAGCAGGTATCTTCGCCTCGGCTATGGCGTCGCTGAGTCCAGAGACTACTACTCTCTTGAAATAATCAGCCACGTCGGACACTCTAGTCATAGACTTTGTGCCAAATAGTTCGTATATAGCCTTCTCGTCATCATTTACTCTAAACGACCACGCACCATAACCTCTGAGCCTTATCATACCGAAGTCGGCGTCTCTCATCATCACAGGATTTTGAGTACCCCACTTGAGGTCGGTGAATTGTCTAGCATTGATGAAATATATCTCTCCTTGAAATGGATTTTCAAAGGCATATTTCCAGTTGCATAGCGCAGTCAATATAGGCAAGTTGGAGGTGTCTAGCACGTAGCGACCTTCCTCAAATATATCTGCTATCTTGCCCTCGTTGACAAATACAGCCCTCTGAGATGGACGTACTACTAGTTGAGACCCTTTCATTATAGCGTATCTGCTATCCATAGGATACTTGTACACTAGTATATCACTACTGTCGTCAGTCCACTCTATTACTTTGAGCAATTGTTTGCCAAAAATCTTGTCAAATAATCCCATTATCATATCCTCCCTTATATTATACTATCCAGCCTACTTGTGCTAGCAATTCTATCAATCCCCATAGTAGAGGTACTGTCGCCATACATAGTAGAGTGGTAGCGAGTTGCACTTTGAGAGAGCCTTTGACGTCTCCTCCGTATAGTTTTGCCATCGCTAGGCAAAGTGACGCTGTAGGCATCATAGTCAGTAGCATGACTACCTTGATGATAGTACCGTCTATACCTAGTAGTATCAGCAATGCTAGTACCACTAGAGGAGATACTATTAGTTTGAGTAGTGTAGCCAACCACGACCTACCACCTCTAAATATCTCCGACCACTTATTGTCGGCGAGTATTGCGCCAAATACTATGACGCATAGAGGGGTAGCCATATTGCCCATGAGAGATATCCCGTTCGCCAACCAGGCAGGTATCTCCATGCTAGCGCCGGTGAAGAATAGCACAAATCCTATAGCGAGCGCTATGAAGGTAGGGTTTAGCAAATTCTTCAATGACACGTACGTCTTGTCTCCAGAGGACACGTACATACCTATCGTCCAAAAACATATATTAAACGCAGTCAAATATATCGCGCTATATACCATAGCAGAACTATTTGAGCCCATTAGCATGCTGATGAGAGGTATTCCCAAAAATCCTGCGTTCATAAATGTGGCAGAGGATATATGCGAGCCCCTACTCCTAGCGTCGTCATTTTTATAAAAAACGTTGAAGGCTAGGTACGCTAGCGCAAATGACACTAGCACAGCCATAAACGATACGGCTAGACATATTAGCAAATCTACGCTTTCGCTAGAGTTAAATTGCTTGCCGACAAATACGTTGAGCACCAAAAATGGTTGCGCTATCCAACTGAGCACAAAAGACAAAGTATTCACTCCTTCGTCGGACAATTTATTAAATTTTTTGAGCGCGTAGCCAGGTATCGCCATCAACAAAAACACGAATACACACGCTAGTGCTTGCAATGCTACCTCTAACATATTTACTCCTGTATTAGCCTAGCGCTACCATCTTTGAGACACTCGACAAATCCGGCTATATCCTTGACGATAGTCGGTATATACATACCACTCACCTCGTCTCCTCTCTTGTGAAAATCACTACCAGAGGTCATAATCAAGCCGTGTTGTTCGGCAGCCTCGTACGCTAGCGCGTTGATATGAGGAGGGTTTTGCTCCGGATTTGCATTGTACACCTCGTATCCATGCACGTAGGCAGGATCTATAGGTCTAGAGGTGGCACGATAAGGGTGGGATTGTATGGCTAGCACGCCAGACTTGTCGCATAACTCTTTGAGCTCTTCTACCGTGAGGTCGTATATATGAGGATTGTCTCTCAAGAACTGCTCGTCTATACCGTATAGCAATACCTCGTGCATAGGACCATACACGTCACCTACGTTGTATCTCCATAGGTGCACCTCTATACCTAGCCAAGCGTCTATATCTACCTTTTTGCAATATTTGACCAATTCGTGATACGCCTCTAGGTATTTGTCCACAGGGTCGCATCCTCTCTCTTGCCAGTATTCGTATATATCCTTGCGATAGTGATTGGTGATAATCACAGCATCAAAACCCGCTTTTTTCAAAATGCGTGCTATGTCTCTAGGATATTCGATAGCGCAAGGGCTAAAGGGAGCAGTATGCAAATGAGTCTCAATCTTTTTCATAAATATCCTCCTATACGATACTAGTATATTTGATTATACACCAATCTCTAGAGTTATGTCAACAATGTGATAAAATCAAGACCATATTTTTTGAGTAAATAATAGTTTTAATAGTTGCTATCCTAGGTGTACTTTGGTATATATATCTATCAACCATATCGAGGTGTATTATGAAGAGAAGTGAGATAAACGTAGCCCTCAAGATGCTAGAGAGTGCTTGTCAAAAATATACTTGTTATCTACCACCATTTTGCCACTTCACCCCAGATGAGTGGGCTAGCGTAGGTCATGAATACGACGAAGTGCGAGATTGTATGCTAGGTTGGGACATTACGGACTTTGGACTAGGAGATTTTGACAAATACGGTCTATCACTCATCACTATTCGCAACGGCAACGTCTCCATGATAGACAAATACCCCAAGCAATACGCTGAGAAACTTCTCTATCTCAAGAGTGGTCAGCATTGTTGCAATCACTTTCATTGGTCAAAGACGGAGGATATCATCAACCGTGGTGGTGGCAATCTACTAGTCAAAGTGTACAATTCTCTACCAGACGAAGAGATAGATTACCTCTCCCCTGTCACCGTACACACCGACGGCAAAGTGAGTGTAGTCCCAGCAGGCTCTTACGTCAAGGTATGCCCGGGCGAGAATATATATATCGATAGAGGTATGTACCACGAATTTGAGGTGGAGGAGGGTACTGGCGACGTGCTACTAGGCGAAGTCAGTCAAGTCAACGACGACAACACGGACAATAGATTCAATCCCCCAGTAGGCAGATTTCCCACTATCGAAGAGGACGAGCCACCATATAGGCTACTGTGCAACGAATACCCACAGGCAAAATAATCAAAAAGCAAGCCAACTATCGGCTTGCTTTTCATTTTCACCTATAAATCATAGTGACCCTACCCAAAAAACAAGCACGGTGCAGATACACCGTGCTATTATATCCCAAGACTGTGCCGTCCTAGGTTGACGCAACCTACCGCAACGCTACTGTAGTAGCCTACTCCGCCGAAGCTACCCTATGGCACACGCTACTATTCGCTTAATGCTGCTACCGTCAGGTCCTGACATGGTTCACGACGTCTCGTTGCATAAGACCCCGACATCATCATCACTTGCTACAGGCTGCTTGCCATAAACTACGCCTATTAGGACTGATACTCCCTGCTATAGTGGATTGCAGGCGACAGGGCACCACTAACTCCCCGATTAGCACAGTAGCACTATTATACGACAAATATTGTATCTTGGCAAATGTTTTTTCTACACGAATTTGATGAAAATGACGATTTTTTGTGAAAAATTAGTACAAAACCCTATCTATTTAGTTGCAAAAGATAAAAATAATTGATATACTCTATACGCATACTTATCGTATGCCCTTGCTACACTACTCGGTGTAGCCGCAAAGTCCAAAAGGAGGTGCTATTATGAAGAACTACGAGATATTGTATATCATCAAGAACGATATCGCTGACGATCAAAAGGATGCTATCATTGAGAAGTACAGCGCTCTAGTGACCTCAAATGGTGGTACTGTAGAGAAGATAGACAAGTGGGGAACTAAGAAGTTCGCTTACCCTATCAACTACATCACCGAAGGTTATTACGTGCTTATGGCATTTACTGCTGACACTTCTATCCCAGCAGAGATCGAGCGTCAGATGCGCATATCTGATGACATAATTCGCAATATGATAACTTGCGACTAATGAGGTAAAGTTATGAACAAAGTTTTTTTGACAGGCAATCTATCTAGAGACCCAGAGCATAGACAAACTGCATCTGGCGTGAGCATGTGTACCTTTGGTATCGCTGTTCAACGTAGATTTGCCAACGCAGATGGTACTAGAGAGGCTGATTTCTTCAACGTGACTGCTTGGAGAAATACTGCAGATTTTTGTGCCAACAATTTGACCAAAGGCAAGAAAGTCGCTATCGTAGGATATATCCAGACTCGTTCTTATGAGCAAGACGGTGTCAAGAGATACGCTACCGACATAATTGCTGACGAAGTGGAAATCCTCTCCCCTCGTACAACCGAAGACGGTGAGCCTGTCGCTCCAGCGAAGAAGCCTATCACCGAACTCGATCCTGTCGAAGAGGATTTGCCATTCTAATTAGGAGGTAATTAACAATGGAAGATAAGAATGTAAAATTTGCTCCTGCCAAGCGTATCCCCAAGAAGAAAGTATGTATCTTCTGTGTGGACAAGGTAGACAGTATAGATTACAAAGATGCCACCAAGTTGCGTCGTTTCACCACCGAGAAGGGTAAGATACTCCCTCGTCGTATGTCAGGTGTATGTGCTAAGCACCAACGCGCTCTATCTACCGCTATCAAGCGTGCTAGAGAGATGGCTCTACTCCCATACAAGGGTGAGTAATCACAAGACACGAATTACGGACTGCTATTGCAGTCCGTTTTTTTATCACAGTATTTATAAGTGTTGATTTTTGGTAGGGAGATATTGTATAATATAGATATGGCTAATTACAAGACACTTTCTGTAGAATTAGAGAACTTGATGCGCTCAAATCTAGACAACCAGACTTTGCCTAGATACTTTTGTGATGACAAGGAGGCTGTGAGGAGGAGAGACAATCCTCACGACGATATGAGCATTTGGCGTACCTCCTATATCAGAGATATAGACAAGATATTGCATTGTCCATATTACAATCGCTACGCAGACAAGACACAGGTCTTCTCCCTATACAAAAACGACGATATCACTAGACGCGCCTTGCACGTACAGTTGGTCTCACGAATAGCGCGTACCTTGGGCAAAGCGCTCAATCTAAATCTAGACTTGATAGAGGCTATCTCGCTAGGTCACGATATAGGACACACTCCATTTGGACACGCTGGAGAGAGTTATCTAGACGAACTGTATAGAGAGCATACGGGCAGGAGATTCAATCACAATATCCACTCCGTCAGGGTACTAGACCAGATATTTCCACTCAATCTCACTCTGCAGACTCTAGACGGTATCGCCTCTCACAATGGCGAACTCGAACTAGACGAGTACAAGCCCAAGCCTTTATCCTCATTTGACGAATTTGACCTTAGCATCGAGGATTGCTACCTAGATAGCCAAAACGTGCTCAAACTAATCCCCTCCACCCTAGAGGGGTGCGTGATGCGTATATCGGATATAATCGCATATCTAGGCAAAGATAGGCACGACGCAGAAAAGAGCAAACTATACGCCGATTTGCCATTTGCAGACGAGGGTATAGGGGTGATCAACGCAGAGATGGTCAACAATCTAATGGTGAATATCATACAAAACAGTTATGACAAGCCGTATATCAAGATGGACAAGCAGTGTTTTGACGCTCTCAACAAAGCCAAACGAGACAACTACTCTATCATCTACAAAAACGACGCTCACCTACGTACCAACGAAATAATTAGACAAATGATGAGAGATATATACGAGAGGCTTCTCTCCGACCTCAAGTGTAGCAGGACTTCATCCAAGATATACACTCATCATATCTCATATATCGACAAGCCGTATTATAGACGTGCTATGCCATATATGGAGACAGAGCCAAATCAAATAGTAGTGGACTACATAGCATCTATGACTGACGATTATTTCATAGACCTACACCGATACCTCTTCCCCCTAAGCCCACTCAAACTAGAATACGTAGGCTACTTTGAATAATAAAAAGTCGAGACCACCGTCTCGACTTTTCTATTTTATATTTTCGTGTCTCTGTTTTGTTTTTTTATCTTGGCTTAAACTATAATCTAAATAGTCTAGGCTCTCGCCGGCAGTAGACAGTCTTACCTCTTCGCCACTTATAAATTGGTTCAGTATCTTTGATACTGCTTGCCTACTTACTTGCAACTCTTTGTCTCTGCCCTTGTTTATCTCACGAGTAATGTCAGATACGGACATTTGGCTACCGAAAAGCGCTATTATTTTTTGTCTATCTTTATCCGTAATCTTCATAATCTCTCCAAATAAAAAAACACCTACATTTTTAAGTAAGTGTTTTAGTTATCTCCTGTCATTTTTAGTAATTCTGAATAAAGTTCCTTTGTTGAATACCCTTCTTTAATAAAATTTATGGCTTGTTCTAACGCTTGAACAGATGTATAACCACTTTTATACATTTGTTCTGAACAACATATACATATAATATTCATTACTGTATCTTTAGTATATCCTTCTTTTGTTTTGGCCAACAAGACCAATTCTTTCATTTTTGTTTTTTTATCTTGGCTTAAACAATAATCTAAATAGTCTAGGCTTTCCCCGGTAGTAGACAGTCTTACCTCTTCGCCTTTTACTAATATAACGTATGGTAAGCCTATTACAGGATTGTTTTTGTATTCAGGTATATATACTTTAAAACCTTTCCAACTTATACCTTCTTTATAACTATCCGCTTGTAAATCTTCTACAAATTCTAAAATCTTTTCTTCCATATTTTACCCCCCCCCTTTCATAATTGAATCGCAAAATCTCTCATCTGTTAGAGGATTAACTCCACTAGCCAACTTCTGCACGTCTATTTTAGTTTGGTCCAATACTCCCATAATTTATCCCTTGTTTCAAATACATCGTTTTGCAAATTATACTATAGTTAATGAAAGAAAATCAACTCTTTATATCCCATTTTTGTCCCGCAAAAGTCGTGCTAATCAAAAAAGTTTTTTCACCAAACTCCTGTGTCCCAAAAAAATAGAGAGAACAAAAAATTGCTCTCTCTTGTGAGTTGGTTATAGATATCCAAGGTCGGAAGTACCCGACGCTCACAATGATATTATATGCAAATTTAATAAAGTAGTCAACTAATTTGACAAAAAACGCCTTTTCTCTGTCATTATGAGGAGTGTTTCTCGTGATACGACGTATTATGATTAGAACAAACCGTTTCTCTCTAGTCCTTAACCTCACACAAAATAAGTGAATACGGCTTTTTGTGTGAAGTGGGGGGGCGAAAAACAAGCGTAAACTTGGTCGGCAAGTGAGCGAGCCGACCTCTATATAGCGCAGTGTTCGCCCTATCCTACTATTTTCATCTTAACCTCAACCTCTACGGTGCAGGTGGCGAAGATTTTGTCTATAGAGTACTCCTCCAGTCGACTCCTACCGTACTTTTGAAAAAATTTGGAGTATAGTCTATACGCATCTATATCTACTGCCGACGTTCTCTTGTACAATTGGTATATCTTCTGCTCTACCATAGTGGTAGCCTCCTCTAGATAACTCTCTTCCTCGGGTTTGTCGTATCCTGCGTAATACCTATCTGCTAGAGCCTCTATATCCACCGTAATCTTGGCATACAGCCCCTCCTCCATAGACACCTCTATATCCGTCTTCTTCTCTTCGTACTCATACTCCGTCTCACCTAGCGTCATACGTCCTCTGGAGAAATTCTTCACTACTAGATTGTACACCTCCGTATCTTGCTTGTCTATGATGAGTGGGCTATCCCCCACCATATAGGTACTCTGCATATCTAGTATGACTCCACCTGTCTTGCCGTCTACAGGGTCTTCGAACTTCCCTACTATCTGCACGTATGGTAGCGCCAACGTATTGACAGGCAGGTTGTTGGCGATACGATAATTTAGCACGGTAGTAGTCACTCCTCTAGCCACCTTCTCTACCTCACTACTCATTTGCTTGACGGCGAAGGCTGCTAGTTGAGTAGATACCGTTTGCTTGCGTATCATATCCCCTGCTTTACCCTGAGATACTACGACTAGTGCATTTTCGGGGACTTTGTAGTTGCGTACTAGATGTTCTACACTCTCGTAGGTGCGTTTGACGTCTCGCATCATCTCTTCTCCTACGAATACTGCTACGAGATGTCCCATAGATAGATACGTGCCAGTATTGTTGTTGATATCTGCTAGAGCCTTGCCCATGCTATCTCCTCTACCTACTATCACGACGAACGAATCGTTGGTAGGGTTGTCTCCACCTGTGGAGACAGATGTTATTATTTGAGCAGACGCCACCACTTGCCCCTCTTCGAAATCTATAGCCATACCCACCACCACAGCCCTAGATGGCAGAGGGTATTTGGAAGTGCCACTACCTATCGCCGTGAGGATAATTATTATCAAAAATATAATCAGAGGTTTGTTAGACTTGAGTTTTGAGAGTATATTCATTTTTCCTCCTCAATGCCACTATCATCATACATATAGGCAATATATAATGCATAACTATAGCCACCCACCATAGAGACAATGCAGTAGCGTATGCTTGGTGCACGGCAGTCCACACGTATTCGTTGATGATGACAATAGCCACGCTTATAGCAGAGATGACTATCATAGCCACCTTGTAATTAGAGAAATCTTGAACAGCCTTTTTGACAAATGCCAATATATACGATACGTACAGTATAGTAGCCATTATCCACACTATGATACCTACGTAATCCAACCTACCTACCTCGCTAGATAGTATCACTTGGTTCATTAACCTACTCAATACGCTATCCGTGCTAGATGCCACCGACTTGTATGTGGCTATGAATACTATACATAGTAGCACCTCTAGTACAGTCGCCACGATTACAGAGATATATATCTTAGCCGAAGATGATTCGTCCCCTCTCAAGTCCAAAAACATAAGTGGCAAAAAGTCTCCAAACCACACCCCTAGATTTAATCCTGCCGTCAATGATGACACACCTCTATCGCATATAGGCAATATCTCGCTAAAATCAGGTTGTCCTTTGTTGAATATCACGAATACTACCACCAACAAAGCAAAGGGATATATCGTCAATTCAGCCACACGACCTATACTCCTCACACCACGGCTCGCGACGTATAGACTACCTAGCATCAGTAGAGATATGATGAGTAGTCTCTTGTCGTGTTCAAATAGTATCTTGGATACGTAATGCACCACGTCTGTATTTAGCATACCTAGGCGTAGAGTCCACCACAGCACGCAGATACACGCTATCACTACGTATACAAACTTGGGCAATATATTCTTGAGACCACCTCTCGTAGCCACTAGGAGTATAGGTATGAGGGTGAATATCTCTAGTCCCTGTACCACGAGCATACTCAACCACATATCGTTTTCGGCTACGGACGCTAGATAACTAGGCAAGGTAGACACCTTGTATACAGGCATAATTACGAGTAATAGTAATGCTATTTGACGCTTATTCATCATTTTCTTCACCTATACGCACTCTATTGTGATGAGGAAAGGACTTGGGCCTAAATTTCATCTTGTCTAGTCCTGCGAAAAATACTCCATCTTTGAGGTCTTCTCTCACTATAGGAGCATAAGGCGCGAGATACGGTGCTCCATACGAATTTGATTTAGCCAGATACGCTAGTAGTACCATCACTCCTAGCACCAGTCCAAATATCCCCGTCACACCTGCTATGCACACGTATACTAGACGCAATAGCGAAAAAGTACCTGCATCATCAGGCACGCAATACAATCCTATACCAGATATCGCCGTCACTAGTACTGCCGGACTACCCAGTAGTCCTGCATTGACGGCTGTATCTCCTAGCACGATAGCACCTACTACGGATATAGCCATACCCACGTATTTGGGCATACGCACACTAGTCTCGTTGAGCACCTCAAATAGCAACAGTACCGTCAACATTTCTAAAGTTGGCGTGAGAGGTATACCACTAGTGGCATTGAGCAGAGTGATGAGAAATTTGAGTGGTACGAATTGATACTGAAATTCTTGCAACGCTACGTATATAGCAGGTATGATGACAGCCATCGTCGCTCCCATCAATCTAATTATTCTCTCAAAGGTTATCCTATAATCCTTTTTGTAATAGTCGTCGCCGTCTTGCATATCTTCGATAAACAAAAATGGTAGCGTGAGCGCTATAGGCGAGCCGTCCACTAGTATAGCCACTCTGCCTTCTAGCAATTTTCCTGCTAATATATCCGGCTTTTCGGTAGTACCCGTATGGCGAAAGATAGAATTTGGCTCTTCCTCTAGATAATGCGATATATAAGATGCGTCCAATACCCCGTCTATATCTATGCCTACCACCTTGTCTCTGACTTTGCCGATTATCTCTTCGTCTGCTATACCTCGTAGATAACATATGACTACGTCGGTGCGAGTATATTTGCCTACCACGTGTTTTTCTAGTGTGAGCATAGGGGTCTTGAGTTTTCTACGCAGTAACGACACGTTTGCCCTTAATTCTTCGGTAAATCCCTCTCTAGGTCCTTTGACCGAAGTGCCAGTAGGAGGCTCTCCCACAGGTCTATGAGCGACTTTTTTGAGGACTGTTAGCAATACTCCACTATCCGTAATGATAGCGATACTACCGTCTGCCACCTTGACAGACGCCTCCTTGAGGTCGTGAGCCTCTGTGATACGCGCAGGCGTGAGAATGCTCTCCACTACTTTCTCCAAGGTAGGAGAGGTAGTGTCCAACATATCTTGTAGAGGTGTGACGAGGTCTCTAGCGAGTATATCTTTGTCTACTATTACGTCTGCGTACACGAGAGTAATCGTACCTTTTTCTCCCTCTATATCTCTCACCTCTATATCAAAGCATTTGCCTAGCAGTTGAGAGAGTATTTCTACTCTAGTTTTTCTATCCATAATTTCTCCTACTTTTCTGATTATTACCACAAAATACCCTTTTAGACCTAAAAATAAATAACCACCTCCCCTAAAAACTCCTCCTTCAGTTTCACTCTTGAAAAAATAAAATAGAATTCTATTTTAATACTTGATATAATGGATACAAGGTGCTAATATTGTCGCAACGAGGCACGATAAAATTAGCCTGTTTGGGAGATAAAATTATGAGTCCTTTGGTGATAGCGATTTGCTTTTTTGCTATAGCCCTCATGCGCGTTATTCAAAACGTATGTAGCAAGTCTTCCTCTATGGATATCAAGAGTGGAGACACTTTCTTTAGATATAGCGCTTACTATTACCTAATAGCAGGACTATTTTCACTCGTCACCCTATCCGTAGTAGGATTTCACGGACTAGACGCGCATACTATCCTCACCTCACTAGTGAGCGCCGTACTATTTGGTATCGGTCTATATGCAGGTATAGAGGCTATCAAGGGTTGCACACTCATAGTCTCCACTATGTTTGGGCTAGGTGGACTAGTGATATCTTGTGGCGTGAGTTATTTTTGGTTTGGAGAGGGCGTCAGCGCATTTCAAATAGTAGGACTATTCCTCTTTATGCTAGGAGTATACCTACTCACCCCTTCTACAAAATCGGACGTCAAACGCATATCCTTACGCACCTACGTACTACTATTTATCAAATTACTTAGCGAAGGTCTGATAATGGTAGCGCAGAAATATTTCGCGCTCTTTTCTCCTCTGGGAGCAGGTGCTAATTCTGCTATGTACTCTTTCCTCACCTTCATATTCAACTGTTTGATTATGCTAGGTTGCTTGCTATTTATATACCTACGCAAAAAAGAAAACCCCTGCCATAGCCCCTAGCGACGATTACAAGCCTGTCGCATTTGGCTTGAGCAAGGTGCTACTTATCTGTGGACTAGCGCTAGCGTTTGCACTATTTGTCATCAATCTCCTAGTGACTGAGATGAGCAAATCCGTAGACTCTATACTATTATTCCCTATCTCTAGCGCAATATCTATATTCATCACCACGCTGATAGGTTGGATAGTATTTAAGGAAAAACTAACTCTTCGCAACTTCGTCGGCTTGATTATAGAACTCATCTCCATAATCGTGATAGGTATGCTCACCCCCGACACCGTCTCCACCCTATTTGGAGCATAATAAAATGAAAATTAAAAACCTGAAAATCTCATTTCAGGTTTTTTGATGCAATTAGATATCGTATCTAATGCGTATCACTTCCTAACATTATAAAAGCACGCTGATAACTTGCAGCGTGCTTATTTTATATCAAATCAGATATGGCGACGTTATTCTTTATTTTGTCATAATATTCGCCTACTATTTGGGCTATGGTGGAGGTGGAGGATATACCACAATACTTCTCAAGCGCCTCTCCCACTCCACACTCACGAGCGAAGGTAGCCACCTCGACAGATGCCTCGTCACCCTCTTTGGCGAAGTGGAGTCCTGCCGCTAGTCCTGCGAGTATATGCTTGGGTAGAGTGCCTTGCTTTTGGCAAAGTAGCGCCACTCCTACAAATCTATCGTTGAGAGATAGTTTTCTCTTGGTATCTTTGCCCACTCTCTCGATAGTATCTCCTAGCAGTTTATTCTCAAATCTCTCTATCAAATTGGTCGAGAAGTCTTCTAGTTCTTGCATAGACACTCCGTACTCCCCCTTGAGAGCCTGAGATGATTCTCTCAAAGCCTCTCTAGCCAACTTCTTGATATCTCTATCTTGGATAGCCTCCCAAATATAGGTATATCCTCGGAGCGCACCAAAATACGCCGTGAGCGCGTGGCTCATATTGTGCATAAACAACTTGCGCCTGATATAAAAACTAAACGGAGCAAATGGTACCATATTCTTGATAGCAGGGATTTCTCCCTTGAAGGCATCTTTGTCCACAGGCAATTCGCAATATGGCTCTACGCATACTGCGAGAGGATTTTTGTCTGCTATCTCCTTGGGGGTAGCAGGGACCATTCTACCGATAGATGGCTCGACTAGACCTATATGAGAGTCAAAGTACTCAGCCTCTTGCTCTGTCAAATATCCCTTGACTAATCCTGCGAAATACTTGTCTGCCTCTATCATATTTTCGCATATTATTACGTTGAGAGGAGCATCTATACCCTTCTGCATCCTACGGCGTACGCCCCCTGCAAATGGCTCTGCGATAAATTTGAGTATATTCACGCCCACAGCCGTAGCCATCAAGTCTGCCTCGCTGATAGCCTCTGCTATAGCCTCGTTGTCTCTGCCATTGACACCGCTGACGTTAGTCACTATATACTCACGATAACTGTCTCCATCTGTGATGTATATAGGATATTGCTTGTCGGCATTTAGTCTATTTATCACGTCCATATTGACGTCGATAAAAGATATGGCATAATCAGACATATCTAGTAGTTGACCTATAAATCCACGGCCTATATTACCTGCTCCATACATTAGCGCTTTTTTCATACAATCACCTTCTTTTGCTACTACGAAGATATTATATCACAAATATATGGCTAAATCAATGTTTTACCCAAACAAAATTCACTTTGATTAGGATATAAGATTAAATTATCAGCATTAAATTAAATTTATATATTGACTTTCACTAGATTTTATAATATAATATCTTTAGATTACTAGATACTATTGGTATTTTGTATAGAATACGAATTTTTTTAACAAGGAGATAAATATGAAAACTAAAGCTGTTCGCATATACGGTGCTAACGACCTACGTCTAGAAGAGTTTGAATTGCCCGAGATGAGAGAAGACGAGATACTCGCCAAAGTAATATCCGATAGCGTATGTATGTCCTCTCACAAGGCTGCACTCCAAGGTTCTGCTCACGCTCGTGTCCCAAATGATATCGCCGAAAATCCTACTATCATAGGTCACGAATTTTGTGGCGAGATAATCGCAGTCGGCGAGAAGTGGCAGAGCAAATTTAAGGCTGGCGACAAGTTCGCTATCCAACCTGCTATCGGCTATCAAGGCAAACTTGACGCTCCAGGATATTCCTATAGATTTATAGGTGGCAACTCTCAATACGTAGTTATACCAAACGAGGTAATGGAGTGCAACTGCCTACTACCATACCACAACGACGCATATTTCTACGGTTCTTTGGCTGAGCCAGTATCTTGCATCATAGGTGGATACCACACCAACTACCACACCAACAACTCTACTCACCTACACACTATGGGTATAGTAGAGGGTGGTAATGCTATACTTATGGCAGCCGCTGGTCCTATGGGACTAGGCGCTATCGACTATGCTATCCATTGTGATAGAAAGCCTGCATTGCTAGTAGTCACCGACATAGACAATGCTCGTCTAGATAGAGCAGCATCTATCATCACAGTCGAAGAGGCCGCCAAGAACGGTGTCAAACTAGTATATGTCAACACCAACGCAGTAGAAGATGCTCGTGAGTATCTAATGAGCCTCACAGATGGCAAGGGTTATGATGATGCATTCGTATATGCACCAGTCAAGCCTGTCGTAGAACTCGCTGATAGCGTGCTAGGATTTGACGGATGTCTCAACTTCTTCGCAGGTCCTACCAATCCTGCTTTCTCTGCTATGTTCAACTTCTACAACGTTCACTATAGTTTCACCCACGTATGTGGCAACTCTGGTGGCAATACCGACGATATGATAGAGGCTATCGATATGATGAGCGACGGCAGACTCAATCCTACTGCTATGATTACCCACGTAGGTGGACTAGATGCAGTAGTAGATACCGTCATCAACCTAGACAAGATACCTGGTGGCAAGAAACTCATCTACAACTTCATCTCTATGCCACTAGTCGCTCTAGCAGACCTAGCCAAACTAGGCGAGACCGACCCACTATATCGCGAACTTGCTCTAATCGTAGAGAAGAACAACGGACTATGGTGCGCAGAGGCTGAGAAATATCTACTAGCCAATGCAAAGCAAATCTAATCACTAGAGAACAATAATCTACAAAACAAAAAGCATTTCAACGAATAAGTTGAAATGCTTTTTTTATACTTTACTTTCGAAACTATTGATTCAAAGACCAATACTTTCTCCTATATCTATGTGATAGAGTATATCACTCTCTACGGTAGCCTCTACCATATCCCATAACCTCTCGACATCTCTATCTCTAGGTGGCATATGTAGTAGCAATATCTTTTTCGCTCCTATCTCTTTGGTCATACGCCAAGCACTAGGAGTGATTAGATAGGCAAATGGCACTATCAACAAATCAGGCTTGCTTGCTCCTACCATACTCTTTAGCGAGAGGGGGGAGGCATCTCCTACGAACCATACCGTAGCACTACCCTTGATGACGAAACTCACGTGAGGTATATCAGTCTTGCCGATATGACGAGTCTTATGTGCAGATATCTCTACTCCACCTACCTCCAAAAAAGGCAAGCTCTCAGGCCCGTATACGGACCTGAGAGTCTTATCCTCATATGATTTAGCATAGTCTTCGTCATAATGGTCAGGATGCTTGTGAGTAAATGCCACTACGTCGGGCATATTCTCTAGGAGTTTCTCGCGAATAGGTGCAGGAGTCCCTAGATAAGGGGGCAACTGTTCGCACACTCCGTCTAGGAGTATACTCACGCCATCTATCTCCATCAAGACGCCGGCATTTGCCGTGCGTGTGAGTTTTAGGAGCGACATATTATACGCCTTGTTTAGCACGGCGAATAGCCTCTGCCTCCGTACAACCATCTTTTACTACGTGTCCTGGTAGTGGCACGAGTTTCTCGGAGATAGCGTCTATTATCCATGATGCTTGTGGGAAGAAGAACTCGTCAAACTCGTATGGAGGAGTTATCCAGTTGCGAGCGCCTACTACTACTGGAGGTGCATCTAGATCATCAAAGCATAGTTCGGTGATATTCTTGGCTACGTCACTCATAAATGAACCTCTAGCGCAAGCATCAGATACTAGTACTACTCTGCCAGTCTTCTTGACGGATTCGATTATCTTGGTGTAATCCAATGGTACTAGAGAGTGTATGTTGATGATATCAGCCTCTACACCGTACTTCTCGGATAGTTGTTTAGCAGCGTCAACGGCACGATATAGAGCAGCACCGATAGTGAGTATGGTGACGTCCTTACCGTCTCTTACCTTGTTGGTATCGCCAAATTCTATCTCATAACGCTCTGCAGGTACGCCACCCTCGTGGAATTGCTCACCTACGTCGTATATTCTCTGGCTCTCAAAGAATACTACTGGGTCAGTACCTCTGAGTGCAGACTCCATTAGACCTTTTGCCTCCCAAGGGGTAGCAGGGAAACATACCTTGAGTCCAGGGATATGAGCGCATAGAGCAGTCCAGTCTTGGCTATGTTGAGCGCCGTACTTTGATCCTACTGATACACGTAGTACCACAGGCATCTTGAGTATACCTGCGCTCATTGCTTGCCACTTGGACATTTGGTTAAATATCTCGTCACCTGCGCAACCGATAAAGTCAGCATACATTAGTTCGACTAGAGCACGGCCACCAGATACTGCGTATCCTACTGCAGTACCTACGATAGCAGCCTCTGCGATAGGAGAGTTAAATAGTCTAGAGTGTGGGAACGCATCCATCATACCACGGTATACTGCAAATGCGCCACCCCAGTCACGACAATCCTCACCATACGCTACTAGTGTAGGATCTTCGTAGAATCTGTCGTAGATAACCTCTGACAATGCGTCACGTAGGTTAAATAGTTTCATCTTGGATACAGGCTTGCCGTTTACGATAGGGCTACGCTCTTTCTCCTTGAGTTTCTTGTAAGCAGGTACTTCTGCTAGAGGCATATTTACCTCTGGCTCACGATCGTCTAGTTTGTCAACCTTTTGGTTGGAGAACATCAAACGCTCTACTACTTGAGGATCTTTGCGGAAGTCAACGTATGGACTGATCTCTGGATTTGATGCAGCCTTGCAGATAGTAGTCATACGCTCGATAGTATCTGCTAGTATCTCCTCTAGTTTGCTATCTGCTACGACACCTGCATCAACTAGACCTTGACGGTAAGTGATGATTGGGTCTATATTACGCCATGCCTCTATCTCTTCCTTGGTACGATATGCGTTTTGGTCCGAAGTAGAGTGACCAGAGAAACGATAAGTAAGAGTATCGAGAAGTACAGGGCCTCCCTCGTTGCGAAGTATCTTGAGTTTTCTCTCCATAGCGTCGATAACTGCGAGAGGGTTAAATCCGTTGATACGTTCTGCGTGGAATTGAGTAGGGCTGACACCAGAGCCGATACGTGCTAGCATATCGTATCCCATAGTCTCACCACGAGTCTGGTCTCCCATACCGTATGAGTTGTTGAATACGTTGTATAGTATAGGCATACCACCCTTATGAGACTCCCATAGGGTATTGAATTGATCCATAGCAGCGAAGTTCATAGCCTCCCATACAGGACCACGAGCCATAGAACCGTCACCGGAGTTGCACACTACGATACCTTGCTTATTGTTGATTTTCTTAAATAGAGCAGCACCGGTAGCGATAGCAGCAGAGCCACCAACGATAGCGTTGTTTGGATATATACCAAATGGTAGGAAGAATGCGTGCATTGAGCCACCCATACCCTTGTGGAATCCGGTGTCACGAGCAAATATCTCGGACAACGTACCGTATAGGATAAATCTAATGGCTAGTTCTTTGACGTCGCTGACAGGTCCTATCTTCTCGGTAGCACGTAGAGCCGAGCCACCTAGGAAGCCCTCCATTATAGTCATTAATTCTTGTTCGCTAAGTTTGTGAATACAAGATAGAGCCTTGGCTAGTATCTCGGAGTGGCTACGGTGAGAACCAAATGAGAAGTCATTTTGGTCTAGTAGGTATGCTTGACCTACTGCTGCTGCCTCTTGACCTATGGATAGGTGGGCAGGACCAGGATAAGTAGTCTCTATACCGTTGTATACACCTTGGGTCTTGATTTGGTTGAGCATAGACTCAAACTCACGGAGTATAGCGATATCACGATAGATACGCACTAGATCGTCGTCACTATAACGACTTCTCTCTTCTTGTATCGTTTTGTTGTATTGATTGACTGGAATACTGTCAAAAGTAATCTGACCAGGAGCTAAAGTCTCTTGTGGGTCTACAAATAAACTCTTTGGCATTTTATTTATTCTCCTTATATAATTTATTAAATATGAAAGATAGCCTCTCGTATTATCTCTGCCACAGTAGGGTGTGGGAATACGAGTTTCTTTAGACGATTAGGTGTGAGTTCGGTGTCTATCATCATAGTAGCAGTCATTATTATCTCAGAAGCGTATGAGCCTACCATATGGCATCCTACTAGACGATTTTTGTCGGTGTCTACTACTAGTTTGATGAAACCTTTGCCACCGTCGTTCTCTGCTAGGTAGCGACCTGCATAGGACATAGGCAATTTGATTTCTTTGACTTTCATACCCTTACTTTCTGCGCCTTCTTTGCTGTAGCCTACGCTAGCCACCTCTGGGTCGGTGTAGATGACAGATGGTATCACGTCATAACGCATCTCGTCCACCTTGCCTAGCATATGATTAACTGCTACCTCTGCCTCTCTATATGCAGTATGTGCTAGCATCAACTTGCCATTACAATCGCCTACTGCGTATACGCCAGATACGTTGGTGCACATATGTCTATCAGTCTTGATAGCAGCCCTGTCCATATTCAGTTGTAGATTTTCTACGCCAATACCAGCAGTAGAAGGCTTACGACCTGCAGATAGTAGTACCTTGTCGCATGCTATCTCTTTCTTCTCGCCGTTCTCTTCGTATACTACGCTACCCTCTTTGACCTCTAGCACTTTGCATGAGAGTTTGAAGGTCATACCACGCTTGACAAATGCATCTTGGAGCACCTTGCAGATATCAGGATCAGTAGCACCTGCTATCTTAGGCATCATCTCGATAACTGTCACTTCGACGCCTACGCTAGCGAAGTAATAAGCCATCTCTAGACCTATAACTCCTCCACCTATTACGACCAAGGTCTTGGGTAGAGTCTTTTCGTCTAGTACTTCTCTATTTGTCAATACGAATCCAGATGCTAGTCCCTCTTTGAGACCAGGTACTGGTGGGACTACGGTCTCCGAGCCAGATGCGATAGTGAGTCTCTTGGCCTCGTATACTACACCGTCAGCCTCTACTGCAAAACCATTGTCCGTCTTGCCTTTGATGACTGCATTTGCGCTGATGACGGTGACCTTATTACCTTTCATAGTAGCGCCTACGCCTGCGACTAGAGTCTTGACTACTCCGTTCTTTCTCTCTACGACCTTCTCGTGATTATAACTAACGCCAGTCACGGTGACTCCAAAAGCCTCACTCTCTTTGGCGTGTCTATACATCTTTGAAGAATTGAGTAGAGTCTTGGTAGGGATACAGCCTTCGTTTAGGCAAGTACCACCTAGAGATTTCTTCTCAAATAGGGCTACTTTCATACCACCTTGGGCGGCACGCTCGGCGCAGAGATATCCACCTGGACCTCCGCCGATTACTATCAAATCAAATATTTCCATAGTTTACCTCTTATTTTGCAAGTAGTGCTGTGAAGTTCTCTAGATTTTGCGCTAGTTCCTTTTGGAAACGAGCGGCAGGAGAACCGTCTACTGCACGGTGGTCATAAGTCAAACTTAGAGCCATAGCAGGATATACAGATATAGAACCATCAGCGCCCTTCTTGACTCTCTCGGTAGTACAGCATACTCCTAGTATACCTGTCTGAGGAGGATTGATGACTGGGGTGAAGGACTCTACTCCCATGCTACCTAGGTTGGATACGGTGAAAGTACCACCAGATAGTTTGTCAGGACTGATATTGCCCTCTCGACACTCGGCAGCGAGTTTCTTGACAGCCTTGGATATCTCTAGTAGACTCATCTCGTCTGCACGGAATATAGTAGGTACCATTAGACCTCTAGGGGTATCTACTGCCACTCCTAGGTTGACGTGCTTGTATAGACGGATATTGTTGTCGTCTAGCATAGTAGCATTGAGATCAGGGTGATTTAGCAAGGTTCTAGATACTGCGTATAGCACCATATCTCCTAGGGTAATACCTGCATACTCTCCCTCTGCTCCCTTGAGCATCTTGCGATATGCTAGTATAGTGCTAGCGTCAAAGGATATGGTATGAGTGAGTTGAGGTATAGTAGATAGAGAGGTATGCATTGACTTGCTGATAGCACGACGAATACCGCTAAACTTCACGTCCTTGTACTCTTCTTCTGCTACTGGAGCAGGAGCAGCGACTGGTGCTACTGGTGCATTAGCCACTACAGGGTTGTCCATGAGTGCTCTCACGTCACGCTCGATTACTCTACCATTTGGACCGGTAGGTGTAGCGAGTGATGCATCTACGCCTGCGCGCTCAGCGAGTTTCTTGGCTCTAGGAGAGACTGCAGTCTTGTCTCCTGCGACAGCAGTAGTAGCGATAGGCGCTACCTCTACCTTCTCTACCTTCTCAGCAGGCTTATCCTCTTGAGGAGCAGCCGAATCTGGGCGTAGCGCAGAGCAATCCTCACCAGGATTACCTATAGCGCACACGTTGACTAGGCAAGGGACTTCGTCTCCCTCGTTGAAGAAAACCTCGAGCAAAGTACCCTCTGCAGTAGATTCACATTCAAAACTAGCCTTGTCTGTCTCGTATGAGAACAACACGTCTCCTACTTTAACCACGTCACCAACTTTCTTCTCCCAAGTACCGATAATGCAACTCTCTACGGTGATACCGGCTTTGGGCATAATTACAGCATTTGCCAAAACAAATCCTCCTTTTATATTGTGTTTTTGCTATTTTTAACATATCATAACATTTTATAACATTGTTGTCAACCAAATTTTGTTATGAGTATGCTTTATTTTTTTGTATTTTACAGTATTTTGACACCAGACTCTACGCACTTATCTACGAAATCTTTGGGCAGAGTACCGTCGCTAATCACGTAGTCCACGTCTGATAGCCCTGCGAAAGTGAAAGGCATGAGACGTCTAAACTTGTCTGCAGCACATAGCACTACGCTAGTACGCGCCTTTTTGATGACTAGTCCCTTGATCATCATATCAGCCTCAGTACCACAGGTAAATCCTGCCAAGGCTGTGCAACCAGACACTCCTATAAAGGCTAGGTCTATATTGATATTTTCCAAAACTGATAGAGTATGAGGTCCAGATACCGACAAGGTCCTAGGGTTCATAGTACCACCACATAGATTGACGGTAGAATTCTTGAGACGACATAGTTCTAGCGCTATATTTGGGCTATTTGTAGTGATATTTAGCCCTATATCAGGCAAATTGCGAGCCAATATTAGATTGGTCGTACTAGCATCCAAGAATATCGAGGCCTGTGGATGTAGTAGGTGCATAGCCTTCTTCATCATAGATATTTTGCCTGCGTTATTTTCTTTGAGACGTATGTTAAATTCTGCCTCGTTTGGTTGGCGTACCGAACGCACTCCACCTCTATATTTGGTGATGACACCCATTTCTTCGAGCACGTTTAGATCTCTATGTAGAGTCATCAGCGACACGTCGGGAAATAGTTCTTGGAGTTCCTTGATAGTCGCTATATTTTTGCTCTCTACATAATCTTTTATATGCTCTTGTCTGATACGGTTCATAATCCCTCCTGTTTCAAACGGTTAAGTTTTTAACATTTTATAACACGATTATATCATATATTTAACACTTTGTCTATTGACTTTTATCATTTTTTTTAATATAATTAGGATATAATATCAAAAAAAAGGTAATTTAAGGTAATTTATGGTTAACAAAATCTTGTTTTACGTAGAGAATACCCTTGACCCCCACGTCAACCTTGCCAAAGAGAAGGTTCTTTTTGATATGGCAGACGACGAGAGTGCGATATTGTATCTGTGGCAAAATGCAAATACCGTCGTTATCGGCAAAAACCAAAACGCCTATCTAGAGTGTCGCACCCAACTACTAGACGAAGAGGGTGGCAAGTTGGCTAGACGACTAAGTGGAGGTGGAGCAGTATACCACGACGTAGGCAACCTCAACTTCACCTTTATCTCCACTACCCCAAACTACGACCTTGGCAAAAATATGGCTATTATCCAATCTGCTTGCCAAAAGGCAGGACTATCCACCACCCTATCTGGTCGCAACGATATACTACTAGATGGCAGGAAGTTTTCGGGCAATGCTTTTTACAATCACAAGGGACGCTCCTACCACCACGGCACGATATTGATAAATGCAGACCTTCATAAACTCTCTAGATACCTCACTCCCCCCAAGGCAAAACTAGAGACCAAAGGCATCAAGTCCGTTCGCTCTAGAGTCATCAACCTCACGGAGTTCGCGCCAGACTTGACCATCGAGGATATGCGAGATTATCTCATATCGGCATTTGCAGAGGAGTACTCACTCACCCCTACTGCCATAGGCGAATTTGATGAAGGCGAGGTGACGAGACTAGCCGAGTATTACTCCTCTCACGAGTTCGTGTACGGTAGCCAGATACCATTTAACGTGAGTTTTGAGGGGCTATTATCCTTTGGCAACGTGACGTGCCATCTCAACGTAGTGGATAGAGTGATGACTAGTGTCCAGTTCTACACCGACGCACTAGACGCAAGCATTTCGCAAATCGTCGAGGACGCCCTCACCCTCCAGCCATTTGACCTCAATGCCATACGCCGAGCCCTAGAGACCTCCCTACACGACAACGAGGCAAAAGAACTAATAGACCTCATAGAGTCCCAAATCTTCTCCTAACCCTATGCCATTGGGACAACTATATCTTATGCCACATAGTCGACAGCATTAGGATAATTAAAATAAAAACACACCATACCTAGCTGAAATGCACCCCAAAAGTTAGACACTTTAAGGAGGTGCATTTTTTGTGGCAAAAAAAGGACAAAAGTTTAAAAAATACTCGCCAGAATTCAAATTATCAGTTATACTAGATATGCGAGAAAACCACTTAGGCTATAGAGAGGCTGTTAGAAAGTATTGGAACACTACAAATGAATCTGAAACCAGCAATCATCTACGTCAGGTAATAGAGTGGGAACGCAAATATCTAGAAGAAGGATATGAAGGGTTGATGAAAGATAATCGTGGTAGACCTAGTCTAACAGGAAAGAAACGTGGAAGACCACCTAAGTTAGAAAAAAAGGTGGAAGAAGATTTAATAGCGGAAAACCAAAGACTTAGGATGGAGATTGAATACTTAAAAAAACTGAGTGCCTTAGTACTTGCGGAAGAGCGAGAGAACGGCAAAAAGCCAAGATAATCTCTGAACTAAGGCATAAGTATCCGCTTAAAGAATTGCTTAAATTATCTAAACTTGCTCGTAGTACGT
>JAGBSX010000027.1 GCA_017631635.1 Clostridia bacterium | reverse complement strand
TCAACGGAGTGGGTAGGCTAATGGACTCTATGGCAGAGGATATAGCAGGTAGTATCAATTTTGATAGTGTGATGGAGAGGAGAATCATAGACGAACTCTCGTACGTGGGGATAGTGTGCACCGAGGCTGTGGTATACGCCTCCGAGGGCGCTCCCAAGGTGTCGGTAGTAGTGAGGGAGAGAGACGCTAGCGAGAAGTCTCTCATCTCTACCGTGAGCAAAGTGGTCGGAGTCAAGATGGTAGCAGAGAGTACCAAATGCCCTGTGGCTGGATATAGCGCATTGACTCTAAGCCTAGCGCCACGCTACGAACTAGTATATGGAGAGGCAGGAGTCTCTAGAGGAGATGAGGTGAGTGGAGATACGCATAGCCTACTTAGGCTCAGGGACAATAGAGTAATCATGGCTCTATGTGACGGTATGGGTAGTGGTACTGTCGCAAATGAGGAAAGTAATGCGACTATATCTATGATAGAGGGATTTTATCGAGCAGGCTTTCCTCACGACACGGTGATAAGTATGCTCAACAAACTGCTCTCCTCTAGAGACGAAGAGATATTTTCTTCGTTAGATATGTGCGTCATCAATCCCTCTAGTGGTGCTTGCGATATGATTAAACTAGGCTCTAGCGCATCTTATATCAAGCACAAAAACCGTGTCGAAGTGATAGAGGGAGCAGGTCTGCCGGTGGGGATAGTCGAGGAGTGCGATACTGCTTGTGCTACACGCAGGGTATTAGAGAGTGGAGACGTATTGTTGATGATGAGTGACGGAGTAGAGGACGTGCTAGGAGTTGCTCAAGTGAGAGAATATCTAGAGAAGTGTGATATCCTCAACCCTCAACTCATAGCCGACGAATTGATAAGTATCGCCAAGTCAAAGTCAAATGCCGACGATATGACGGTACTGTGCATGCGCGTCATTCAAAAAGTAGCATAGAAAAAAATCAGTCCGTAGATGGACTGATTTTTTGTATTTGGTGGAGATAAACGGGATCGAACCGTTGACCCCCTGCTTGCAAAGCAGGTGCTCTACCAGCTGAGCTATACCCCCATAGGTATATATATAGTATTGACATTGTGGTGGGCTCGAGTGGACTCGAACCACCGACCTCACGCTTATCAGGCGTGTGCTCTAACCAGCTGAGCTACGAGCCCGTCAATCCCTAAAGCAAAAGAATATTACCACTAATAAATAACTTTGTCAAATACTTTTCGGCACTTTTTTAAAAATTTTTCAAATTGAGGGCATCTAATTGAATTTTTTGGCAGGAACTAATCATTATCTATTTCCTTTCTATTTCTCTTATTTGGACTTCTAAGTATTTATCCCAGATTATTGGTATGGCTATTAGCCGTAGTTTAAGACAATTAGGTCTGGCTCGTGGTATAATTTTATTATTAAAACAAAGGAGTAAAATTATGTGTAATACTATCAACAAAGATTTAATTGTTAATTTTATGGAGGATAACTCACTAACAGTATCGCAGTTTTGTCATATGTGCCATATGGGTAGGGGAGTATATAATAAGATAATGAGAAATGATTATAACTTTTATATTACAGTTTTATTTAGAATAGCTAGAACTCTCGGAGTTAAGATAAGCGAACTATTTATCTGAATACTAACTTAACAAAAGATTGGTATACTACGCGTGCGCGTATTATGCGAGCACGTGCGCGTGCGTGCGCATTTCAATAAATATAAAATCACTCGTTTTGGGTGCTTTACTTTCTCAAATAGTAGAGTTTTTAGACAAAAATTAGTCAAAATGTAGAATTTGCTAAATTTTCTCAAAAAATTAATCAAAACCACCTATTTTTTATTGACTAAATTCTTTTTTATGATATAATTATACAATCAATAATAGTGTACATTGGATAAATGCGTATAGTCCGATTTGCCTATTTGCCGAAAATCATCACGATATCATCAGGGTACTTTCCACACTTTGATATATCGTATCGCTACTGTGGCCAAGGTGTTATCGTCACAGCAGAGGTACTCGCTAGAGTGGTGTGACTGAATGTGTCAGGAGGGTTGCCTGACTCATCCGAGAATCTATCAAGGAGGTATGATAATGCCAACAATTAACCAACTTATCAAGCAAGGTAGAGAGAGACAAGTCAAGAAGTCCACTTCACCTATACTAGAGAAGTGTCCTCAGAAGAGAGGTGTGTGCCTATCTGTCACCACTACCACTCCCAAGAAGCCTAACTCTGCTTTGAGAAAGATCGCACGTGTACGTCTAGTCAATGGTATGGAAGGTACTGTATATATTCCAGGTATCGGCCACAACCTACAAGAGCACAGCGTGGTATTGATTCGTGGTGGTAAGGTCAAGGATTTGCCTGGTGTAAGATATCACATTATTCGTGGTGCACTAGACGCAGCCGGCGTTGCCAAGCGTAATCAAGCAAGATCTAAGTACGGCGCTAAGAGACCTAAATAAGTCATATAGCGTAAAATTTATTCGGATGAATTACAACCAAGTTTATTAGGAGGTAAACACATATGCCAAGAAGATGTGGAGTACCTAAGCGTGACGTGCTACCAGATCCAGTCTACAATAGCAAGGTGATCACCAAGTTGGTCAACCAAGTTATGCTAGACGGTAAGAGAGGTATCGCACAAAAGATCGTTTACGGTGCTTTTGATACAATAGAGAGCAAGATGAATATGAATCCTATGGAGGTATTTACCAAGGCTATGGAGAACATAATGCCACTACTAGAGGTAAAGGCCCGTCGTGTAGGTGGTAGTACTTACCAAGTTCCACTAGAGATTAGAGGCGAGCGTCGTCAAACCCTAGCTATCAGATGGCTAGTCAACTACGCACGTGCTCGTAGCGAGAGAACTATGGATTTGCAACTTGCTGCTGAAATAATGGATGCTTACAACAATACCGGTGCTTCTGTCAAGAAGAGAGAGGATATGCACCGTATGGCTGAGGCAAACAAGGCATTTGCACACTACAAGTGGTAAGCAAATACTTGTTGTCAGCCTAGTTCGCACAAGCGAAGATATAATATGGAGAAAATATGGCTAGAGAATATTCACTAGAAAATACTCGTAATATAGGTATTATGGCTCACATAGACGCTGGTAAGACTACCACATCTGAGCGTATACTATTCTACACGGGTATCAACCACAAGTTGGGTGAGACGCACGATGGTGCAGCCACCATGGACTGGATGGTACAGGAGCAAGAGAGAGGTATCACTATCACTTCTGCTGCTACATCTACTCAATGGAGAGGTTGCCGTATCAACCTAATCGATACTCCTGGACACGTTGACTTTACCGTAGAGGTAGAGCGAAGCCTAAGAGTACTAGACGGTACGGTCGCACTATTCTGTGCCAAGGGTGGTGTAGAGCCTCAGTCCGAGACTGTATGGCACCAAGCCACCAAATATAGAGTACCACGTATCGCTTTCGTCAACAAGATGGACATACTAGGTGCTAACTTTGACAATGCTGTAGAGATGATGAATACTCGTCTCAAGGCCAATGCTGTACCTATTCAACTACCTATCGGTAAAGAGGATGAGTTCACAGGTATAGTTGACCTAGTAACGATGAAGGCTATCATCTACAAGGACGTAGAAGGTAGACAATTTGACATCACCGATATACCTGCAAATATGGCAGATGCAGCAGAGATGGCTAGAGCCAACCTCATAGAGGCTGTATCCAACTTTGACGACGATATCATGATGAAGTACCTAGAGGGTATGGAGATAGAGGTAGACGAACTCAAAGTGGCTATCCGTAAGGCTACTATCGGTATGGGTATGACCCCTGTACTATGCGGTAGTTCTTATCGTAACAAGGGTGTACAATCCCTACTAGACGCAGTAGTAGATTATCTACCATCCCCACTAGACGTAGGTCAGATAGAGGGTATCAATCCTGCTAATGACCAACCTGCACACGTAGACGTCAGTGATGATGCACCATTTAGTGGTCTAGCATTTAAGATAATGACTGATCCATTCGTAGGTAAACTTGCTTTCGTCAGAGTATACAGCGGTGTATTGCAATCAGGCTCATACGTCTACAACTCCACCAAGGGCAAGAGAGAGCGTATAGGTAGACTACTACGTATGCACGCAAACTCACGTTCGGAGATAGATGAGATCAGAGCAGGTGATATAGTTGCTTTCGTAGGACTAAAGGATACCACCACAGGAGATACTCTATGTGATGCTGACCATCCTGTCATCCTAGAGAAGATGGAGTTCCCAGATCCAGTTATACAGATTGCTATCGAGCCAAAGAGCAAGAACTCTCAAGAGAAGATGGCTATCGCACTAGTTAAACTAGCAGAGGAAGATCCTACCTTCAAGACCTGGACTGACAAGGAGACTAGTCAGACCATCATAGCAGGTATGGGAGAACTACACCTAGACATTATCGTAGACAGACTACTCAGAGAGTTTAAGGTAGAGGCAAATATAGGTAATCCTCAAGTTGCTTATCGTGAGTCTATCCGCAAGACCGTCAATGCCGAAGGTAAATTCGTTCGTCAGAGTGGTGGTCACGGACAATACGGACATTGTAAGATCATACTCGAGCCTCAAGAGGCAGGCAAGGGTTATGAGTTTATCGACGAAATCGTCGGTGGTGCTATACCTAAGGAGTTTATCCCTGCAGTTGACGCAGGTATCAAAGAGGCCGCTCAATCAGGTGTACTCGCAGGCTACGAACTAGTAGACTTTAGAGTTAGACTGGTAGACGGTAGTTTCCACGACGTAGACTCCAGCGAAATGGCATTTAAGATAGCAGGTTCTATGGCACTCAAGGACGGCGCAAAGAAGGCCGATCCAGTACTACTAGAGCCTATCATGAAGGTAGAGGTCACTATGCCTGATGAGTACCTAGGAGACGTCATAGGTGATATCACCTCTCGTCGTGGTGGACTCAAGGGTATGGAGAACCGCAACGGTGTACAAGTAGTAGACGCAGACGTACCACTCAGTGAGATGTTTGGATATGCTACTGCATTGCGTTCGAGAACACAAGGTAGAGGTAACTTCTCTATGCACTTCTCTCACTACGCAGAAGTTCCTAAGAATATATCTGACAAGATATCTCTAGAGAACGCTAAGAAATAAGAAGACCTGTGGGGAGAATTCCCTAGGCAAATAAAAAAATAAATTTGGAGGAATTTTAAAATGGCAAAAGCTAAGTTTGAAAGAAGCAAGCCACACGTTAACATTGGTACCATAGGTCACGTCGATCATGGTAAGACCACTCTAACTGCTGCTATCACTACTTTGATGGCTGCTAAGGGTATGGCTGAGGCTATGAGATACGATCAGATCGATAAGGCCCCAGAAGAGAAGGCAAGAGGTATAACAATTAACACCTCTCACGTTGAGTATCAGACCGAGAATCGTCACTACGCTCACGTTGACTGCCCAGGACACGCTGACTACGTTAAGAACATGATCACCGGTGCTGCTCAGATGGACGGTGCTATCCTCGTAGTTGCTGCTACCGACGGTCCTCTCCAGCAGACCCACGAGCACATCCTGCTCGCTCGTCAGGTAGGCGTTCCCGCAATCGTTGTATTCATGAACAAGTGTGACATGGTAGACGACGAAGAGCTCCTCGAGCTGGTTGAAATGGAGATCCGTGAGCTCCTCTCCAAGCACGAGTTCCCCGGCGACGATATTCCGATCGTTAAGGGTTCCGCTAGAGACGCTCTCGAGTCCGCTAACACCGATCCTTCCGCTCCCGAGTACGCTCCCATCCTTGAGCTGATGGCAGCTGTTGACTCCTACATCCCCACTCCCGACCGTAAGGCTGACCAGCCCTTCCTGATGCCTGTAGAAGACGTATTCTCCATCACCGGACGTGGTACCGTTGCTACCGGTAGAGTAGAGCGTGGCCAGCTGAAGCTTTCCGACGAAATCGAAATCGTAGGTCTGAAGGAAACCAAGAAGTCCGTTGTTACCGGTATCGAAATGTTCCGTAAGCTGCTCGACTATGCTGAAGCAGGCGACAACGTAGGTGTACTTCTCCGTGGTATCGACAAGAAGGAAATCG
>JAGBSX010000026.1 GCA_017631635.1 Clostridia bacterium | reverse complement strand
TGATAGCAGTATCTCTCTCTAATTGTGTGTCAAAGTCTAGTGATGCATACAATATACATTTGTCTAGCGGAGTCAAGATATATCTACCCAAACTCTCCCAAAATTCATAATACTTAAAACCAGTGAGCAAAATCTCTTCGCACGCATACAACACCTTGTCTGGGAGTTGAGTACCCTCAAGTGTAATATAATGTCTATTTGCCGAAGAGTAAGTAGCGTGACAAATATCGTAACACCTATCTACCACTCCTACTAGGTATTTGTATTCTCTATTGTAGATATTGTCAATACTAATGACTAATTGTGACATAAAACACCTCAAGGTATAATATGCTCAAATACTAAATTTAGCATACCAAAAGAGCAATTTGTCACAAATTGTCAAATATAAGAGTAAACCGTACAAGTTGTTTGACTATTTTGAAAAAAAGTGATAGTATCTAACAGGAGGGTATTATGAAAAGAACTCACAAAAATAGATATCACTCTACCAAAAATGTAATAGTAGTAGATAAAGTAAAGGATAGTCATAGCAATATAATCAGTATCGTGACGTGCGTGGGCGCGCTAGTGTGCTTTGCGCTTATGTTTTTCCCTACTATCCAACAAATATATACCGATACAGGCAATAGTTATACGTTGGATTTATCTTTGCCAAACCTATTTAGAGTTAAAGATTTTTCGGCGTTGTTTGGAGATTTTACTTCGGCTTTTTACGTAGTATCTATGATATTGTTGACCTTGACATCTCTGATAGCCTTGGTGGTCAATGGCGTCAATATGCTACCTGGACACACAAGTACGACAGCCAAAGCATATAATAAAATATCCACTATGGCTTTTGGTATCTCAGGTGTACCATATTTGATATCATCTTTGTTAATATGTATAAGTAGTGAAGGTGGCATATCCCAAGACGGTCTCACCTACTTATCATCTGAGTACTTTATGACGTATGCTAGTATAATACAATGCATATTGGCAATAGGCACTTTGGCAATGGTGGGGATATTGTGGTTGATACGTAGAAATTTAAAAAAATAAAAAAAGTTAAAAAAATATGTAAAAATCGCTTGCCAAACAAAAAACATTTTGGTATAGTATAAAAGCACTTGAGTTGAGACGGCTCGTCCGACATTAGTGTAATTAATATCCGAAGCCTTTGCTTCGGGAATACCGTGGAAGTTTAGCTCAGTTGGGAGAGCGTCTGCCTTACAAGCAGAGGGTCATAGGTTCGAGTCCTATAACTTCCACCATTTTTTTTGCGGGAGTGGCTCAGTGGTAGAGCGTCGCCTTGCCAAGGCGAATGTCGCGGGTCCGAATCCCGTCTCCCGCTCCAAAAAATGGCACCATAGCCAAGTGGTAAGGCAGAAGTCTGCAAAACTTTTATGCCCCGGTCCGAATCCGGGTGGTGCCTCCAAAATTAAAAAGCACTTTGTAAGAAGTGCTTTTTGCGTGTCATACTTTGATAAAAGTATAATCAACCAAACACTTGACAACTACCCTATCTAATGATATAATACCAAAGTTGTCTAGCCGACGTGGTGGAATAGGCAGACACAAGGGACTTAAAATCCCTCGGAGTTAAATCCGTACCGGTTCAAGTCCGGTCGTCGGCACCAAAAAAGCGGAGTGTAATACTCCGTTTTTTCATTTTATCAGGTGAATTATACTTTTAATTGCAAGACTTAGGAATTGTGATTAAAAGTATTTTAATTTGTGAATTTTTTAGGCTTGCAATAAATATTTTTGTGGCGTATAGCCGAAGGAGAAGTGTTATGGAAAACATGGTTAAGTTGCAGATGAGAAAGGTCCCTTATACTAATAGTGAGGGCAAAGAGAAGATTGCTACAAATTTTTTCGTTATGTGTGGAAACGTTCAAGTTCCTATTGAAGTTAAATACTTCAAAAATGATGATGGAGTGGA
>JAGBSX010000025.1 GCA_017631635.1 Clostridia bacterium | reverse complement strand
TCAATCACGAGGAGCAGAGTGGACACCCTGTCAATATCCTAGCCGCAGCATTAGTCATAGCAGACAAGAGTGACGTCAATCGTAGCAGGGTAGACTTTAGCAAGCAGTTTGATAGTGCAGACATACACGATAGAGTAAATTTTGCCGTGAGGGAGAATACTATCGATATAGACAAGGAGGCACGTATCATCAATAGTAGATTTACTATGGAGGAGAGTGCGTCGGTCAAGGACTTTTTGGAGATATACGCAGAGCGTATGGAGATGTGCGAAAAATCTGCCAAAGTACTCAACGCCACCTTCCACCTCTACATCAACGGTAGCAAAATCAACTAACAAAAAAAACGAGTGTGATACTCGTTTTTTTTATTTTTGTATATTTAGTTATTCTACTAATGCTTTTAGTTCACTAATAGCAGATAGTGGGTATTTTATTTCATATGATTCTATGTAGAATAAAGTTAGTTTGACAGCTACTTTTCTACCCTCACGAACACCATTTACATATTCAGCACAGAAACTTGGATCAAAGTCATCGTTTTTAATAACATTTAGCATAGAATGGCTTAGGTCTTGTGTCCTTAACAATTCAGGCTCAAAAGTTAAAATTATATCGTTGACACCTTTTATATAACCATTTTTGAAATATTCATTTGAAAAAGGTTTAGAATTCGTTTGAGCATATAGCACACTTTTTACAGTATTTAGTGTGCTTATCAAAACTGAGAGTTTTGGAGAATCAGCTATAGAAGGTTGCAAAGCAGAGTTGTTTTGCGAATATCCAGTAGCACTATAATTTGCTTGATATTCTCCAAGAGTTAACAAATAATCATTTTTGCTATCATACAATTTATTCCTAATAAACTTAACGTCAAAAAGCAATCCAAAAGAAGCTTTTGTAATAACCCACATAGCCCAGGCAATTAAAGGCGAGCCTATCAAAAAAACAAGACCCAATATTATATTAACTGGGTTTGTATATGAATAATATCCAGTACCAGTTTTTGCTGTTGCAAGAAGTACAATGCCAACTATAGAGTATATTACGCCTAGTGCAATTATCAGAGCTTTGTAAATCTTATAAGCAGAAATTAAAGATTCATCATTTTTCTTAAACATATTTTATCCTCCGTATGTTTCAATTAAAAATATAATATCACAAAATGAGATAATTGTCAACATCTCAAAGTGTGATAATTATAATATTATTATGGAAATTAATCTTAGACTTAGAGAATTGAGGGAAGAGTATGGCTATACGCAGATGCAGATAGCCGATTTTCTCAACGTTAGGCAAAATACTTATTCGCAGTACGAATCATGCAAGAGAGAGATACCACTCGTAGCACTAGTCAAACTAGCAGATTATTATCAGGTGAGTGTAGACTATATCATAGGTAGAGAATAAAAATAAGTGATACTTTTTGTATCACTTTTTTTGTAAAAAGGAAAAGAGCCGTCGACTATCAGTCAACGACTCTTTTCTATGATAAGGGGGAAAATTATGAGCATTATAGGAGATGCTTGCGTAGTAGCCTGTTTCATCTACCCAAAACATCACGCATATTCTAAACTTTTATTTTATCTTTGTCAACTGTTTTTGACATATATTTTCAAAAAATTTTATTTTTTCTCAAATTAGTCGTTTTTTACAGTTTTGGACAATTCTTTGGTGCGTTCAAATGATGATTTTACGGCTATATTTACAATTTCTTGCAATTTTTCACTTTGTAGCACCTCTACGCCACGTATAGTAGCACCACCTTTGGAGCATACGTCTTGCATTAGTTTGAGAGGACTATCCTCGCTATCAGTTATCATAGCAGACACGCCTTTTAGCATTTGTGCTACGTATTTTTTGGCTTGATTTTGGTCTAGACCTATCTCTACGCCTGCCTCTATCAGGGCATTAGCGAAATAATACGCGTATGCAGGAGAGCATCCTGCTATCACGGTAGTAGCATCTATGAGCCTCTCGTCTACCATATCTATCTTGCCACTATATCTCATCATATCGCACCACACGTCTAGTTCATCTTTTGACACGCTATCGCTAGTGGAGTAGGTAGTCATACCTTCGCCTACTTTGACGGGAGTATTTGGCATTATGCGTATGATTTTGTCTCCTAGTTTATATGAGAGGGTAGATATATCCACACCTGCTAGCATAGAGACGAATATAGGAGAATTCTCGGTATCGTAGCCCTTTATCTCCTCTACTAGAGTGTCTAGCATTTGAGGTTTGACACCTATGTATACGTAATCACATATATCTAGTATATCTCTGTTTGATACGATATAGGCATTTGTGCAATTATTCTTGATTTGTTCGGCTTTGAGGGGAGAGTGAGAGGATAGATACACCTCGTATCCAGCCTTACTCACAGCCATAGCGATAGCACCACCCATATTGCCTGTGCCGACAAATCCTACTTTTGTTGTATTCATATTTATCTCCTATCTCACTTGGCCGTCGCCGTGTATGACGTACTTGTAGGTGCATAGTTCTTTGAGCCCCATAGGACCTCTAGGGTGACCTTTTTGGGTAGAGATACCTATCTCTGCACCAAATCCAAATTCGCCACCGTCAGTAAATCTTGTGGAGGCATTGACGTATACGCAACTAGCATCTACGCCCCTCTCAAATTTGGATATATTTTCGTTATTATTTGATATTATACACTCACTATGGCGAGTATTGTGCGTATTGATGTGGTCTATCGCATCATCTACGCTATCTACCACCTTGACTGCTAGTATGTAGTCGAGGAATTCTGTATCGTAGTCCTCTTGTACACTAGGCACTCCTGTCATATAGGGGAGTGATATATCGTCACATTTGAGTAGTACGGGTACTAGACCTCTATCTTGTCTATCTCTAGTGAGGGTATCGCTTATCTTTGGCAATACCTCTTTGGCTATATCACGGTGTACTAGTAGCACCTCCATAGCGTTGCACACAGAGGGGCGAGAAGTCTTGGCGTTGTTGACGATAGATACAGACATATCTATATCTGCACTATCATCTATATAGGTGTGACATATACCAGTACCTGTCTCTATGGTAGGTACGGTAGCATTTTCTACACAAGCCTTGATTAGGCCTGCTCCACCACGAGGTATCAGCATATCTACGTAGCCGACTGCAGTCATTAGAGCCGTCGCACTCTCACGAGAGGTGTCGTCTATTATATTGATAGCATCAGGAGTGAGTCCTGCTTTCTCTATGGCGACTTTTAGCAATTCTACTATTGTTTTGGAGGTATTGTACGCCTCTTTGCCACCACGTAGTACACATACGTTGCCACTCTTTAGGCATAGTGATATGGCGTCAGAGGTGACGTTTGGTCTGCTCTCATATATGATAGCCACCACTCCTAGAGGTACTGCAGTTTTGTTGATGACTAGTCCGTTTGGACGGGTAGTAGAGGATAATATTTCTCCTACGGGAGAGGGTAGAGCGACTACCTCATCTATACCTCTAGCCATACCTTCTATACGGTCTGCATTTAGAGATAATCTATCTATCATCACGTCGGATATGACACCTCTAGCCTTCTCCACGTCCACTTTGTTGGCGTCGAGTATAGTTTGCATATTGTCGCGTAGGGCTTTGGCACATAGAGTTAGAGCCGTGTTGATAGTACTCTCACTAGCATAAGTCAGAGTTTGCTTGGCTATTTTTGCTTTGTTTAGTATCTCTTGTGTCGAATATATCATTTTACACCTTATAAAATCTAGTACCTATCATCTTGCCGTCTACTATATCGTATAGGCTATTCATATCATTACCGTTGGTGATTACCATATCCACCCCACTAGTCGTGGCTATCTCTGCTGCTTTTAGTTTGGTGACCATACCACCAGTACCTAGGCTAGAGCCTGCGCCACCTGCTAGAGAGTATATCTCTGGGGTGAGACTACGTACCTCTCTGATTAGCGTAGCGTCGCTATATTTGTGAGGGTCTTTGTCATAGAGTCCGTCTATATCGCTAAGTAGTATGAGTAGGTCAGCCTTGACACTCTCGGCTACTATAGCAGATAAGGTATCGTTGTCTCCTATGACTATCTCTTGGGTGGATACGGTATCGTTTTCATTGATGATAGGTATCACACCTAGGGAGAGTAGTGTAGACATAGTATTTTCGAAGTTTTGGTGTCTCTTGTCATCACGGAGGTCATCTGCTGTGAGTAGTATCTGTGCGACCGTGTGATTGTGTTCGCCAAATAGTTTGTCGTAGGTATACATGAGTTCGCATTGACCTACTGCCGCCGCAGCCTGTTTGGTGGCTATATCGGTAGGGCGAGAGGAGAGTTGTAGTTTGCCTACACCCATAGCGATAGCACCAGAGGATACTAGTATTATCTCATTACCAGCGTTTTTGATATCGCTGAGGACTTTTACGAAGTCCTCTATATGTCTGATATTTAGTCTACCTGTTTTGTGAGTGAGGGTAGAACTACCTACTTTTACTACTATTTTCATATATTACCTCTCATATATTTATGAATATATGATAACATCAAACCACCCAAAATATCAAGCAAATATTACTAAAATATTTAGCCATATCTTGCTCAACGTCTTATAAAAAATCTCTCCTATGCAAACAAATGAATTTTTGCTTGCACAAAAAAAGTCCACACCCTAGGGTGTGGACTAATTTTAATCGTTTACTTCTTAGTGAGTTAGCAAGAACATAGCTAGGAAGATAAGGGTTAGGACATAGGTAGATACCTTGATCTCTTTAGCCTTACCAGTAGCGATTGCGATTATCACGTATGACAATAGACCGAAGCCGATACCAAATGAAATGTTGTATGTAAAGGACATCATAGCGATTGTCAAGAATGAAGGAAGAGCAACTGCAGAGTCTTTCCAGTCGATATCTGCGACGTTGGTGATCATTAGTACGCCAACGTAGATAAGAGCAGTAGCAGTAGCAGCACTAGGTATTAGTTGAGCGATAGGGCTTAGGAACATAGCGACTGCGAATAGTATAGCCACTACGTAAGAGGTAAGAGCAGTCTTACCACCCTCAGCACAACCTGCGCTAGACTCTACGAAAGTAGTTACGGTAGAAGTACCAAGTATAGCACCAGCAGTGGTAGCCACAGCGTCAGCCAACATAGCCTTGTTTAGGTTAGGTACGTTGCCGTCCTTGTCTAGTAGGTCACCAGCCTTGCAAGCGCCGTATAGAGTGCCGAGAGTATCGAACATATCTACTAGGCAGAATGCTAGAGAAGAGGTGATGAGTAGTAGGATGAATTGTGCTACACCATTAGCACTGATAAATGCAGAGAAGTCAAATCCTTCGGTAAATACCTTACCAAAAGCTTGAGTACCAAACTCAGCGAAAGCATCAAATGGATTAGCAAGAGAAATGCTCTCAAATACAGCGATAGAACCAGCGTCGCCAGTTAGAGCGCCTACACCTAGTATAGCGTAGTATAGTACTGCACTACCTAGGATACCCCATAGTATAGCACCCTTTACGTTCTTCTTAGACATAGCAGCGATAGCGATTACGCCTAGGATTACTACGAATAGAGGAGCGAGAGATACTAGGTCATGACCAGCGAGTAGGTTGATAGAACCCATCTTGACCAATGTAGCACCGTCGTCAACTACAAGACCTGAGTTTTGTAGACCGATAAATGCGATAAATAGACCGATACCTGCAGGTATAGCCTTCTTAACAGCATCAGGTATAGCCTCGAATATAGCCTTACGTAGACCAGTGACGGTGAGTAGGATAAATACTAGACCATCGATGAGGATGAATACCAATGCGTTAGCATAGGTGAAGCCAAAGCCTAGACACATTGTGTATACGAAGAATGCGTTTAGACCCATACCAGGAGCCTGAGCGAGAGGTAGACCTGACAATACACCGATAAGTACAGTACCTAGTATAGCAGACAAAGCAGTAGATATGTACATAGCACCGTAAGATACAGCACCAGTATCTGTGAACATGCCTGCGTTTACCATTAGTATGTAAACCATAGCCATGAAGGTAGTCAAGCCTGCCAAAATCTCAGTCTTTACGCTGGTACCCTTGGCAGTTAGATTGAATTTCTTGTCAAAAAAATCCTTAATCTTAGACATTAGAGTTACTCTCCTTATAAAAATATTTTATAATACACGGTTGCCCGTAGTATTTAGAATAAAAAAACACCACTTTCGTCGTGGTGCTAGCAACAATAGTCTACCATATCTCCTTATCATCATTTGTATCTATGTCTAGTCAAGTAGTTGATGTAGTCAAGCGTATAGGCGCTTGGTAGAGACTGCAAACCAAATTATTGCATTATACCCCAACGAGTTGATATTTTGTTATAGATAGTTTAGCACAAGTATTTGAGAGTGTCAAACTATTTGTCACATTTTGTATAAAATTATCTTAATACTATATATTATATATAGATATTATACGTTACCATTATTAGAATAGAGCATACCACTAGTTTACGTTGTATAGCTAGGATAGAGTATGTTTCTGGTCATTGCGAGCGAAAGCGTGGCAATCTCTGTGTTATCCTCAACTTACCCAAAGGGTAAATATCACTTTGCGTAGCAAAATATCACTGCGTTAGCAATATCACTTGTCAAAAGACAAATATAACTGCCGATAGGGAGCGCCTTGCTTATCGGCAATGTAAAAGCGACGATTTCTCGTCGCTTTTTGATGCTAGATTGATTGTAGATTATTTGCTAGCCTCTTCTACTGCTACTGCGATAGATACGGTAGCACCTACCATAGGGTTATTACCCATACCGATAAGTCCCATCATCTCTACGTGAGCAGGTACAGAAGAACTACCTGCGAATTGAGCATCACCGTGCATACGTCCCATAGTGTCGGTTAGACCGTAGCTAGCAGGACCTGCAGCCATGTTGTCTGGGTGTAGGGTACGACCTGTACCACCACCAGATGCTACAGAGAAGTACTTCTTGTCGTTCTCCATACACCATTTCTTGTAAGTACCTGCTACAGGGTGTTGGAAACGGGTAGGGTTGGTAGAGTTACCTGTGATAGATACGTCTACCTTCTCCATACGCATGATAGCCACACCTTCGGATACGTCGTCAGCGCCATAGCACTTGACCTTGGCACGCTCACCGTCGGAGTAAGCAGTCTCTTTGACTACGTTTAGTTCGCCTGTGTGATAATCGTACTTGGTTTGTACATAGGTAAATCCATTGATACGGCTGATGATATAAGCAGCATCTTTGCCTAGACCGTTTAGTATTACGCGTAGAGGAGACTTACGTACCTTGTTAGCACTACGTGCTATACCGATAGCGCCCTCTGCAGCGGCAAATGACTCGTGTCCAGCCAAGAAAGCGAAACAATCAGTCTCCTCTCTTAGTAGCATAGCGGCTAGATTGCCGTGTCCTAGACCTACTGCACGTTGGTCAGCGACAGAGCCGGGGATACAAAATGATTGTAGACCGATACCGATAGCCTCAGCAGCGTCGGCAGCCTTGACACAACCCTTCTTGATAGCGATAGCGCAACCTACGGTATAAGCCCATACTGCATTTTCAAAAGCGATAGGTTGTACACCCTTGACGATAGCGGCTACGTCGATACCCTTGTCTAGACATATCTGTCTAGCCTCAGCCAAATCCTTGATACCGTACTCGGCGAGGGTAGAGTTAATCTTATCTATTCTTCTCTCAAAACCTTCGAATCTTATATTTTCCATAGCCATTACTCCTTACGAGGATCGATATACTTGACAGCGGTAGCAAATCTACCATAACTGCTAGTAGCCTTCTTGAGAGCCTCATCTGCAGGTATACCTGCCTTGATGAAATCCATCATCTTGCCGAAGTTAATGAATTCATAACCTATAACTTCGTCGTTCTCATCTAGACCTAGTCTGTTGACGTAGCCCTCAGCCATCTCTAGATATCTCACACCCTTAGCCTCAGTAGCGAACATAGTACCTACTTGAGAACGTAGACCTTTACCTAGGTCCTCTAGACCTGCACCGATAGGTAGACCGTCTTCGGAGAAAGCGGATTGAGTTCTACCGTATACGATTTGCAAGAACAATTCTCTCATAGCGGTATTGATAGCATCACATACTAGGTCAGTATTTAGAGCCTCGAGTATAGTCTTGCCGGTTAGTATCTCGGCTGCCATAGCAGCAGAGTGAGTCATACCCGAACAACCTAGAGTCTCGATAAGAGCCTCTTTGATCACACCTTCTTTTACGTTGAGTGATAGTTTGCAAGCGCCTTGCTTAGGAGCGCACCAACCTACACCGTGTGTAAAACCGCTGATGTCCTTGATTTCACGAGCTTGGACCCATCT
>JAGBSX010000024.1 GCA_017631635.1 Clostridia bacterium | reverse complement strand
GATGTGGCTCATCTTGTCTGCAAATCCTAGTTGTGCTACTGCAGCAGCACTATCTCCACCACCGATTATGGTAGTAGCGTCGGTATCAGCCATAGCCATAGCGACAGCCTTAGTACCCTCGGCTAGGGTGGGATTCTCAAATACTCCCATAGGTCCATTCCAAATGACGGTCTTGGCAGTCTTGACAGCCTCTGCGTACAATGCTCTGGTCTTAGGACCGATATCTAGAGATTGCATATCTTGAGGTATCTTGTCAATGTCTACATATGATATCTCGATAGGTGCGTCGATAGGATCTGGGAAGTCCTTGGTGATGACAGCGTCTACTGGTAGTAGTAGATTTTTGCCTAAATCCTTGGCCTTCTTCATCATATCCAAGCAGTACTCTATCTTGGTATCGTCTACTAGTGAAGTACCTACTTCGTAGCCTTGAGCCTTCAAGAAGGTGTATGCCATACCACCACCGATAATGAGGGTATCACATTTCTCTAGTAGGTTGTTGATAACGTTTAGTTTGTCAGCGACCTTAGCACCGCCTAGTATAGCGACAAATGGTCTAACTGGGCTCTCTAGTGAGGCTGCCATTACGCTAAGTTCTTTCTCAATGAGGAATCCACATACTGCAGTCTTGACGTATCCATACTCTACGATAGCAGCAGTAGAACCGTGTGAACGGTGTGCAGTACCAAATGCATCATTGACAAATATGTCGCAGTATGATGCCAACTTCTTGCAGAACTCCTCGTCTCTCTTCTCCTCGCCTGCTTCAAAACGGGTGTTCTCTAGTAGAACTACCTCGCCGTCTTTGACGTTGGCGACTGCCTCGTCTGCACTCTCGCCTACTACGTCGGTGGCGAAGGTGACAGGTTGTCCTAGTATCTCAGAGAGTCTCTCTGCTACTGGACGAAGGGTGTACTTCATATTCACTTGACCCTTTGGCTTGCCCATGTGTGAGCATAGGATAACCTTTGCTCCATTGTCTATGAGATACTTGATAGTAGGTAGTGCACCATTGATACGATTCTCATCTGTGATGACTCCGTCTTTCATAGGCACGTTGAAGTCTACTCTGACCAAACATCTCTTGCCCTTTACTTCTACGTCTAGGATAGATTTCTTATTCATAATATATCTCCTTGTGAGAAATTTTGTTTCGCATTGATTATATCATACAAAATATCGTTTAGCAAATAAAATATGGTGTCTTTTTGCGATTTTGGGTATAAATTGCAAAAATCTCTTCATAATGTAATTATGAAATACAATGTAATATCGTCAACTCTTAGCAAATTGTCATCATCTAGCCCCTCATATATGGTGGAGGTGCGAGACTACTCTATGTCAAATATAGAAATAGAATTTGAAAAACTCTTTGAGGACACCATATCCACCTATCAAAAGACCTCTAGATACTCATATCTCTATCTAGTCACTCACGACGCTAAAGTGAAAGATAGTGTCAAACTACTACGCCACTTATTCGTGCTCTATAGCGACCACGTGGATATATACTCCCAAGATACTGAGAGCATATCCTCTATGCTATCTAGTATGACGGACGTGGAGAATAATAGCGAAAGCATATATATATCTATCATCACGGATTTCATCATAGCATACTCCCCCTCGCTATATCTCGAAGAACAATATATGGCTACGCTAGAGAGTAGTTTTATCAAGAAAAACCACCCAAATCTCCACTCCCAAATATCTACTATGCGCAAGCGTATATCTACTATCAAGAGGCTATGCGACTCTATATCTAGAGCAATAGGTAGTTATTCGCTTAGCGTGAGCGAGGCTAACTCTGATACTATCCAAGACACCGTGACTATGACGGACTCGCTAGTAGAAAATGCGCTATACCTACGAGATTTTTCGGTGACTGTGAGAGAATCGTACCAACAACAAGTGGATATAGGGCTAAATTCTACTATGAAATATATGGCGACTGTCAATACTATATTTTTGCCACTTATGCTACTGGCTGGGTGGTATGGTATGAACGTACCTATGCCAGAGGTGAAGTTTATATATAGTTATCCTATCATCATACTATTCGCTATCACTCTCACCCTCACGCTCATCATTACCTTTAGACGAAAAAAGTGGTTTTGAAAAAACTAAAAAGTCCGTACACTACGTACGGACTCTTTATTGGCAGGAGTAGTAAGAATCGAACTTACACGACAGGAGTCAGAGGCCTGTGTGCTACCACTACACCATACTCCAGCATCTAAAGTGCAGATATATATCTGCGTGCCTGACTCCTCGCTATACAGCATATTGATTCTACTACATATCTAAAAAAATTGCAACAAAAATTTCGCTATTTTTATTTTTTTGTCATATCATTTTGGACGTCTTTGTTCTTTTTGAAAGATTTGAGCAAAAATTTCACTACTACTATCAATATAACTACTGCTATAATCGCAAATAGTATCGTAATTATCAAATCTATATACGGCTCAAAGAACACAGTGAGTAGAGTGAGTATACTACCAGCCATTAGATTGCCTAGTAGTATGCCTACTATGGCGTGGCGAAATTTCATATCCAAAAACACTGCTATAGCCGTACCTGTCCAAGTACCCGTCATAGGTAGTGGCACTCCTATAAACAACGCCACACCCATAGTCTTGTAAAAATTCTCTCTACCTTCTGTACCCTCTTTGTCTCCTACTCCCTCGGCCTTGCTTCGAATATGGTCTTCGATAGATAAGGCTAGATTTTTGAATATCTTGATACGCTTGAGCAAATTGAGTACGGGCTTGAGCAAGAAAAATAGCAATATAGATATAGTCACCGTGCCTAGATACGACAACAAAAACGATACTAGAGGGTGTAGTCCTCCTCCAACTCCTAGAGGTATGCTACCTCTGAGTTCGACTAGAGGTATAGCGGATACTACGAAAGTGGTCAACTCTATATTGCCAAATATGGATAGAAAAAATTCTATAATAGCCTCTGCCATACTTATCCTCCTAAATATAAATAGTTTAATACAAAACACTTGCATTTGTCAAGTGTGACAGTTATAATATTTGCAGAGGTACTTATGCAAAAGATTTTGTCAAACGTGCGAAAAGCAATCGCCAACTATCATCTCATAACTGACGGCGACGTCATAGCAGTAGGAGTGTCGGGTGGCAAAGACAGTATGGCTATGCTATACGCTCTATACCAACTAAAGAAATACTCTATACTAGACGTCACCATACACGCTATATATATCAACGTAGGATTTGACGATATCGTGAGAGACGAGAGCGTTAGATTGTTTTGCAATCAGCACGATATACCATATCACCATATAGACACGGATATAGCCGATATACTATCCATTAGCGACTCTTCACCTTGCTCACTATGTAGCAAAATGCGTAGAGGAGCACTAGTGAACAAAGCCACGCAGTTAGGGTGCAACAAACTAGCGCTAGGTCATCACTCCGACGACGTACTCACTACCTTTATGCTATCTATGATATACGAAGGTAGATTGTCTACTATCCAACCTATCGTGAGTGGAGACAAGGAGACTATCACAGTCATACGACCTATGCTATATGTAAACGAAGGAGATATCCGTGGTGCTGTGCGTAGACACTCTCTCCCCACTTTCAAAAACCCTTGCCCTCACGACAAACACACCGAGAGGGAACATATGAACGAGATAATATCCTCTATCCAAGATGATATACCTATCGCTAGGTCACGTATCAAATCGGCGCTACTGCACCCTGAGAGAAACAATCTCATACCCCCTCCATCACCTACAAGCAAGGATTAGTCCTTGCTTTTTTTGTACTTGCGTCTAGTGGATTCTCCACCACGCAGGTGTCTAACGGATAGATTGTAGCCCATTAGTTTGCTGATGCGTATGTACAAGGTCCTATCTATCTCCTTGAGCCTTTGCCTGACGTCTTGGTGTAGAGTACTCTTGCTGATGCCAAACACCGTCGCACAATCTCTAACCGTGCATCTAGTAGTTATCATATATTCTGCCTCTTTGAGGACTCTATCTACTATATCTTCTCTCATTATATATCCTCTGGGGATATACTATGCTATTACACTCTGATATATGCAAAAAAAGAAGAAGGAGGATAATGGATTTCCTATAAGGGAATTATAATAACTAACAAAAGTGTAGCCCACTATACTTCGCAAAAAGCGAAATATAGTGGGCTTTTTTATCCACAAAAGATTAAGTTAAATAAGTGATATTTTTAGCCTTGTGGCTAAAAGTGATATGCCGTTGGCGTGGTATTTTGGCTTTCGCCAAAGTTATATTAAATAAATCCTTAACTTGCCGTAGGCAAATATAACTGCCAAGGCAGTTGGCGTTCGCAACTAAAGTTGCTCGGCAACACTGCCGATAGGCAATATCACTCGTCGTTAGACGAATATCACAAATCCGTAAGGATTTATTTAG
>JAGBSX010000023.1 GCA_017631635.1 Clostridia bacterium | reverse complement strand
GTCATTAACCCAAAAGATTTGACAATGCCTCTAGATTAGTGTTATATTATATTGATATATTATAGTGTGGGAGTGTGCCTGATGAATATCAAAGATAGACTATTGTCCATATACAAGGGCGTGTCCAAGCCTGCTAGATATCTAGGAGGGGAGTACAATCAACCATCTATGGACAAGCCAAGTGATGCGACCAAGATGTGTCTATGCTTCCCCGACGTATACGAGATAGCCATGAGCAACGTCGGTATCAGGATACTGTACCATATGCTCAATGAGAGAGAGGACTGCGTATGTGAGAGATGCTTTATGCCTTGGGTAGACCTAGTTGGTGCGCTCAAGTCATCAGGGCTACCACTTTGCTCTATAGAGACTATGACTCCTCTAGCAGACTTTGACGTAGTGGGTTTTTCTATCCAATACGAACTGTGCTACACCAATGTCGTGGCTATGATGGATATGGCAGGTATACCTCTATACGCTAGAGATAGAGATGATAGTCATCCTATCATCATAGCAGGTGGACCTTGCATGGCCAATCCAGAGCCATTTGCCGAATATTTTGATATTATGACAGTAGGAGACGGAGAGAAGTCTCTCACAGAACTATTTGATCTCATATCTTCTATGAAGGATAGTGGCGCTACCAAGAGTGACATCATATCTCGCGCGAGAGACATAGAGGGAGCGATAGTACCTAGTATGGATTATCCTATATACGAGGGAGACAAGGTAGTATCATTTACTCGTACCGTTAGCAAGGCTGTAGTCAAGGATTTGGACAAAGCCTATTATCCTACCTCTATCATAGTGCCTTCTGTGGAGGCTGTACACGACAGAGCAGTACTGGAGTTGTATAGAGGTTGTGCCAATGGCTGTAGATTTTGTCAAGCATGCTTTTTCTATAGACCTATTCGTATTCGCAAACCAGATACATGTCTACGCCTAGCCGAAGAACTTATGGCAAATACAGGATTTGAGGAGATGAGTTTGTCATCACTCTCCACAGGAGACTACCCCGACCTCAAGGGACTAGTTTCTTCGTTGAGCACCCTCACAGCCAAATATGGTTGCAGATTATCTCTACCATCTCTTAGACTGGATAGTTTTGAGGGAGAGTTTGTCAGCGAATCTAGGACAAATTCATTGACTTTTGCTCCAGAAGCAGGTACACAGAGACTTCGCAACGTCATCAACAAAAATATTAGCGAAGAAGATATCACCAAGACTATAGAGATAGCAGCCGATTTGGGATATAGTTCTATCAAGTTATATTTTATCATAGGACTACCTACCGAGACTATGGAAGACATAGAGGGTATAGTAGGTATCGTAGAGAAGATAAGGGGCATATATTATCGCAAAGGTCTGCTCAAAAAACTCAAGATAGTATTATCTACGGCAGTATTTATCCCCAAGCCTGCCACACCATTTCAATGGGAAGGGCAATTGCCAGTAGAGGAGGTACAGAGGCGTCAAGACTATCTCAAAGATGCTCTAAAGAAGTATCGTAACGTCAATTATAACTGGCACGATAGCCTATCATCTATACTGGAGGCAGTGTTTGCAGTAGGAGATAGAAAACTATCCAAGGTCATAGAGAAAGCCTACCAATTAGGATGTATATACGACAGTTGGAGCGAATATTTTGACTATGACAAATGGATGAGGGCATTTGAGGAGACGGGTATAGATTATACTACTTACCTCAATCCCAAGCCAGTCGAGGACTTATTGTGTCACGAATATATAGATATAGGTGTCACACGCCGATATTTTGAGAAGGAGAGACGCTTAGCATACGAGGGTATCAGTACCCCTTCGTGCATAGGAGATTGTCAAGGTTGTGGTGCTAGAGCCAAGGGGGATTGTGGTATATGATATTAGTCAAATTTGTCAAATCTTACCCTGCCTCATATATGGCAAATATGGATATGGCGCGTTCTGTCATGCGTACGTTTCGTAGGGCAGGTATACCTGTCAATATGTCAAATGGATTTAACAAGCATATGAACGTCAATTTTACCCCACCTCTACCTATTAGCGTAGAGAGCGAGGCAGAATATATGTCGGTAGATACCTCTATGACTGCCATTGAGTTTATAGACAGATACAATGCTTGTTGTCACTCATCATTACGAGCCGTAGCAGGACTTGATTGTCAGACCAACCCAAACCCTGCAGCCAAAGTATATTCATCACTATATAGAGTGAGAGGACTAGGAGAGTACAATGCGCTATTTGTCAAGACTATCGAGGATAGTCGTGAGTTTTACGTCAAATCTTCCAAGGGAGACTCACTCAAAGAAGTTAGATCCCTCATATTAGACGCGTACGTAGATGGAGATGATTTGATGCTATTACTTCGTAGTGGCAATACCACTTTGAGAATAGACAAGGTACTAGAGGCGCTCACTTCAGATATTCAGAGTGCGCCAGATTACACTATCACTAGATTAGAACAATTTACGGAGAATAACCTACCTCTTTTAGAGATAGCGAGAGTATGAAAAATAAGATTTATATTGACATCAAGAATAATAACCGCGTAGCGATTACAGAGCAAGGAGAACTTGCCGAGTTTTACGTTGAGAAAAATAGCGGACAAAAACTTGTCGGCAATATCTACAAAGGCAAGGTGGTCAACGTATTACCAGGTATGCAAGCCGCTTTTGTCAATATAGGTCTAGAGAAAAATGCTTATCTGTACGTAGGTGAGAGTATGGTAGATGCAGAAGAGATTACCAATTCTTTACCTAGTGTAGAGTTTGGATTCAAAGTCGGCGATACCATTATGGTGCAGATAGTCAAAGAGCAATTTGGTTCAAAGGGAGTGCGTATCACCACGGACGTCACCCTACCAGGTAGATATACGGTATACATGCCAAACTCCAACTACGTAGGAGTATCCAAGAAGATAGAAGATGAGGAGACTAGGAGGAGGCTAACCGAGGCTGTCGAAGATTTGACTGCTAGTGGTAGAGGAGGTTTTGTCATACGTACTGCCGCTGCTACCGTCTCAAACGATATACTTCGCCAAGAGGCTATTAGATTGATGAATTTGTATGAGGATATACTAGGAGTATACCGTGCTACTACCCAAGAGGTGGCACTTATTCATCAAGAAGACGACTTGCTGATGAGAGTAATGCGTGATATGTACAACTCTGACACAGAGGAGATATATATATCTACCACTCAATCTGCCGAGCAGATACTAGGTAGAGTATCTAGGTTTTTGTCTGGCAATACTGACGTTATCAAGTTTTATAATGGTATGAGAGATATGTTTGAGGAGTTTATGCTCAATGAAGATATCTCAAACTTACTCAAACGCAAAGTACCTCTCAAAAATGGAGCGTACCTCATCATAGACCGTACGGAGGCATTGACCGTCATAGACGTCAATACAGGCAGATATGTCGGGGAGAACAATCTCGAGGAGACGGTATTTTATACCAATATGCTAGCCGCAGAGACTATAGCCAAGCAATTGCGCCTACGAAATATAGGTGGTATCATCATAGTTGATTTTATAGATATGGATATCGAAGAGCATAGGACGCAAGTAGTCGAACACCTTAGACAAATGCTCAAACTAGACCGTATCAAGACCACGGTAGTAGGTATCACGGGACTAGGCTTGGTCGAACTCACGCGCAAGAAGACTAGGTCTATGATAGATAGCGTACTATTGCAACCTTGTCCATATTGTCAAGGAGATTCGTACGTATATTCGGCAGATTATATGACCAATATAGTCAAAGAGGGACTTCGCAAATATTTCTCCGTATATCCCCAAGCAGATGCTATTACTTTGACGGTGCATCCTACTGTATTTGGCAAGTTGTTTAGTTATAGAGAGATATCCCCTGACGAGTACGATATATGGACTTCGAGACGTGTATACGTCGTACCAGACCCCTCTATGCACGTGGAGAAATACGATATCAAAGATTGTGGTAGTGGTATAGTAGACATACCTGACACCGCCAAATTGTTGTATTAGGAGGTAAATATGAAATATTTTAACAAAGAATATGGATTTAACGGTAGACCTCCTTACTTCAACGAGTTTTTTGAAGAGACCAACAAAGGTCCTCAAGTCACTCCTTCTTGTTTTCCCTCACGCATAATAGTAGGAGCAGGGCTAGACTATAGGTATCCCAACGGAGTATCTTTATTTGGTACAAAGGGTTCTATGTGGGGAGTGAGAGTGTCCTATCAGCGAAATGGCAAATGGATAGACGGTGCTGATTTTATCAAAGACAGAGGTCGTATGTATGTAGCACGCACAGACGGTAGTTTTGCATATTTTACGCACGGAGATATCACGGTGTCTAGCACGACTCTTGACGACAATGCTATAGTGATGTCTATATCTACCATATCCTCGACCAGAGTTAGAGTTATCTTTTATTCGTGGGATACTTGCGACGGTGTATTCAAGGCTACTGAGAGTGTTATCAAGGGAAGTGCTCCACAACACGCCGTAGTCAAGGGCGAAGTCGTTAGCGACGGTGCTAATACTATATTCAAGAATAGATACGACGTTCTCTATTCGGACAAGAGTGGCAAGGAGTACTTTTCGGCAGACATCTACAACAAGCCACGAGCAGTATTGCACGGGGACAAAAACGAAGTAATATACGAATACGACTTGGATCAGAGAGGAGATACTCGCATATATCTATATGCGACTATCGGTGGCAAGGAACTACTAGATATGACTCCCCCTGACAAGAAGGAGATACAAGACGTCACATCCCAAGCAGAGATAAATTATTCTACAGTTAGATTGTCTGGTAGTGGTACATTGTGTAGCGATATAGATAGAGCCACCACCTCTGCTATGTGGTATAGGGTGTACAATCCATACTTTTTGTCTACGACCTTTATGCCATCACGCCACGAGATCAACAAGTATTATCCTTATGATGCGTTGAGGCTAAACGTCGCCAATATGATAGGTGGTATCATAGGAGATAGTGATAGTGCGATATCATCATTTGTCTACGCTACTGGCGACAAGATAACTTCGCTGATTAGTGCATGGGTAGTGTATTGTAGGAGTAGAGACGACTCTATGTGGGATACTCTATATCCTATCTATCTAGGCTTGATTGCTCCAGATTCTACCCCTGTGATAGCCGACGCTGATACCAAAGATATGGTAGCGTATCGTATGGACGGTTCTCCACTCAAAGAACTCTTCAAATCCGGCGAGATGTATAGCCTAGATATGTGCTGTATCAAGGTGCTATCTATGGATATTATGGAGAGAATTGCTCTGCTTAGAGGAGACAAGAGAACAGCCAAGAAATACGCCGAACACAGACGCAAACTAAGTGATTTTGTCAACGAAGAGTTGTACAATGAAGATTTGGGCTTGTACATGAACAAATACCTAAGTGGAGAATTTGCCACCAGCATAGGTATCACGTCCTTTTATCCACTTATCGCTGGCATTATAGAGGACGGCACTAGATTGAGGAGTATACTCAAATATTTGCAAAACCCACGCAAATTTGGTGGAGATGTAGTCATACCTACTCTCTCTAGAGACAATCCTGAGTATGGACGCAAACTCAAAGATTTGTTCACGGGAGAGACTATCCCTGCTTACGAGAGATATAGAGGTATGGTAGTACCATATATCAATTATCTAGTGTATATGGGACTAGTTAGATATGGTATGACCGATTTGGCGTGCGAGATAGCGTACAAATCAAATCGTACTTACAAGAAATATCTAGATAGGTCCAGACCTATCAACAAAGGGTGCTATCTACCAAACGGCAAATCTCACTCCACTATACCAGATGGAGATATATCTGCCAATCTTATGGCGATTATGGGTATGAATTGTCTGATAGACGTGGAGTATTTTAGAGGAGATTTGACTCCAGCCATTAGATTTGGCACTACCTATAGAGGAGAGCACAGTATATCCAACGTCCGTATGCTCGGACACAGGTATTCGGTATCATCTACCGATAGAGACACGTCTCTGAGACTAGACGGAGTAGAAGTATTTCACGCAGAGGGGGGTAGATGCGAGGTTAGACAATTTAGAGGGGTGTACGCTAATACCGAGTTTTTGATAAACGCCACCTCAAACCTAGTGTTAAATCTCAAACTGCCATCATCTGACAGCGTCAAGACCGAACTAACTTTTGCCGTACAGGAGGGCAAGAGCCGTGTCAAGATAGTAGACGGCAAAGTCTCCGTCGAAAAACTCAACTATGCTAGAGAGGTATAACTCCTTATTTATATATTTGCAACAAAAAAAGCGACTGTTTAGTCGCTTTTTATTTGTATTTATCATATCAATTTTTAGAATTTATCAAATTTTTTAGTAGTTGGGCGCTTGTCGATATGCAATCTCTCAAGGATAAGCCCTCTCTGACTCTAGATTCTAGAGAAATTAGTCCGTCATAATTTATATCTTTTAGCGAATTAATTATGGCTTTGCACTCAAGTATGTCTGTATCTATAGGGTATAGCCTACCATTTTTGGTGGCGATATGCACGTGCTTTAGGTGAGTCGCATATTTTGACAAATCACACGTATCCTCATCATTAGTGGCAGTATGATAGAAGTCTATTAGCAATTTTACGTTGTGTTTGTCTACGTCTTTGACGAGTTTTAGACCGTCGTCGATTGTTTTGATGAGATTATCTTCGGATAGTGGTTCAATGACGCATACCATGTCGTACTTATTGAATATAGGGGAGACTATCTCTCTCAACAAATATACTAGTTGGCTATATCCCTTTTCAAAGGAGGTATCACTATCGAGTCCTCTAGACTTTCCAGAGCCAAATACTATTATTTTTGTGCCGAGTATATCGGCAATACTATGTACTGCTCATATCCAGAGGATTGATAGGTTGTGGATTTATGGGCACTATGCACGCCAACTGCTACAAAAATATCGAAGGTGTGCAACTAACGGCAGTAGCAGACGTCAGGAGAGACAAGGCAGAGATACTAGCCGACGGAGCAGAGATATATGCTGATGGACTAGATTTGATAGCATCTGCCGACGTAGACGTCATAGATATATGTCTACCTACGTATATGCACGCAGAGTACGCTATCAAGGCGATGGACAAAGTCAAATATTTATTTGTCGAGAAACCAGTAGCGCTTACCTATGCTCAAGCACAAGCCATGATGGACAAGTCTCTCGAGACTGGTTGTCAGGTGCAAGTGGGACAGGTCATTAGATTTTGGGACGAATACGTCGAACTCAAGAAGATAATAGATAGTGGAGTGTATGGCAGAGTTCTCAATGCCAATTTTAGGAGAATTAGTCCTAGACCTACTTGGGGTTGGAACAACTGGCTACTAGATACCTCTCTATCAGGTGGAGCAGCTCAAGACTTGCATATACACGATATAGATTTCGTACTATCATTGTTTGGAGAGCCACTAGAGTACAATAGTGTCAAAAACGTGGCTGGCGAACCAAATTCGTACATCAATACCGTGATGAAGTACAATGATTTCGTAGTAGGAGTAGAGGGTACTTGGGATTTGCCAGGCTCACATCCATTTGAGGCTACCTTTAGAGTAGTATTTGAGAAGGCTTGTGTAGAAAATGCAGGTGGCAAATTTGTCTGCTACACAGATGACGGCGTTCACGATATCAAGATAGACAAGCCCCAACTACTCGGTGGCTACAAGGGTGGCAACATATCTGATTTGGGTGGATATTACAATGAACTTGTATACTTTGTAGACAAGGCTAATACAGGTGCTACTATCGATAGAGCCACACTTGCTCAAGCCAGTCAATCTTTGAAATTTGTCATTGAGGAGATAAACAATGCTTAGAGTAGGCATCATAGGTTGTGGCAATATATTTACCATGCATGCTACTAGCGCTCATCATCTACCAAATGCACAAATCGTAGCAGTATGCGACGTCAAGAAGGATAGAGCAGACAAGGCTAGTAGCAAATATAATTGCAAGGCGTACTATGATTACAAGCAACTCATAGACAATGAGCCACTAGACGTAGTACACGTGTGCGTACCACACTATCTACACCCTATTATCTCTAGGTACGCCCTAGAGCACGGTGTCAACGTACTATGTGAAAAGCCTATGGCTATTAACTACGCAGATGCTATCACCAACGTCAATTTGGCTAGAGAAAAAGGTCTCAAATACGGCATATTATTTCAATGTAGATACAATGATACCTCTCGCTTAGTCAAAGAAAATCTTGACAATGGTAGACTAGGCAAAGTCATATCTGCTAGAGTAGTATTGACTTGGTGCAAGCCTGATGAGTATTACTCATTATCCGACTGGAAAGGCACTTGGGACAAAGAGGGTGGTGGAGTTATCATAGACCAAGCGATACACTCTATCGACCTAGCCAACTGGTTTATATCAGATGAGCCTATCGAGGTGCAAGCGAGCCTCTCCAATCGTGGACACTCTATCATGGAAGTAGACGATACTGGCGAAGGATTTATTCGCTACAAGGGTGGAGCGACTTTGGCATTTTGGGCTATGAACAACTACGCAGTAGACGATCCTATAGAGATAAGACTACAATGCGAAAATGGCAGAGTAGTTATGAGTTATGATGATGCAGTCATTACCTTCAATGACGGTAGCGTCCTCACAGCCAAGACTGATGCAGGTGATATTGACTATGAGGGTGGCAAGGATTATTGGGGATTTCGACATATTCGCCAGATAGCAGACTTCTACGACGCAGTTATTGAGGACCGTGAGCCGTTTATTAGTGGTGAGGAGGCTCTCAAGATACAGAGACTCATATGCGACATCTACGACAAAGGTAGAGAGAATTTTTACAAAGCGCATTAAAATTTGCAAAACAAAAGACTAGCAAATGTATTTGCTAGTCTTTTATTTTTTATTTATCGTCAAAGTGCATTAGAGTAGATAGTGTATTTTTATCTGCGAGCAAAGTACCTGCACCATTTATCACTACGTTGGTAGGGTCTTGGAGAAGATTTACTTTTATTTTTAGTTTAT
>JAGBSX010000022.1 GCA_017631635.1 Clostridia bacterium | reverse complement strand
TTTGGACTTGTCCTCTATGCCCATATCCCAGTTGACGTACTAGTATAGTGGTATCTCCTCTTCCATAAGTATACCAGCCTCTTCGGCCTTGTCCATAAAATATCTGGAGTGAGGATAATGCGCTAGTCTAATGAAATTGACTCCCAACTGCTGGCAATACTCTATGACTCTATCTATAGCCTCGTGATTCTCGGCGCTACCTAGAGGTGCAAAGTCTTCGTGGACGTTGACACCCTTTAGGAACAATTTTTATACAATTGTATTTTTATATACAATTGATTCTCCCAAAAAAAGAGTCAAGACTTGCTTGACTCTAAATATTTAGTCTTTGACAAATAAATCTACTATCTCAAACTTGGTACAATCTACCAGTCCTCTATCAGTCAATCTAAGTACTGGTAGGCAGGCTAGAGGTATGATAGCCATAGTCATAAATGGTGATGGTATGTCGCAACCTATTTGCTCCCAAGCCCTCTCCATACGCGCTACCTCGTCTACCACTTCGTCGAGTGGCTTGACACTCATGAGTCCTGCAACTTTGAGTGGAACTATGGCGAGTACTTTGCCTTCTTTGACGACGCATTGACCTCCACCACATTTGATAAGTTCGTTGCAAGCCAGCGCCATATCCTCGTCGTTAGTACCTATAACGAATAGATTGTGAGCATCGTGAGATACCGTAGATGCGATAGCACCCGAATGTATACCAAAGCCCTTGATAAATCCACAACCTACCTTGCCTGTGAGGTGATGTCTCTCAAATACAAAACCTTTGAGAAAATCTCTCTCTACGTCAGCGTGTATCTCTCCGTCTACTACCTTCATAGTCTCTATAAGTTGATGCGTAGAAGTGCGAGCAGGTATTATCTCAATGACACGTACCTTTGCCTCATCTCCATCTGCAATTATATCGAAGGTATCAGGAGTAATCTCATCCTTGACGTGCACGGTGTCTACTGCGTAGTCAGGGAATACGAATTCCTCTATCTCTACACACATCTCTCCGTCTCTCGCTACGATATCTCCATCTATCACCGTGAGCGATACGTTGAACTTCACTAGGTCGTCTATGAGCACCATATCGGCACATTTGCCTGGGGCGATAGAGCCTATCTCATGGTCAACCCTGAAGCATTGCGCACAGTTGATAGTAGCCATTTGGATAGCCTCCACAGGGTCTATGCCCTCCTCGACTGCCCTAGAGAGTATGTAGTCTAGATGTCCCTTCTCCTTGAGAGTATTTGGATGAGTGTCGTCGGAGATGAGAGTGGCATATCTGCTGTCAACCTCGTGCTCGGTGATGGCTCTGCCTACCTCCTTGAGGTCGTGCCAAGCACTACCCTCTCGGAGCATAGCGTACATACCTAGTCTCATCTTGGCTAGAGAATCCTCCCATCTAGTAGACTCGTGGCAACATCTAATACCTGCAGATACGTAAGCATTTAGCCCCATACCTGTGTCAGGTATAGAGTAGTGTCCTGTGACAGTACCGTCTTGCTTGAGCACCTCTCCTACTATCGCGTGAGTCTCGGGATTGGAGTAGATAATACCAGGGAAATTCATCATCTCTCCTAGTCCTACGGCAGTATCGTAGCCCATAGCCTCTCTCACGTCGTTGTGATCTATCTCTGCTCCTGTGTCCTCGAAACCTTTGACTGCAGGCACGCAAGATGGTATCGTCAAAAATCCCTTGAGTGGAGTACTCTCTAGGTCTGCTATCATACACTTGACACCATCTAGTCCTAGGACGTTGGTAATCTCGTGGGGATCGTAATACACTCCAGTAGTACCGTGTGGCAAAACGGCCTTGGCATATTGGCTAGGGCGTAGCATAGATGATTCTATGTGCATATGTCCATCCAAAAATCCTGGAGCAAGATATCTACCCTCTGCATCTACTACGATAGTAGTATCCCCTATACAATGACTAGCGTCTCCTACTAGCGCTATGCGACCTTTTGCCACGGCTACGCTAGTACCATCTATAATCTCTCTAGTGCATACGTTGACCAATTTGGCGTTTTTGATAACCAAGTCTGCAGGGGTACGTCCCATAGCGACGTCTGCTAGTATCGTAGATACTTCCCAAAGTGGATATTTGCAAAATTTATTAATCATACTCTACCTCTTATAGTTGATAGACTAATTGTATCACAATGCTAAAAACTTATCAACTATTTATAAAAAAATCGCCTCAAATGGGCGATTTTTTATCTATTTATCAAGTACTCGAGCGCCTCACGATACCCCTCGAAGCCTTTGCCTTTGATGAGTTTTTCGGCGTAGAGAGATATATAACTAAATTGCCTAAAACTTTCTCTGGTGGCTATATCCGTCAAATGCACCTCTACGGTAGGTATCGATACTGCCTTGAGGGCATCTAGTATGGCTATGCTAGTGTGTGTGTAAGCACCTGCATTGATGACGATACCGTCGTACACTGCATACGACCTATGTATAATCTCGCATATCTCTCCCTCGTGATTGGATTGCACTACGTCTACCTCTACTCCTAAGTCTTTTGCGCTATCTACTATATAGCGAACCAAAGATGCGTAGTCCTTGTCTCCATACAACTTGGGCTCGCGTAGACCTAGCATATTTAGGTTAACACCATTGATTACCAATATCTTCATATATCTCCTCCAACTGTCTCATAGCGCTATCTATATCGCTATCGTTGACTACTACGTAATCTGCTACGGATAGGTATTTGTCCTTTCGCTCTAGCCATAGTTTCTCTACACCTACACTTTGGCTAATAGGTCTACCACCTGTCGCCAATTTCTTTAGACCTCTACTGACAAATACTATCACGGCATTTTGCTCAAGGTTGAGGACGTTCTCGCTATCTAGTATCGTTCCTCCTCCTGTGGATATAACTATACCACTATAGGTCGACACTCTAGATACCACTTCTCGCTCTCTATCCCTAAAGGTACTCTCGCCCTCTGTGGATATGATAGTAGGTATATCTCCATAGAGAGAGGTGATTTGCTCGTCGGTATCTATATAATCTCTACCTAACCTCTCTGCCAATAGTTTGCCTAGAGTACTCTTGCCACTACCAGGCATACCTATTAGCGCGATATTAGTCTTACTGAGAGTGAGCCTAGAGGATATCTCCTCTATCACACTACTATCCATACTCTCCCCTCGCCATATCTCCTCGGCGTATACGGCTTGTGCTACTAGCATAGATATACCATTGACATAGTTGATGCCTAGTCTTTCTGCATCGAGTAGCAGTCTACTCTTGAGAGGGTTGTATATACAATCTGCGACTGCTACTAGCCTACCAAATCTCCCTAGGTCAATAGGCACGCCGTCATTTAGAGGGTACATACCCACGGGAGTACAGTTGATAATCACGTCTATAGAGTCTGCTAGAGAGTATACCGAACTATAATTTATCTCTCCACTACGAGAACACACGTATACATCCTTCGCTCCGTCCAGTCTACATAGTGCTTGGGCTGTACGAGAAGTACCTCCACTACCTAGTATGAGTACACGCTTATCCCGTAGAGATACTCCTATGGTGGATAGCATATATCTCATACCCTTCACGTCGGTATTGTAGCCGATACTCTTGCCGTCTCGATACAATATCGTATTGACTGCACCTACGCTAGATGCACTCTCATCTAGTATATCCACGCTACTATACGCCACCTCTTTGTAGGGGATAGTGACGTTTAGACCAGCGTAATCATTACACCTCAAAAAATCCTCTACCTCGCTAGGCTCTAGTTGAATATGGTCGTAGGATAATCCCAATGACGTGTGTATATCTTTGGAGAAACTATGCCCCAACTTTTGTCCTATAAGTGCATATCTCATATCTTCTCTTTGTAACTGCCGAGGAAGGTAAAATTACCTGCTCCGTCGTCCAACTCTGCCAACAAATTGAGTACTCTCACATCCTCGACGTCTGCCTCGAAGTCAAAGTAAAACATAAATTCAAAATGGCTATTACCCACAGGTCTACTCTCCAATTTGGTTAGGTTGAGCCCTAGTGCCGAAAATCTAGATAGTAGTTTGTTTAGGCTACCTGGGGTGTGTGATGCATTGAGCATAATAGATATCTTGTCTGCGTGATTAAATATCTGCATATGCTTGGATACGCATATAAATCTAGTGTAGTTGTCTCTATTGTCCTGCACGTCGTCGGCTAGTACGGATAGAGAATATATCTCACTCGCTAGTGGTGAACATATAGCGGCTATGCTAGTATCTCCTGCCTCTGCTACCATACGTGCTGCTAGAGCAGTATTTTCGACTATCACGGTCTCTACTCCTAGACTCTTGAGATACTTGTCGCATTGTAGTAGACCTTGCTCGTGCGAATACACCTTCTTGATAGTATCTATCGTAGCGCCCTTGACACTAGCCAACGTATGCTTGACGTGTACTCTCACGCTACCTACTATATAAAAGGAGTGTTTTCGCATCAAATCATACACCTGTGAGATACTACCCGTATTGCTATTCTCTATAGGCAATACTCCATATCTACACAATCCCTTGTCAACAGCAGAGAATACTGCATCGAAATTTTTGAAATAAGTGACCTTGGGGATATCAAAGAGTTTGTCTGCAGCCACCTTGCTATACGCACCGTCTACACCCTGACAAGCCACGGTGGCAGAGATAGGAAATTTTCTATCGCTACCTAGCGCCGTGCGTATGTCTTTGACTAATTGATTGTCCATACTAATCACGCTACTTTGATAAGACTTGGAGGTGGAGAAGATAGTGCTATATAGTTGCTTGATATAAGCCTTCATCTCGCTATCATCAGTCATATCGGCGAGCCTACATATCACCTCTTGTTCTCTCGCAGGTACGTTGACACTACTGCCGGATACACCCTTGAGTCTACCTATCTCCTTGGCTATATCCATACGCTTGAGATATAGTTCGACCAGTTGACTATCTATATCGTCTATTTGTTCTCTATAATCATCTATTTGCATATTTTGTCCTCCTCCATGCTATCTAATATCGCTATCGCTACTGCAGACTCCACGATAGGCAAAGTCCTAGGTACTATGCAAGCGTCGTGTCTACCCTTGATAGAAATGGTAGTATCTACCCTCTCTATGAGGTCTACCGTGCGTTGCTGTCTAGATATGGAAGGCGTAGGTCTAAACGCCACTCTAGCAGTAATAGGCATACCGTTTGAGATACCACCGTTGATACCACCTGCGTGGTTGGTATACGACACTACCTCTCCGTCTACGAAATGTAGTTCGTCATTTGCCTCGCTACCTCTCATACGAGATATGTCAAATCCTGCGCCAAATTCTACTCCCTTGACGGCTGGGATAGAGTATAGCAAAGATGATATCTTGCCCTCTAATCCGTCAGTCATAGCACCACCATAGCCTCCTGCTAGTCCCTCTACTATCACCTCTACCGTACCACCTACAGAGTCTCCCTCGCTAGCGACTAGCGAAATGAGAGATAGCATATCCTCTTGTCTAGTCATAGCCCAGTCTCCTCTAGATAGCATATTCTCTATATCGAGAGAGGTCACCGTACTATCTTTGTAGGAGATATCCTCTACCTCTCCTATGCTATGTACGTAGGCTAGCACCTTGACTCCTCTATCCTCTAGTATTTGTTTGGCTATACCTCCTACGATACATAGAGGAGCAGTCATACGACCACTAAATTCGTGTCCACCTCTATAATCAGTCCTGCCATACCTAAGATATGATGCGTAATCTGCGTGAGATGGTCTAGGCTTACCCTCTAGATCGTTGTAGTCACTAGACTTGACGTTTGTATTTTTAATACGCGCCTCAAATCTATCCCCCGTGAGGGTACTAGTCTCTATACCACTTACAAATTCGATAACGTCAGGCTCTATTCTCTTGGTAGAATACACCTCGTTTTTGGCACGACGTCTATCCATAAAGGCAGAGAGTCTATCTATATCTATCTCGTGAATAGGCAATCCCTCTACACTCACTCCTATATAATCCGAGTGTGATTCGCCGTATATATAATAGGTCAATCTATCTCCTGTCCATAGCATAAGTCTGCCCTCCTATGGCGCTAAAGTCTCTAAAAAAGGTATTGTAAGATTTATTCACAGCCTCTATACCCTCTATGGTACTATCCCCACTAGCGATAGATGATAGTATGCTAGCACTCATTACCATACGGTGGTCGTTGTAGGAGAGATAATCTCCACCCTCCACTACACCTCTAGAGTGTATGGTGAGAGTATATCCGTCACTAGTAGCGCTCACACCTGCACGGCGTAGCATATCTATCACGGCGTATAGCCTATCACTCTCTTTGTCCACTAGGCGTGAGACTCCTCTGAGAGTACTGTCTCCACAGGGTAGCGTACACAGTACGCTAATGATAGGTACTAGGTCTGGTATATCCTCACAATCTATATCTATAGTGCGAGGATTACCTCTCTTGACGGTGTATCCGTCCTCTATCTCTATCACCTCTGCTCCTGCCATCTTGAGTATATCTATAATAGCACGGTCACCTTGGACACTATGTTTATTGAGTCCCTTGACCGTCACCCCTATATCGCTAGTAGCACCTGCCACCAAGAAAAAACCAGCATTTGACCAGTCTCCCTCCACGGTAGCGCTCTTCATACGATAGCATTGTCCACCTTTGATAAAATAAGTGTGGTCGTCTATCATCTCTACCTCGATACCACTATCTTTGAGTACGTCGAGGGTGATATCTATATAACCTCTAGACACCTTGTCTCCCTCTAGTATGAGAGTAGAGTCTCCCTCTAGTAGTGGTAGAGACATGAGTAGTCCTGTCACGTACTGTGAACTAACGCTAGAATTTATCCTATATATTCCACTCTTGAGTGTTCCCCCGAGGTGATGTCCGTCCACCTCTATACCGTGCATTTTAAGACAATCGGTGAGGTCACCTATAGGTCTAGATAGCAATCTCTCGCTACCTGTGAAAGTGGCGTCTATACCTAGACTACTCGCTAATGGCATACAAAAGCGTAGAGTAGAGCCACTCTCCACACAGTCTAGCGTAGCCTCGCTGACGGGACTCACTCTGTCTATATAGCAGGTGTCTCCCACCCTGAGTATCCTAGTACCCATACTCCTGAGTACACCTATGGTGGCTGTCACGTCTTGAGAGCCGTTGACTCTACGTATCGTACTCTCCCCTCTAGTGAGGCTAGATGCTATGAGTAGTCTATGTGCAAAAGATTTGGAAGATATTATCACTACCTCGCCATTTAAGGTGGTAGGTTTAATCTTGATATTCACTTAGATACCTCCTCACCTTATCTATCGGCATAGAGACTATCTCCACTACTCCTTTTGCCTTGATAAGTACTATATCTATGAGGTCGCCCTTTTTCTTCTTGTCTCGATATACGTAGTCTATCACTTCATCTACACTATAAGGCATAGTGCAGTCGTGTCCTAGCATACGGATAATACTATCCAATTGTGTATAATCACTATCTTTTATATCGTAGTATCTAGAGGAGATATCTAGTATCGCCCTGAGACCTTTGACCACACACTCACCGTGAGACAAGGTGTAGTTGGATAGACTCTCTACTGCGTGTCCTATGGTGTGACCGAGGTTTAGCAACTTTCGCACTCCACCCTCATATTCATCTGCCTCCACTATATCTCTCTTGATAGACACGGCTTTGGCTATGAGTGAAGAATCTAGCACCTTCATATCATCTATACTAATCCTATCGTCTAGTATAGCGTATTTGATTAGTTCTCCATATCCACTCATCAACTCTCTAGTAGGTAGAGTGTCTATACAAGACACGTTGATATATACTGCGTTTGGTTGATAAAAAGTGCCTACCAAGTTTTTGCCGATAGGTAGGTCTACTGCAGTCTTGCCTCCTACAGACGAATCTATCATAGATAGTAGTGTGGTAGGTATCGCTACTAGCCTAATACCTCGTAGATAAGTAGATGCGACAAATGCACCTATATCACCTACCACTCCTCCTCCTAGAGTGATAATCATGTCACTCCTATCTAATGATGATGAGGCTATATCTTGGATGAGAGTGCAGTAGGTAGAGAGATTTTTGCTACTCTCTCCTGCTGGTATGGTATGCACACAGACGTCAAAGCCCTCTAGCGCGTCTATTACGCTAGATAGATACAATTTCTCTACGTTGGTGTCTGTGATGACGGCTATCTTGTCACCTGATTTGACGCCGTCTACGACTTGTCTCAAATCGTTAAAATCTTGTGTGACACTCACTTCGTAAGTCTTGGATGCTTTGACCGGAATTAAGATCATATATTACCTCTTGTCTATGAGTATTTTTAGTTGATTGCCCTCATCAAGTAGGGCTCTTAGAGTATCCTCGTCGCCATTTTGCAAGGCTACTAGATACTTGGATAGATTGTCTATGAGTAGGGATAGTTCCTCGGTGAGTTTGTCCTTGTTGTCCATCATGAGTTCAGACCACATACTAGGCTCTAACCTAGCCACCCTAGTCAAATCTCTATAACTACCTGCGCTATATCCTGCGTGTAGTTTGGCGCTCTCGCTCTTGATAAAGGCATTTGAGACTATATGGCACAACTGCGACGTGTACGCTATCATACTATCGTGATTGTCTGCAGTAGTTATCTCTACTCTCCTAAATCCTAGCGAGATATACCAGTCTTTGAGCATAGCCAACTTGAGTATATCTTGGCTATATGGTACTAGTATCATAGACGCACCGTCAAATAACCTGATAGAAGAGTGTTCTATACCACTATACTCTCTACCTGCCATAGGATGTCCACCTACGAAATATATTTCTGGGTATAGTGGAGAGAGGCGTTTCATAGCAGATATGACTATGCGCTTATTTCCACAAAAGTCACTAAGTATCGCACCACTCTTCATATATGGTAGATAACTCTCTGCTACTCTCTCAAAACTCCTAGGATAAGTGGCTATCACTAGCATATCTACCTCGGCTACGTTGTCCATAGTGAGTGGAGAGGTTATAGCCTTGACTAAGATTGCCTTCTTCATAGCCTCCACACTACGATCCGTGCCGTACACAGTATATCCTCTATCTACTAGCAGTCTGCCAAAACTGCCACCCATTAGCCCTAGTCCTACTATACCTACTATCATACGTCTCTCACCTTATTCACTAGTGGTAGCATCACGTCTATATGGTCTACCAAGTCCTTGAATTGCTCTGGCTTGATACTCTGCGCACCGTCGCACAATGCGTGTTGTGGATCATTGTGCACCTCGATAATCAGTCCATCTGCTCCTGCGCCCACGCTCGCCATAGATAGTGGCTTGACTAGTCTAGATAGTCCCGATGCGTGCGAAGGGTCTACTATGACTGGGAGATGAGTGATTTCTTTGAGTAGAGGGATAGCGCTGAGGTCGAGAGTATTGCGTGTGTATGGCTCAAACGTCCTGATACCTCTCTCGCAGAGTATCACGTCGGAGCAACCCTCTGCCATAATGTACTCTGCGCTCATTAGCCACTCTTGGATAGTGTTGGCTAGACCACGTTTGAGTAGGATAGGCTTGCCCATACGACCTACCTCTTTGAGTAGTTCGAAGTTTTGCATATTTCTAGCGCCTATCTGCACTAGGTCAACCTCGTCAAACAAATCTATGTGCTTGACACTCATGAGTTCGGTGACGATAGGCATACCAGTCTCACGCTTGGCTTTGACTAGTAGTTCTAGTCCTTCTGCACCCATACCTTGAAATGCGTATGGAGAGGTGCGAGGCTTAAATGCACCACCACGGAGCAGTGTAGCGCCAGCCTCTTTGACTGCTTGGGCTACCCCTATGATTTGCGCCTCACTCTCCACGGAGCAAGGTCCTGCTATTAGTTGAAAATGACCTCCACCTGCCTTGTGTCCACCTATATCGACGATAGTATCGTCGGGGTGTACCTTTCTATTTGCTTTCTTAAATGGCTCTTGGATACGCTTGACGTCCTCTACTATGTCTAGCGAACGCACGAGGTCAATATCTACCTTGGAGGTGTCTCCTACTAGTCCCAAGATGGTAGAGTGGTGTCCTTTGGACAAATTGGTGCTAAGTCCTAGCCCTTCTACCCACTCGATTAGATTATTTAGTTGCTTGTCGTCATAACTATTCTTGACTATGATAATCATAATATATTCTCCTTGTCTAATCAAAAAGAAATGGTCGATATACCCTATCGACCATTTTAATTACATTTAATTACTACGCAAAAAAAACAACCGATAATCACTTATTGCTTGTTAAAGAAAAAGTAAAAGTAATAAAAGTTTTGGTTTGCGTAATTCTTCATAACTTACCTACTGTCATATTATACCCCTCCAAAATATCATAAGTCAACTAATTTTTAGAAAAAATTAGGAGAAATTTAGTCAAAAGTTGACAAATACTCTAGCATTTGGTAGTATTTAATCATAGTAGAGGTGAATTATGTATAACAAGAAAATGTACAACCTAGGAGCATCTCGTTCCGTCATCAGAGAATTGTTCGAATACGGCAATATGCTCAAATCTCAAATAGGCGAAGACAAAGTATTTGACTTCACTCTAGGCAATCCATCCGTGCCTACCCCTAGTGACGTCAATGAGTGTATCAAGAGATTAGTAGACACAGACCTCTCTATACACGCATATACCTCTGCCCCTGGCAATCTATCTACTCGCAAGGCGATAGCAGACTACCTATCTACCACTCACGGCGTAGAGGTAGACCCTACTCTAATGTATATGACTACAGGTGCTGCCGCAGCGCTGACTATCACACTCAATGCCATAGTAGAGTCTCCTCAGGACGAGATACTAGCAATAGCACCGTTTTTCCCTGAATACAGAGTATTTAGCGAGGGTGCAGGTGCTAAATTTGGCTACGTAGAGATGGACGAAGAGGGCTACCAAATAGATTTTGATAAACTAGAGGCTATGCTCACCCCAAATACTAGAGCAGTCATCATCAATTCGCCAAACAATCCCTCTGGTATAGTGTATAGCGAAGATACCCTCATCAAACTATCCTCTATACTCACTAGATATAGCGAACAGTACTCTCATCCTATCATACTCATAGCAGACGAACCTTATCGTGAGGTAATATTTGGAGACGTGGTAGTGCCATATCCTATGAAGTATTATAAGGACACGGTAGTATGCTACTCCTATAGCAAGTCGCTATGTCTACCAGGAGAGCGTATAGGATATATAGCCGTATCCCCTAGTCTCACCGAGGCTCAATCTCTATACTTGTGCATATGTGGTGCAGGTCGTAGCCTAGGATACGTGTGCGCATCATCACTATTCCAAAAGGTGATAGAAAGTACTGTAGGTCTACACTCTGACAATAGCGTATATCAGCAAAATAGGGATATACTCATCAGAGAACTCTCCTCTCTAGGTCTAAAGTGCGCTAATCCTGACGGAGCATTTTATCTACTAGTCAAAGTGCCTGATGGAGATTCGATAGAGTTTGCGGGCAAGGCAAAACAACTAGGTCTACTCATAGTACCAGCAGATAGTTTCGGAGCGAAAGGCTACGTACGAATAGCCACCTGCGTATCTACCGATATGGTACGTAGATCTATCCCCTACTTCCACCAACTAATGGAGATGTATAGATAAATATACTATAGAGTAGTATTGAATAAAAAAATAATACCCTACAATTCGCGACTTGCGAATTGTAGGGTTCTTTTTATATATTCATTAAAATTATACAATTGATTATAAATCCTATCAATGCTGACTTTCCAATACCTTTTGCCATAATAGGTTTATCTTTTAAATTAACAAGGTAGAGAATCAAACCAACTATTGGTATTAAGAAAGAAAGTATATTTAATCCGAGTGAATTTTTATCTTCTTCATTTTTGACAACTTGATTTGCTGGGCTTATAGCACAACCGCAGTGTATGCATACCACTGCTTCCTCCCTGACTTCTTGACCACAATGCTGACAGTACTTCATTTGTTTTCTCCTTTTAAAATTATTTTTTATTATAAAATTTCCTATATAATAAGTGGCAAAAAAGCTACGAATAAGAGCAATACCACAGCGACTATAAAACCATACAACGCAAACTTTCCACAATGTTTTGCCATAATAGGTTTTTCGTCTATATTAGTACAGTAAATAATTAATCCAACTATTGGTATCATGAAAGACACCTCAGCTAATAGTTTGTCCTCTTTATCTTCTTCTTTAGGCGATTGGTTTGCCACATTTATGGCACAACCGCAGTGTATACATACCACTGCTTCCTCTCTGACTTCTTGACCACAATGCTGGCAGTACATTATCTACTCCTTTTTTACAGCAATTTGCTGTTAATACGTTTATTGTACAACAAATTGTTGTATTTTGTCAATAGAAATTGATAATGATTTTTACAAAAAAAAGGATATGATTATGGAGATTTTCGCAAAAAGATTGAAAGAATTGAGAAAAGAAAAGGGGCTGACACAACAACAAATAGCAGATATGCTCAACGTTCGACAACAGTCATATACTAGATACGAACTCAACACATCCGAGCCGTCTTATGATATGCTAGTGCGTATTGCCACCATATTTGAGGTAAGCACAGATTATCTACTGGGAATTGCAGATTATTAAATTTTTGCAACGAAAAAGCAAGCCTGTGGGCTTGCTTTTTAGATGTTTAATATTCTCTTTGCATTGAGGTAGAGTATATTGTCTATATCCTCTAGGGATATAGGTAGAGAACGGATAGCCTCTATCTCCTTGTCGGCGCGTGTCCAAGGGGCATCCGAGCCAAAGAGTATCTTGTCGCTACCGTGGGCTCTGAGTACTGAGAGAAATTCCTCCACGCTATAATAATCAAATCCTGCCGAAGTATCTAGGTATATGTCCTCTCCTACTAGTACGTCTAGCACTTCGCTAGTCTGTCTCCTACCTCCTAGGTGTCCTGCTATGATGACTCCACCTCTCATAGACCTCACTACTTCTCTAAACATAGTGGGGGTACTGTGGATAGGTGGTGGATATGCAGGATCGTAGCCTGCGTGAAATAGTATAGCCAAACCTCTAGATAAAGCGTAGTCGTACACTCTCATCATCTTGGGGTCGTTGAGAGTGAATTGTTGGTACTCTGGGTGCAATTTGATACCCTTGAGTCCTAGTGAACATACGAAATCTATATCTTTCTCAATAGTATCACTATGAGGATACACTCCTCCAAACGATATAATATTCTCGCACTCTGCATCTCTCGCCCAGAGATTGAGACTCTCGGTCTGTGTAGGCTTGGTGACGACAGGCTGGAGAACTGATATATCCACACCAAATTCTCTCATACTGTCCTTTAGTCCACCTAGCGTACCGTCTGTGCAAGGGGGATATACTCCCCTGGTACTCTCTACTAGCCCTGCTATGGCTCGAGAGGCTATCTTGTCGGGAAATGCGTGTGTATGTATATCTATAACCATACCTTCTCCTATTATCTAGTCTAGATGACTCTCACTATGCTAGTATCTGTCGGTGATATTGAGAGATGGTACTGCATTGAGGTCTAGCGTGGCAGGTCTACCACTCAATACCTCATAATACCCTGCTCCTGCTATCATACTAGCATTGTCAGTACACAAATGCTTGGGGGGATAGAGTGTCTGTATGCCGTATTTGTCTGCCTCTAGAGTTAGTCTCTCTCGTAGGTAGCCATTAGCACCTACTCCACCTGCTACTACTATCTTCTTCTCGCCGAGTGTCTTAGCACATCTAACGGCATTGTCTACTAGCATAGATATAGCGCAATTTTGAAAACTGCACGCTATATTCTCTCTAGGTATCTCTAGTCCCTTTTGCTCTAGGGTGTGTACGTAGTTGATGACGGCAGTCTTGAGTCCACTATAACTAAAGTCATATCCCTTGTGACCTTTGAGCATACGAGGCATAGGTACTACGTCCTCGCCCTCTCTGGCTAATGCCTCTATCTTTGGTCCACCTGGGTACTCTAGTCCTATGACTCTAGCCACCTTGTCAAAAGCCTCTCCACAAGCGTCGTCGGTACTCATACCCATCACCTCAAAGTCGGTATAATCCTTGACTCTCACTAGCGCAGTATGTCCACCGCTGGCTACTAGGCAGAGGTATGGTGGCTCTAGGTCGGGATGTGCTAGGTAGTTGGCTGCTATATGACCTTGGATATGATTGACTGCATATAGAGGTTTGCCTGTAGCGTAACTGAGTGCCTTGGCATAACTAACGCCTACTAGTAGTGCTCCTACTAGTCCTGCACCGTAGGTGACTGCTATGGCATCTACCTCATCTAACCCTACTCCTGCCTGCACTAGCGCCTCGTCTACTACTTGCCTAATGGCTAGTGTATGATTGCGTGAGGCTATCTCTGGGACTACTCCACCAAATCTCTTGTGTATATCTATCTGAGAGGATATGACTGATGATAGGATAATCCTACCATCTTCTACCACAGATGCGGCAGTCTCGTCACACGAACTCTCTATACCTAATATCTTCATAATTACCTACTTAGGACTTGGATAGATAATCCATGATGAATTCGTCTATCTCGCCGTCCATAACTGCTGTGATATTACCCGTTTCGCAACCTGTACGGTGGTCTTTGACCATGGTGTATGGTTGGAATACGTAAGACCTAATCTGGCTACCCCACTCTATCTTCTTGAGTTCGCCCTTTATTTCTTGGGCTTGCTCCATCATCTCTCTCTCGGCTCTCTCTACTAGTGCCGACATGAGCATCTTCATGGCTTGCTCTCTATTTTGTATCTGCGACCTCTCGTTTTGGCAATTTACTACGATACCGGTAGGTATGTGAGTGATACGAATAGCAGACTCCGTCTTGTTGACGTGCTGTCCACCTGCGCCACTAGATCTATAGGTGTCTACCTTGATCTCATCAGGTTTGATCTTGATATCTATATCGGTATCTATCTCTGGCATCACCTCTAGTGATGCAAACGAGGTATGTCTACGCTTATTTGAGTCAAATGGCGATATGCGCACTAGTCTATGTACACCTTTCTCTGCCTTGAGATAACCGTAGGCATTTTCACCTACTACCATAAACGTAATAGATTTGATACCTGCCTCGTCTCCATCTAGTCTATCTAGCACCTTGACGGAGTAGCCGTGTTTCTCTGCGTAGTGAGTGTACATACGATATAGCATATCAGTCCAATCCTGCGCCTCTGTACCACCTGCACCTGCGTGTAGAGTAATGATGGCGTTGCAATAATCGTATTTGCCCCTAAGCAAAGTCTCTAGTCGTAGGTTTGATATATCTTGAGTCAACGACACCAACTCCATATTGATACCCTCTAGTTCGCCTAGGTCCTCGGACTCGTCGCATAGTTGTATCATTATCTCGATATCATCTACTCTCACTAGCAATTTCTCATACTTGGAGAGTTTGTTTTGCAGTGATGAGAGTTTTTTGTTGACAGCCTGAGCATTTGAGAGGTTGTCCCAAAAGCCCTCAGCATGTTGCTCTGCTGTGAGGGTGTCTATCTCTGCTTTTAGTTCGGTGAGATTCATAGTCTCACCACACTTTAGCAAAGTGTCTCTGAGTTTCTTGGCTAATAGCCTAGGCTCATCATATTCTACCATAATATCTCCTTATTCTTTGCCACAACAATGTTTGTATTTTAGTCCACTACCACAAGGGCAAGGAGCATTTCTCGACACTTCGGGTTGTTTCTCTCTCTTGACACCTTTGACTGGGCGATACCCCTTGTTGTCAGCGCCATTTTTCTCTTCGACAGGCTTGATGATGACTTTCATTAGAATTCGCGCAGTCTCGTGCTTGATACGTTCGGACATCTTCTCAAACATATCCAAGCCCTCACTCTTGTACTCCATCACAGGATCACGTTGACCATACGCACGTAGTCTAATACCCTTGCGTAGTTGGTCCATAGCGTCTATGTGGTCTATCCATAGTCTATCTATCGTCTTGAGTAGCAAGAATCTCTCTACGTCGTCAAACTTGATACCTGCCTCCGTGCATTCTGCTACCTTCTCGGCGTATAGTTTGCGAGCCTCGTCTATGACCATGGCTAGTAGTTTGTCCTCGCTAGTGTGTGAGGCTACGGATAGAGTGATTAGATTGGTATCAGGCTTAAATACCTTCTCCTCTAGCGCTCTATTTATCGCATCATAATCCCACTCGGTCACGTTGACGTTGTAGTCGCATTGGGTAGTGATGATATCTGTCACTAGAGAATCTAGCATATCTAGTATCTGGTCTCTGACGTCAATACCCTCTAGTATCTTGTTACGCTCGGCGTATATTATCTCACGTTGCTTGTTCATTACGTCGTCATATGCTATGACCGAACGACGTGCCGAATAGTTGTTGCCCTCCACGTTCTTTTGGGCAGTTTCGATACTCCTAGTGATTAGTTTGTTGGCGATAGGCTCGTCTGGATCAAAGTGGAAGGCTTCTGCCATACTCTTGAGCCTGTCTCCACCAAATATTCTAGCCAAATCGTCCTCCATAGAGATATAAAATACTGACGTACCTGGATCACCTTGTCTACCTGCACGGCCTCTCAACTGATTGTCTATACGCCTACTCTCGTGACGTTCCGTACCTATGATGTGCAATCCTCCTAGCGCCAACACTTCGGCTTTCTCTACGTCTACGTCTTGCTTGTAGTAGTTGTAAAAACCTGCATAAGTCTCCTGCAGAGTCTTCTCCTCTAGATCCTTGGGGGCGACGTAGGACATAGCAGTCTCTATTTGCTCTGGAGTATATCCCTCTCTAATCATGCGATTGCGTGCTAGATATTCGGCATTACCACCGAGCATAATGTCTGTACCACGACCTGCCATATTGGTAGCGATAGTCACGCTACCTTTCTTGCCTGCTTGGGCGATAATCTCTGCCTCTTGCTCGTGATTCTTGGCGTTGAGCACGTTGTGGCGAATACCTCTGCGCTTGAGTTCGACGCTGAGTTGTTCACTCTTCTCGACGGTGACAGTACCTATCAAGATAGGTTGACCTTTGGCGTGACGCTCTACTACGTCCTTGACTATCGCTCTAATCTTGCCTGCCGAAGTGGTGTATAGTTGGTCGTCCATATCTACTCTTTGGATAGGCAAATTGGTAGGTAGTACTATGACGTCTAGGGCATATATACCCTCAAACTCCGTCTCCTCCGTCTTGGCAGTACCCGTCATACCGCTGAGTTTGTGGTACATACGGAAATAGTTTTGGAAAGTGATAGTCGCTAGAGTTTGATTCTCACTCTGCACTCTCACGTTCTCCTTGGCCTCTATCGCTTGATGCAATCCCTCGCTATATCTACGACCTATCATCAAACGTCCCGTGAATTCATCTACTATGATGACCTCTCCGTCCTTGACGATATAATCGTTCTCCCTCTTCATCAAGAAATGCGCTCTAAGTGCTAGAGTAATATGATTGTTGAGGTCGGTATTCTCTATATCGGACAAATCTCTGATACCAAAATATCTCTCGGCTTTTTCTATACCTTCCTCTAGTAGTCTGACAGCCTTGTCCTTCTCATCTACCTCATAATCGGTGCGTTTGAGAGTCTTGACGAACTTGTTGACAGAGATATACATCTCGCTACTCTTAGTACCTTTGCCTGATATGATGAGTGGAGTACGAGCCTCGTCTATGAGTATACTATCCACCTCGTCCACGACGGCAAATTCTAGTCCACGTTGCACTTTGTCTACCTTGCGAACAGCCATATTGTCTCGTAGATAGTCAAATCCAAATTCGTTATTCGTGCCGTACACTATGTCGCAAGCATACACTCTACGTTTCTCATCTGGAGACATACCCGTGAGGTTAACACCTACCGTTAGTCCCAAAAATCTGTATACCTTGCCCATCCACTCGGCGTCACGTTGTGCTAGATATTCGTTGACTGTGACTACGTGCATACCTTTGCCTGTGAGTGCGTTGAGATACGCAGGTAGCGTAGCCACGAGCGTCTTACCTTCACCAGTACGCATCTCTGCGATACGACCTTGGTGTAGCACGATACCACCTAGTATCTGCACGTAAAAATGTTTCATATTTAGTACTCTCCAAGACGCCTCTCGCACGGTGGCAAATGCCTCTGGCAATATATCGTCTAGAGTCTCTCCACCTGCTAGTCTGTCCTTGAGTATTTGAGTCATTTGCTTGAGTTGCGCATTTGTCTTGATGCTAAACTCTTCCTCCAAAGCCACTACTTTGTCGGCGATTTTGCGCAACTTGACTAGTTGTCTTTCGTTTTCACTCTTGAATAATGAGGAAAATAGTCCCATAATAATAACTCCTTATTTTTTGTATCTTTCCCTTATCTATATAGTCTTCACCTTGTACTCGGTGACTGCTATCGTCAATATATATACTTCTAATGCTCCCATCTTCTTGATGACGGATGCACATTCGTCTGCCGTAGCACCTGTGGTGAACACGTCGTCTATGAGCAGTACTCTCTTGCCTTTGATAGCACGGCGATCGCTGATAGCAAATGCACCTTTGAGATGTTCTCTTCGTTGTTTGGGGGATTTCTTTTCTAGAGGCTCGGTGTCTTTGAGTCTCTTGAGCAATCCTTCTATATACTCTACGCCACTACCTTCGCTAAATGCTCTCGCCAACAGTTTGGTATGGTCGTGATATCTATATCTCGCTCTATCCATACTAGGTGGCACACTCACGACAATATCACAAGTGGGCATATCAGCATATTTGTCTATCAAGTGCTTGGCAAAATATGGTGCTAAATACATCTTGTTAGAATATTTCATATTCCTAATCATCTTGGATATAGTGCCACTATATGTGTATACCGAATACGCCACGTCAAACTCGTGAGTATAGTCGGTACATATCATACAATAATCGCCCTCACCGTATATAGGTCTATGACATTTGATACAAGTTCGCTTGTCCTTGGTCCTAGTGATAGACATACTACATTTGGTACAATACTCTTCACTATCACTAAAGACGTCTTTACCACAGCATACACACTTGAACTTATTAGAAAATATCCTAGACAACACCCAGTCTACTGCTCTAGTCAACTTCTCAAACATACAATTCTCCATACTTGCGATACTCTGTGAGCATCATATCTTTGAGCATACTGTATCTAGTGGCAGTATAATCGTTGCGCACCATACGCGCTAGTACTCCGTCGTCTCCTACTAGCACCACCATTTTCTTGGCTCTAGTGACGGCTGTGTATATGAGATTTCTCGTGAGAATCTGTGGGCTACCAGGTGTGAGCGCTATGACCACTACGTCAAATTCACAACCTTGAGACTTGTGTATACTGATACAATACGCGAGTTTGAGGTCACTCAAATCTCCCTGATAGGTGCAGTATCTACCGTCTTCGAATAGTACGGTGATAGATTGTGTAGGTATATCTATACTATCTACTATACCTATATCTCCATTGAAGATACCTTGTCCCATTGATTTAGTACCATCTTCGTCGTATCTATACCACTCCAGATTGTAATCGTTGGCAGTCTGCATTACCTTGTCGCCGACTTTGTACTCCGTCTCTCCGTACAATACCCCCTTGGGGTTGGGATTGAGGTGAAGTTGGAGAACTTTGTTGATATTGTTGACACCAGACACGCCCTTCTTCATAGCCGTCAATACCTGTATATCTCTAGGGGATACCTGCATATATGATGGCAATCTCTTGCACACTAGGTCTCTCACGGTGGATAGGATATCCTCTTGTCCCTTTTGCTTGGTGAAGAAGAAATCGTCGCTCTTTAGGTCTAACCTAGGCATCTCGCCGTGGTTGATGAGGTGTGCGTTTGATACTATATGACTATTTTCACTCTGCCTGTATATATGCTCTAGCATAGTCACCGACACTAGCGAAGAGGCTATGATATCTCTCAATACGTTTCCTGCTCCTACCGAAGGGAGTTGGTCCTTGTCTCCGACTATGATGAGTCTACCTCCTCTCTTGATGGCTTTGACTAATGCATTGAATACGTACACGTCAGCCATAGACGCCTCGTCTACTATGATGACGTCTGCAGTTAGAGGATTTGATTCGTTGTACCTAAAACTATTTAGTCCCTCACTATGCTCCAAGCATAATAGACGGTGTATAGTCTTGGCATCTTCGCCTGTAGCCTCGCTCATACGCTTGCTAGCCCTGCCAGTAGGGGCGCAGAGAGATATTTGCTTATTTTGATTTTTGAGAATATACAGTATGCACTTGATAATAGTAGTCTTGCCTGTACCAGGTCCACCCGTGAGTACAAATACTCCACTATTCACGGCATTTTTCACCGCATCTCGTTGAGTAGGGTGAAGATTGAGAGAATTTATTCTCTCAAATTCTGATATATCCGTGTCTATATCGAGGTGCACTTGGTCGTATTCTCTGATGAGCCTGACTAGTTTGGTCGCGATAGAATGCTCTATCGCAAACAATTTGCTACTCATCACTACTTGCACGTCTTCGTGCGTAAAGCACTTGACTATACCGTCAAATTCTAGTGCCATTAGAGCACTCTCTACGTCTATTTGCTCTTGGTCAAGTCCTAGCAGAGTGTACAAAGATTTCTCCAAATCTTGCCTAGGCAGATACGTATGTCCACCTCTCACGGCAGAATCTTGTAGTAGGTATGATATACCTGCCCTCACTCTAAATTCGCTATCCTTCTCTATCCCCATATTTTTGGCGATTTTGTCGGCTGTAGCAAATCCTACTCCATCTATATCATCTACGAGTTTGTATGGATTTGTCTTGAGGACGTCCGCGGTCCTCTCCTCGTAGCAACGATATATCTTGATACATAGTCCTAGTGAGATATCATAACTTTGCAAAAACAATATAGTGTCTTGCATAGCCCTCATAGAATTAAAACTCTCTGCTATCTCAATAGCGCGTTTTTTGGAGATGCCCTTGACTTGCTTGAGTTTGAGAGGGTCTGTGGACATAACCACGAGAGCGTCCGTGCCAAAAACCTCTACTATGCGTAGCGCCGTCACAGGACCTATGCCCTTAAATAGTCCACTACTCAAATACCTGATGATACCCTCTCTAGACACAGGTAGAGCAGTCTCTACTTTGGATACGGCAAATTGTTCGCCATACCTATTGTTGATGACGAATTCTCCGTGCAAAGTGAGATTTTCACCTATCGCTACTGGAGGAAACGTACCTACTGCAGTAATCAACGTGCCTTCGGACGAGATATCCACTACGGTATATCCCGTCTCTGCATTTGAGTATATAATTTCTTCGACTACTCCGTTGATTACCATACCATTACATATATTTTTTGCTAACTTCTACTAGTTGAGGGATTTTGTCCAATCTCTCCCAACTGAGATTTTCTTTGCCAAAATGACCATATGAGGCAGTTTGACGATAGATAGGACTACGTAGACCTAGTTGGTCTATGATAGCGCCCGGTCTCATATCAAATACTTCACTCACTACCTTGGTCAAGTTCTCGTCAGATATTACTCCCGTACCGAAAGTATTGAGCATAATGCTCACAGGACGAGCACGACCTATGGCGTAGGCTACCTCCATTTCGCAACTCTTTGCTAGACCACTAGCGACGATATTCTTGCATACGTATCTAGCCATATATGCTGCACTACGGTCCACTTTGGTAGGGTCTTTGCCACTAAAAGCACCACCGCCGTGAGCACAATAACCACCATAAGTGTCTACTATTATCTTGCGACCAGTTAGACCACTATCGCTCTCTGGGCCTCCTACTACAAATCTACCGGTAGGATTGATAAATACCTTGGTATCTGCGTCCATTAGTTCACTAGGTATCACGGCATCTATGACGTACTTCTTGATATCTGCCTTGAGTTGGTCTTGGGAGACGATAGCGTCATGTTGACAAGATACCACTACCGTGTCTATACGGCTAAACACTCCGTCTTGGTACTCACAAGTCACCTGTGACTTGCCATCTGGACGTAGGTAGGACAATAAGCCCTCCTTGCGTACCTCGGTAAGTCTAGCGCTCAACTTGTGTGCATAATATATAGCCACAGGCATATAATTCTCCGTCTCGCTAGTAGCATAGCCAAACATCATACCTTGGTCTCCTGCTCCTACACGATCGTACTCGCAATCCTTGACGGATGTGCAATACCCCTGATTGTCAGTAGCATTGTCTACACCCATAGCAATATCTGGAGATTGAGTATTTAGTCGTACCAATACCTCTACGTTGTCAGCGCTAAATCCACTATCATTGTCAGTATATCCTATATCGCGTACGACTTGTCTAACGATACCCTCCACGTCGATAGATGCCGTGGTGGTAATCTCTCCCATCACTAGCACAAATCGTGGGCATACGCTAGTCTCACAAGCCACTCTAGCCATAGGGTCTAGAGCCAATACGGCGTCTAGTACGGCGTCGGATATATTGTCACAAATCTTATCTGGATGTCCTTCGGTCACACTCTCCGAAGTAAAGAGTTTCTTCATAAAAATCTAATTCCTTTTGTCCTATTATCTAATACCAAAATTGCAAATTGTCTCCACAATCTACTCAAAATCAGTATTTTTCGTCTAAAAAGACTGGTGGTAAGTATATATATAGTCAAATCGCCCGAAAGGTGTCTAGATGACTCTTTCGGGCGAAATACACGATTTTATCAGTCGTTTTTCTCTGCACGAGCAGGTCCTAAGCCTCTATACAACTTCATGCCTGTACCCGCAGGAATCAACTTACCTATTATTACGTTTTCTTTTAGTCCAACGAGTGGGTCAACTTTGTTCTTGATAGCAGCCTCTGTGAGCACCTTGGCAGTCTCTTGGAAAGATGCTGCAGACAAGAATGAGTCTGACGCTAGAGCGGCCTTACGTATAGGCAATAGAGTTCTCTTGGCTGTAGCAGGTACTCCACCTGCCTCTAGTACTCTCTGGTTCTCCTCGTCGTACTTGATGATGTCGACTAGTTCGCCTGGTAGCATATCGGTATCACCTTGAGTCTCTATACGTACTCTACGCAACATTTGTTTGATGATGACCTCTATGTGCTTGTCTGCTATATCAACACCAGAGGATCTATATGCGTTCTTGACTTCGCATAGGATATATTCCTCTACTCCTGCTACACCCTTGGTGCGTAGTAGGTCTTGTGGCCATATAGAACCGTGAGTGAGAGGCTCACCTGGTTGTATTTGATAGCCGTCTACTATCTTGTTGAGCAACTTGGCGTTAAAGGGTATAGGGTATACCTTGACTATCTTGTTGTCAGGAGAAGTGACTGTGACTTCCTTGAGGTCACGCTTGCCTACTGCCACGCTAACCGTACCTGCTATATCAGATACTATAGCGCAACGCTTAGGAGTACGTGTCTCAAATAGTTCTTCTACTCTAGGTAGACCTTGAGTAATATCGTCGGCAGTCGCTACACCACCAGAGTGGAAGGTACGCATGGTCAACTGTGTACCAGGCTCACCTATAGATTGAGCAGCGATAACACCGATAGCCTCACCTAGTCTAACTGGTCCACTACCTGCTAGGTTGCGTCCATAACATTTAGCGCATACGCCATACTTGGACTTACAACTGAGCACGGTACGGATATGTACCTTGGTAATACCTGCGTCCTCGATAGCCTTGGCTTGGTCTTCACTAATCATCTCATCCTTGGCTACGATAACTTCGCCAGTAGCAGGATTGATTACGTCTTCTAGTGTGTATCTACCAAATACTCTATCCTTGAGGGACTCTACCTTGACTCCGTCAGAGACTATCTCGGTAGCCCATACACCCTTGGTGTCGCCACAATCGTCCTCACGAACAATGACGTCTTGGGATACGTCTACAAGTCTACGTGTCAAATAACCCGAACTTGCAGTACGCAACGCAGTATCTGCTAGACCCTTACGAGCACCGTGAGAAGATATGAAGTACTCTAGCACGGTCAAACCTTCTCTAAAGCTAGCCTTGACAGGCAACTCTATAGTCTTACCAGTAGGATCTGCCATCAATCCTCTCATACCAGACAACTGTCTGATCTGACGAGCACTACCTCTCGCTCCAGAGTCTGCCATCATACGGATAGGGTTAAACTCGTCGAAGTTTGATATAGTAGCTTTCTCGACGTCATCAGCGACTTGTTGCCATAGTTTGATAACTTCTTCGTATCTCTCCTCGTCTGTGAGAAGACCACGCTTAAATTGTTTCTCTAGAGTTTGTAGTTGTTTCTCAGCCTCTTCGAGTATGACCTTCTTCTCTGGAGATATAGTCATATCAAATATAGAGGTGGTCAATGCACCTACGGTAGAATACTTAAATCCTAGCGCCTTGATATTGTCTAGCACTATGCTAGTCTCGGTAGCACCGTGATACTTAAAGCAAGCATCTACGATATTTGACAACTCTTTCTTACCGATAGCACCGTGCTTGGACTTGGCTACTATAGCCTCTACCTCTAGGTCTAGGAAAGTCTCCTTGGAGTCACGATTGACGAAGTGCAAATCTTGAGGTAGAGCGTCATTGTAAATGACACGACCTACGGTGGTCTCTATCAACTTGGATACAGTCTCGCCCTCGTATTCGCCACTAAATCTAATCTTAACTCTAGCCTCTAGGTCTAGGTTTTTGGTTTGATAAGCCATGATAGCCTCATCTTTAGATGAGAATACCATACCTTCGCCCTTTGCACCAGGTCTTACCTTGGTCAAATAGAATGAACCTAACACCATATCTTGGGTAGGACATACGATAGGCTTACCGTCAGACAACTTGAGTATATTGTTGGTGGAGAGCATCAAGAATCTAGCCTCTGCTTGTGCCTCTATAGATAGAGGTACGTGTACAGCCATCTGGTCTCCGTCGAAGTCTGCATTGAACGCGGTACATACTAGTGGGTGCAACTTGATGGCTCTACCCTCTACTAGTACAGGCTCAAATGCTTGGATACCTAGTCTGTGCAAGGTAGGAGCACGGTTGAGCATGACAGGGTGGTCCTTGATGACCTCCTCTAGTATATCCCATACGACAGGTTGAGTCCTGTCTATCATATTCTTGGCAGTCTTGATGTTGTGGGTGAGACCTCTAGATACTAGTTCTTTCATAATGAAAGGCTTAAATAGTTCTACAGCCATCTCCTTTGGAAGACCACATTGATACATCTTGAGTTCTGGTCCTACTACGATAACCGAACGTCCCGAATAGTCTACACGCTTACCAAGTAGGTTTTGTCTAAATCTACCTTGCTTACCGCTGAGTAGTTTGGATAGAGATTTGAGTTCTCTACCATTTGGACCGGTGACAGCCTTGCCTCTACGACCATTGTCAATGAGGGAGTCTACTGCCTCTTGGAGCATACGCTTTTCGTTGTTAATCATCATCTCAGGAGCACCTATCTCTAGGAGTTTCTTGAGACGATTGTTACGGTTGATAACTCTACGATATAGGTCGTTGAGGTCGGAGGTCGCATATCTGCCACCATCTAGTGGGACCATAGGTCTCAACTCTGGTGGTATGACAGGTATCACGTCTAGTATCATCCAACTAGGCTTATTACCACTCTTACGGAAAGCCTCTATGACCTCTAGTCTCTTGACAGCCTTGTTACGCTTTTGTACAGCATTTGAGTTGACTTGTTCTCTGAGTATCTCTGCCTCTGCGTCTAGGTCTACCTCTTCTAGTAGTTCCTTGACAGCCTCAGCACCCATACCTACACGGAAACTGCCCTCGCCATACTTCTCTACGTACTCATTGTACTCTCTGTCGGTGATGACTTGTTTTTTGAGTAGAGGGGTAGCGCCTGGATCTAGCACGATATATGCTGTGAAGTATATAACTTGGTCCAAATCCTTGGGTGATACGTCTAGCACAGTACCTATACGTGAAGGTACTCCTCTAAAATACCATATGTGAGAGACAGGTGCTGCGAGAGCAATATGTCCCATACGCTCACGCCTTACCTTACTCTTGGTGACCTCTACGCCACACTTGTCGCACACTACACCCTTGTAGCGTACTCTCTTGTATTTACCACATCTACACTCATAATCCTTGGTTGGTCCAAAGATTTTTTCGCAAAATAGACCTTCTGGTTCTGGCTTTTGTGTACGATAATTGATAGTCTCAGGCTTGGTCACCTCACCGTTTGACCAGCTGATTATCTTCTCTGGAGATGCCACTCCTATTTGCATTGAATCGAAATTGTTGAGTTCAAACATTGTCTATCTCCTTTTACTCGTCCTTACCGTCGTACAAACCCTCAGGTATATCATAATCGTCGTCAACTTCATCAAACGACTTGATGCTAAATCCAAAATCGTCGTCGTCAACGTCTTCGTCAAATAGATTGATATCCTCATCATCCTCACCTGCGTCGTCATATGAGCCAAATAGGTCTTCGCTATTTTGACCACCGAGTATGACTTCGTCAAGATCTGGATCTTTGTCGTTTGAGGTGGCAAGGTCAGGATCATTTTCGATAAGATCTTTGATATCTATCTCATCTCTATTGTCAGAGATTACCTTGACGTCTAGAGCCAAACTTTGCAACTCTTTGATGAGCACCTTGAAGGACTCTGGTATACCAGGCTCGGATATGTTGTTACCTTTGACGATAGATTCGTAAGTCTTGGTACGACCGATAATATCGTCGGACTTGACTGTGAGTATCTCTTGGAGGATATTGGCAGCGCCGTATGCCTCTATAGCCCATACCTCCATCTCACCAAATCTCTGTCCACCAAATTGAGCCTTACCTCCGAGAGGTTGTTGGGTGACTAGTGAGTATGGTCCAGTCGAACGTGCGTGTATCTTGTCGGCTACCATGTGACACAACTTAATCATGTACATATAGCCTACTGTGACTCTATTCTCAAATGGCTCGCCTGTACGTCCGTCGTAGAGGAGCATCTTACCATCAGCAGGTAGACCGTTTTGGTCAAATAGTTCGCTGATATCACTCTCCTTAGCACCGTTGAATACAGGGGTAGATACCTTCCATCCTAGCATCTTGGACACTAGTCCCAAGTGTACCTCTAGTACTTGTCCTATGTTCATACGAGAAGGAACGCCTAGAGGGTTGAGTATGATTTGGAGTGGAGTACCATCTGCCATATATGGCATATCTGCACGTGACATTACTCTGGAGATAACGCCCTTGTTACCGTGGCGTCCAGCCATCTTGTCACCTACGCCAATCTTACGCTTCTGAGCGACGTAAACTCTAACGAGTTTATTAACGCCTGGTGATAGTTCATCCTTGTTGGCACGAGTGAATACCTTGACGTCTACTACTATACCACTCTCACCGTGAGGCATATGTAGCGAAGTGTCTCTGACGTCTCTAGTCTTCTCGCCGAATATAGCACGGATAAGTCTCTCTTCTGGAGTGAGTTCGGTCTCGCCCTTAGGAGATACTTTACCTACTAGTATATCGTTGCTATGTACTTCAGCACCGATACGGATAATACCCTCTTCGTCTAGATTTGCTAGTACGTCTGCTCCTAGGTTAGGTATATCACGGGTGATAGTCTCCTCACCTAGTTTGGTATCTCTAGCCTCAGTCTCGTACTCCTCTATATGTATAGATGTGAATACGTCGTCCTTGACTAGGTCTTCGTTGATAAGTATAGCGTCCTCGTAGTTATAACCCTCCCAGGTCATAAATCCTACTAGGATATTTCTACCTAGAGCCAATTCTCCATTGTCAGTAGAATGTCCGTCTGCTATGACGTCACCCTTCTTAACTCTGTCGCCCTTGTGTAGTAGAGGACGTTGGTTGATACACATACCTTGGTTGCTACGCATAAACTTGTGTAGAGTGTAGGTATGTAGTGAACCGTCGTCTGCCTTGATGACCATAGTGTCGCCGGTGATAGAGTCGATAACACCGTCCTCTTTGGCGATAACCATGACACCACTATCATATGCGACCTTGTGCTCTATACCAGTAGCAATCATAGGTGCTTCTGGAGAGATGAGAGGTACTGCTTGGCGTTGCATGTTTGAGCCCATGAGCGCACGGTTGGTATCGTCGTTCTCCAAAAATGGTATGAGTGCTGTCGCTACAGATACCAATTGACCAGGAGATACGTCCATATAGTCTACGAGTTTGGCGTCTACCTCACGGATATCCTCCTTGATACGACACTCTACTCTCTTGTTGACAAATCTATTGTCCTCATCTAGTGGCTCGTTGGCCTGTGCTACTATGTACTTGTCCTCTTCGTCAGCGTCTAGATATCTAACTTCGTCGGTGACTATACCAGTACCCTTCTCTACCTTACGATAAGGGCTCTCTATAAATCCATACTCGTTGATACGAGCGAAGGTGGACAAAGATGATATCAAACCGATATTTTGTCCTTCTGGAGTCTCGATAGGACACATACGACCGTAGTGAGAGTGGTTAACGTCTCGCACTTCGATAGATGCTCTATCACGGTTGAGACCACCAGGTCCTAGAGCAGACAACTTACGCTTGTGAGTAAGTTCGGCGATAGGGTTGAGTTGGTCCATAAATTGAGACAATTGTGATGAACCAAAGAACTCCTTGATAGCGCTAGTCACAGGACGTATATTGATGAGAGACATAGGAGACATATCAGAGGTCTCTTGTACTATGCTCATACGCTCTTGGATGACTCTCTTGAGTCTGGACATACCTATACGGAATTGATTTTGCAACAATTCTCCTACCGAACGTATACGACGGTTTGCCAAGTGGTCGATATTGTCGATATTACCTATATCGTGGTTGAGTCCTAGGATATAGTTGACGGTAGCCACTATGTCGGATAGTATGATGTGCTTGTAGCTGAGTTCTTCGGTATGAGCCTTGATAACTGCTATCAAATCATCATGCTCTGGGTAGTCCTCCATCATCTTCTTGAGGGCAGGATAGTACACCTCAAACTCAGGCAATAGGTAATGCAAATCCTTCTTGTCTTCGTCGCTGAGGGCTACGTACTCTCTCAAATCTACCATTTGGTTGGAGGAGACCAAGAAGGTGTCGTCACTATCTTCGCACTTAACTCTGATAGTAGCGATACCAGCATTCTTGACTGCCAAGGCTTGCTCCTCGCTAATGACGTCGCCCTTGGAGACAAGTATCTCTCCAGTAGTCTCGTCACTCACGTCCTCTGCACACTCTAGTCCTACTACACGATTGAGTAGAGACAACTTCTTGTTAAACTTGTATCTACCTACTCTAGATAGGTCGTATCTGCCTACGTCGTAGAACATATTCTCTATGAGGATACGTACTCCGTCTATATTTGGTATCTCGCCTGGACGAAGTCTCTTGTATAGTTCGATACGAGCCTCGTCTTGGGTACGAGAACTATCCTTGGCGATAGTATTGGCTATGATAGGATGATTGTCAAAGGTCTTCATTAGACAATCGTTGTCTCCGTATCCCAATGCTCTGAGTAGTACGGTGACAGGTACTTTACGAGTACGGTCTACCTTGACCCATAGTACGTCGTTGGCATCCTGCTCGTACTCTAGCCAAGCACCACGATTTGGGATAACTTGGGCAGAGAACATCTTCTTGCCGGTGCGATCTTGAGTCATATCGCAATATACACCAGGGCTACGCACTAGTTGGCTAACGATAACTCTCTCTGCTCCGTTGATGATAAACGAACCATTTTCGGTCATGAGAGGAAAATCTCCCATGAAGACGTCTTGCACTATCATCTCGTCGGTATCTTTGACTGTGAGTCTTACCTTAACCTTGAGAGGACGTGCGTATGTAGCGTCACGGTCTCTGCACTCCTTCTCAGAATACTTTGGCTCTCCGTCAAAATTAAAATCCAAAAACTCCAAAGATATAGTATTGCTGAAGTTGTTGATAGGAGAAAAATCCTTGAGAACTTCTGCTATACCCTCTTCGACAAAATCCTTGTACGAATCCTTTTGGATAGTGATGAGGTACGGAATATCCAAGACTTCTTTTATCTTGGAAAAGCACATTCTTTCTGTCTTGCCGTAATTGACCTTGTGAACTCTCTGAGCCATTATGTCACACTCCTTAAAAAATTGTTATTAAAAACTAAAAAGTTATTCAAAATATTTGCAATATTTACTACGTAAAAGCACAATTTCCCCTACCCGTAAACTTATCAGAGGGCACACCCTCACAATAATTTTGCATTTTACTATTATAACACCACTTTTTCAACTAGTCAACACTTTTAACACAAAAAATTTTAACTATTTTTTATATTTTTCGGCTGTTTATTTCTATTTTTTTCGCTATATTTTTTTCGTTTTTTACAAATGCGTTGATTATTTTTACAAAAAATGTTATAATGTAGCCAAAATAGGTAGGTAATATGAACAATTTATCCACAAAAACTCAATACTATTCGCTAGACTTTATGAAATTTTGGTGCGCTATCATGGTCATAGCCCTACATAGCGTCACCTATTCTATGCAGGGGCTATCAGTAGACGGGGGGATTCCTCACGACGCTACTAATCCCGTGTTAGTATATCTATTGCCTATAGCACACCTATTGACCAGATACGCTGTGCCTTTTTTCTTCGTGACGTCCTCTTTCTTTTTGTTTTCAAAGTTAAATGCTCAACCTACGGACAGATGGAGCATAGTCAAGCACTTTGTCAAGCGAATACTCATACTATACGCTTTTTGGCTAGTTCTAAATGTACCTATCGTGCTCTCAAAACACGTATTCTCCACCACTCCTCTCGCTTGGTGGCAGATATTGGTCAAATTGATAGTGTGGGGACTATACGACGGGGCTTGGTATATGGTGAGTATGATAGTGGCTACTTTGATAGTCTACGCATTACGCAATCGTAGCAAGTTGTTGATAATCATAGCCACACTAGGATATCTACTAGCATGTCTATCCTCATCCTACCTAGGTCTACTCGAAGATACTCCTATATACCCTATCGTATCTTCTGTACACGAGATAGGCGCGATATATCACACCCCTCTCAATGCGCTCATATTCGTAGCGATAGGCAAGATATTCGCCGACAATCCATCTATCAAAACGCCAAAACTATGGATGCTCATAGTATTATTTTTGCTGATGTATATAGAACTAGTGATACTCAACTTAGCCGATATATCTAGAGCGCCTGATTGCTATATCACTCTAGTACCCTTTTCGGCTATGCTATTTGGCTACGTCAAGAGTATCAATTTGACTCCACACCATAGATATGCTCATATGCGCAGAGCATCTGCGTATATGTATCCATTTCACTTTGTACTACTATACTGGAGTTTTTATCTAATACAAGCCCTAGCCCCTACCTTTCCTACTGATTCCGTGATAGTATCCGTAGTAGTGTATCTACTCACGGTCATCATCTCTATAGTCTGCTATTATCTCACCTATAGAATATCCAAAAAGATACCTCTACTCAAATACAGCATGTAGTCTCACGCGTACGCACGCGAATATTATAGGATAGAGCGAATAAAATAAAAGTACAAAAAAACTGCCGACTTGGGCAGTTTTTTGATTGTCAAAAAATAAATTGACCGTTATTTATTTTGGTTGGCGATTGACCATAGAACCTCTGAGTTCTTCACGATTATTTCTAATGCAAGCGATATTGTCTGCCAAGAAGTTCTCCATATCCTTGAGCATAGCGTCTACATAATCACGCGCATTTTGTTTCATAGTATCGTAGTATTGCAGGGCTTGAGCACGTATGGTCTCTGCCTCTCTCTCAGCGCGTTTTAGTATCTCGCTCTGCGAGAGTATTTCCTCGGCTCTAGCCTGGGCGTCGTCTACTATCTTGGTGCAATAATTCTCCGTCTCCTCTTTGTACTTCTCCTCGTTTTGCATCAGTACTATTGCCTCTTTGACTGCCGAGGGCATAATACTCCTAAGTTCATTGACTAGACTAAGACATCTGTCTACGTCTACCTTTTTGCGACCAAATACTCCACTAGTGCTACCTATTAGTTCATTTTCCAATTCATCTATTAGATTCATTAGGTTTTCCATAAGTCTCCCTCCACACTTTTTCTATAGTTTGTCTAGATACTGGTATTATGCTAGTATCTCCCTCCACTAGCATCTGTCTAGCCTTGGTCGAACTAACCTCTACGTATTCACTATCGGCGTGTAGATACACCGTCTCTATCTCGCCTATTTTGCGATTTTCGCTCTCTAGCCATTTCTCATACTCGTAATCTTGACTATTTCTAATACCACGCACTATCGCAGATATAGAGTGAGTCAAGCAATATTCGACTGCATATCCGTCGTAATAACACACTTCTACGCCCTCTAGGTCGCTAGTAGCCTCCCGACAGAGTAGCACTCTACTCTCTATATCTAGTATATACTTTTTTTGAGGATTGTCAAGTATGAGCACTACTACTTTGTCAAAAATAGCCTTGGCTCTACGGATTATCTCTAGGTGTCCTATGGTGATAGGATCAAAACTGCCTGTGACTGCTACTGTACTCATAAGTCCTCCTTGATAAAGGTGAGTGTGGCGTGTCCGTACTTGCGAGTATCTTTGACAAAGTATCCCTCCACGTCGATATTTACCTTCTTGTCGCTAGAGTGTTCGTAGACGATAACCCCACCACTATTTAGCAAACCCCTATCCTTCACTATATTGAGTATATCGACGATATACTCACTCTCGTATGGAGGGTCTACGAATATATAATCGTAGGTATTTGAGGTATTCTCTAGGTATCTCTTGTAATCTATATGATACACCCCTGCAGTTGCTTTGAGCAAACTTAGATTTGCCCTAATCATCTTGATAGCGCCACTATCTATATCGCATATATCTGCAGTAGCACCTCTGGATATCGCCTCTATACCTAGCGCTCCCGAGCCACCGAACAAATCTAGTACTCTAGCCCCCCTGATAGACGGCCCTAGTATATTAAATAGATTTTCCCTCACTCTGTCTAGTGTAGGTCTCGAAGAATCAGGTGCGTTTATCTGTCTACCTCTATATTCTCCTGCTATTATTCTCATAATATCTCCTCTTGGCACGAGCGCCAAACGAAGTAAGCACCTCGTATGGTATCGTGTCTTGTCTACTCGCTATATCGTGTAGGTCTACCTCGCTAGATAGATACCACACCTCGTCTCCTATATAGATATCTACGCCCGTCACGTCTACTAGGGTGCAGTCCATACATACCCCTACTATCTTGAGCCTATGCCCTAGATAAGATACGTATCCTCTGCCTATCTCACTACGCCTAATACCGTCGGCATAACCACCCGACACTATAGCCACTACGCTATCTCTCTCTGCCCTAAATACTCCGTCGTAGCCAGCAGTATCTCCTGCCATTAGTCGCTGTATATTTAGCACCTGCATAGATACCTTCATCACGGTAGAGTGAGTGTATGCACCTATCCCTAGTCTCAACATATCTCCACCTACCCCCACACTACTAGTCGAGGATAAGTGTCTAATGACAGATGGACAAATGTTAGAGATACTATCGCAAGCCTCGTTAAAAATCTTCACTTGACTAGGTATAGACGAGGTAGAATATATATGAGTACACACCCCTCTCACTACTAGTCCTCTATCTATCAAGTCTCTAGCATATCCTACCAAGTCGGCAGGGTGTAGACCGTACCTATGCATACCACTATCCACCTTGATATGTACCTCGTACCCTCTAGGCAATCCCTCTATATGCGAGGCACTATACACCACAGGTGTCAAATGGTAGTCTACTATGGTGGGAGTATCTATACTATCTACCCCTAAGACTAGTATAGGTATAGATATACCTATATCTCTAAGCATAGCCCCTTCGTCAGCAGTAGCCACAGCCAAATAGTCCACCTCGCCCTCTATATATCTAGCGATATCATAACCGTGTCCATAAGCATTGGCCTTGACCACCAAACACGCATACGGATAGCCTCTAGACAAGGTGCGTATATTGGATATTAGTCTATCTATATCTATATGTAGTAGCATATAATACCTCCACGGTATTGTATGCTACATCAATGATTTTAAACCCGTTAGATTGGATATACTAGGAGTCAATTCTCCCCTTTCTACCCTCTTGACCATATCTAGTATAGCCTCGTTGATAGGGGTAGGTTTGCCTGCCTTTTTGCCCAAGGATACTACGTATCCCGTGATATAGTCCACCTCACTCTTCATACCACTAGCGATTCTCTCGGCTGTGGTAGAGGTCCTATCGCCATAGTTGTCAGTCATATATTTCCACACACAACTCCTAAACATACCTCCTATGATATCACGGCGACAAAATACTCTAAATACTATCTTTCTATACGACGCAGGCTCTATACCAGACGCCTTAGCCACGGCGTACGCCTCGTATATTATCTGGTCTAGCACCTCTCTGCAGTTGGCTATGATGTCCCTAAGAGTCGAACCTGTCACTACTGCCGTATAGGTGATGATAGCGTTGATGATGAGTTTTGAGTAGGTGGAGGCTACTATATCTTCTACCACCTCTACCTCTATAGCGTCCGATATCATATCTTTGACACGGCTAGCGACAGTCCCACCTACGGTGTCTCCTATCTTGATGCCACCGTCTATCTTGATATAATATTTGCCATCTCCACTCGCCCCTACACCGAAGTCAACGGAGGCGCATACACCTCTATCTCCTGCTAGGGCAGTCATCTCGCCGACTACTACGCCGTTGGTGAGCGCTACTATAGGAGTGTCTTCCTTGACAAAAGGCAGTATACTCGCCAAAGTATCCTCTAGGTCATAGGCTCTCACGCATAGGAGCACCAAATCCCATTTGTCGTCATCTAACTGTGTCACAACGCATGGATGACACTCCTCTACGCTACCGTCTAGGCTAGTGAGAGAGATACCCTCCTTGAGCAAGTCTACTACTTGGCTACGGCGAGTGAGCATAGTCACTTGTCCTATCCTACTCAATTTGACAGCCATAGCGCCACCTATCGCACCTGCTCCAACTACAAGTATCTGCATACTCCCTCCAAAAACTCGTTTATATAATAATATCAATATTGGCAATAATAATCAAGTGAATATCAAAAATTTTGAATAGGAGTGCGTATGAAAGGCAAATTTGTCAAACTAACTATAGCCATAGCCCTTGCTCTAGTGGTATATCATCTCACCAAAGACACCTTCTACACCCTGACTGGTGCTATCGTCAACGGTGCTATACCACTACTGATAGCCTTGGCTCTAAGTTATATAATGTACCAAACTATACGCTTGGTAGAACTATTGCTAAAACTCATAGGCGTCAAAAATCAAAAGGTGCTCAGAGGTATCTCTATCTCCATTACCCTAGTGACCACGATAGGTTCGCTAGTGGGGGCTATATACCTCACTATGCCTGCTATCATCTCAAATCTCCAACAACTCATCTCAAATCTACCCACTATACAGTCTCGTGCCGTGGAGATACTAGACTCAATCCTTGAAAACATACCTTTTCTCAACGAAATAAGCGCCGAAACTCTAGTGGGAGATATACTAGGCTCTATATCAGAGGCTCTGCCTGTGGTGTACAATCTACTACTGTCTATCATAGAGGGTACTGCCGAGGGTATCTTAATACTATCCCTTATCGTGATGATGTGTATAATGATTTTGTACGAAACCACCTATCTAGCAGACAGTATATCGACTGCTATCACTCACCTGTTTGGCTACAAGGTAGAGAATATGCTCAATCGCTCACTAAACTGCGCCAACGTAGTGCTAGGTGGCTACTATCTAGGCAAATTGACCGAATCATCTATAGTAGGAGTAGCATCTTTGGTATATTATCTAATCATAGGAGTACCTTACGCGCCATTTTTCTCCATATTACTCGCACTAGCATATCTCATACCCTTTATAGGTGGATATATAGCCCTAGTGCCTACTGCGATATTGCTAGTATTCGACACTCCTCTGCTAGCGCTATGGACGGTATTAGGGGGGCTAATCATAGTCAACGTAGTAGGTATGTTTTTATCCCCACTAGTTCTCAAATCAAAACTAAATATTCACCCTATCACCGTGATAGTCAGCGTACTCATAGGAGGAGAACTACTAGGTCTAATAGGGCTAATAATAGCGCCTCCCGTGGCTAGTCTCATCAAAATGGCTATCAACATCTACTCTTCTAGACGCAAAAAACCCGTGCCTGTAGATAATTGTCAATAAATCTCAATACAACTTTGTTATAATACAGAACATAAATACTAAACGCTCTTTTTACTTGACTATGCTAGTTTAGTTTGATATAATGACGATAGATTTTTTGGAGGAAGAGATTAAATGACGACACTTATCACCGCAGATAGCGTAATAGACTGGAATTCAGCTCTACTAGATGAATATCAACCAGTCATAATTCCACTCATTGTCGTACTAAACGACAAGGAGCATTATGACGGAGTAGACGTAACTCCAGAAATCATATACGACACCGTCGCTAAGAGTGGCAAGTTGCCCAAAACTGCAGCCAACGGTGTAGATACTTATCACGACTTTTTCAAAAAATATACAGACCAAGGCTACAGCCTAATCCACATCAGCCTAGGCGCTAAATTTTCCGCTTCGTACAACCACGCTAGATTGGGTGCAGAAGGACTACCCGTAGAGGTCATAGATTCGGCATCTCTATCCACCGGCTCTGGTCTACTAGCCCTATACGCTAGCAAGTTGGCCAAGGAGAACAAATACGATTATCACACTATAGCCGATATGGTACGCTCACGTGTGAGTGGTGTACAAGCATCATTTGTCATAGACAAACTAGACTATCTGCACAAAGGTGGCAGATGCTCCACTCTAACTCTACTAGGCGCTAACCTACTACGTATCAAGCCTTGTATTGAGGTGCGCGACGGCAAGATGGTAGTTGCTCGCAAGTATAGAGGCAAGTTTGATATGGTCATCAAGAAATACGTAGAGGACACCCTCAAAGAGTTTAGCAACTACGACTCCGAACAAGTATTCCTCACCCGTACCAAAAATACTCCTGAAGAATACGTAGATATGGTAGAGGATATGCTCAACCAAGCAGGTGTATTCAAAAACATATATCGTACATACGCAGGTGCTACTATCACAGCGCACTGTGGTCCAAATACCCTAGGTATCCTATACTTCAACGACGGCAACAAATAATGACGAAATAAATAAAATAAGCATCAGGTCAACCTGATGCTTTTTTTATTCTCTATTATCGGTAGGGGTAGAGGATTTTCCGTCCCCTTTCACCTCTTCGCTAGTGTTTAACTCCTCAAAATTCTCTACCTCTAGGGCTTTGGCTTGCATAGTATCGTGCAAATATGATACTATCCTCCTCTTCTCCTGTGGAGCAGGGGTAGAGGGATCATAATAAATAGGCTCTAGGATATAAGTACGCTTATTTTCTTTGCTGATATATACGGGATAAAATGCTAGTCGCTTGCCAGTCGCTAGATAATAACTCCTACCCAACTGTGCAAATCCCGTCCTAAATTCGCCCACACCTTTGAGTAGATATCCTCCACTACTCTCGTATTCTTCGGGGAATATGAGGATATTCTTATTTTTGTTTAGCAGATTGACAGATACCTCTATGGTCTTCATCACGTTCTTGACGTCGTGCAAATGCACGGGTATACCCTTCATCTTCTTCATAGTATAAGTCATCATAAAGGTAGCGAATTTGACTATACCTTCTCTAACGAACTTGGGAAACCAAGCGAAGTTTTTCTCCACACCTGGGCGCACTTGCGCCTCTACGGTATCATCTTGCATTAGTTTGTCTATCACCCAAGGTCTCACCCTGTATGCAAAACTCAACTTCATCACGATAGGTCCGTACATCTCTAGGTGGTTGGCGACAAATACTCTACCCTCGTCAGCCTTGTTGACATATTGTTTGCCAACGGTCTTTGACCTAAACCAAGGTTTTAGCAATATGATTAGCAAACCCAATAAAATACTGGATAAGCAATCTTTGATTGCTTTACCCAGTACTCCAAAAAACCTTTTAATTGCACCAAATACCTTCTTCAAGACTTCACCTCTTGGCTATTGTGTCCATTATATCATCATTTTCTCATATTTGCTATTATTTCATAGTTTGCATTTGTAAAATAATAGTTGCCTAGCGAACAATTTATTGTACCTGTCTATAGGGGTATTTTATTGACTTGTTTTGTATAATTGTGTCGAAAATTCTCCAAATAAGACTCTATTAGTTCTTGAGGGAGTGTAGTGGCGCAGGTATCTTGCCTCCACGCGCTACAAAGACGCTATTGTCTACCTTGGACACCTTCATAATAGGGGCTTCGCCTAGTAGTCCACCAAACTCCACCTCTCCAGTCTCCTTTCCTTCGACAGGTATGATACGTACGGCAGTAGTCTTGTTGTTGACCATACCTATAGCAGCCTCGTCGGCTATGATACCAGATATGGTGTCTGCACTAGTAGACCCTGGCACGGCTATCATATCTAGTCCTACGCTACACACGGCAGTCATAGCCTCTAGTTTCTCCAGTCCTAGCACTCCACTACGCGCTGCCTCTATCATACCTATATCTTCGCTCACAGGTATAAATGCTCCACTTAGTCCACCTACCGAACTACTAGCCATGAGTCCACCCTTCTTGACGGCGTCGTTGAGCATAGCCAGAGCGGCAGTAGTACCAGGTCCACCTACGGTCTCTATACCCATAGACTCTAGCACGTGCGCTACGCTATCTCCTCTCACGGGAGTAGGTGCTAGTGATAGGTCAACTACACCGAAGTCTGCGCCCGTGCGTTCGCTAGCGAGTCTAGCCATGAGTTGTCCTACTCTAGTTATCTTAAATGCAGTCTTCTTGATAATCTCGGCTAGTTCGTCAAAGGTCGCATTAGGCAAATCCTTGATAGCGCTATGTACCACACCAGGACCAGATACGCCTACGTTGATGACCTTCTCCCCTTCGCCTAAGCCGTGAAATGCGCCTGCCATAAATGGATTGTCCTCTACGGCATTGCAAAATACTACCAACTTGGCACAAGCGATAGAGCCTCTGTCGGCAGTCAACTTGGCGCACTCTTTGACTACTCTACCCATCATAGCCACAGCCTCCATATTGATACCAGACTTGGTAGAGCCGATATTGACAGATGAGCATAGATTTGAAGTAGTAGATAGCACCTCTGGGATAGTAGCGATAAATTTTCGCTCAAAATCAGTCATACCCTTGTGTACTAGGGCTGTATATCCTCCTACGAAGTCTACTCCTAGGTCTCTGCCTATCTCGTCTATGGCACGAGCCAACTTGACGTAGTCAAGCCTACCTCCTCCTAGTAGAGATACTGGGGTGACTGATATACGCTTGTTGACGATAGGTATACCAAATTCGCATTGAAGATCGCTAGCAGTCTTGACTAGGTCCTTGGCATAATCTCCTATCTTAAATTTGATACGGTCGACAGTCTCCTCGGTAGTACCTCTCACACAATCTAGTAGTGATATACCCATAGTGAGAGTACGCACGTCGAGGTGCTCTTTGCGGACCATATTGATAGTTTCTAATATTTCGCCCGAATTAAACATAAATACCTCTTATATTCTGTGCATAGCACCGAAGATATCTTCGTGTTGGATAGATATAGATACACCTATCTCTTCGCCCAATTTCTTGAGAGCAGAGGACACCTCGGCAAATACCTGATCCTCCTCTAGTTCTACCATCATTATCATAGTAAAATACTCTTGCATAACCGTCTGGGTAATGTCGGCGATATTGATATTGAGATTGTACAATTCCATACAAACTCTAGCGATAATTCCCTTCTTGTCTTTGCCTATTACAGATACTATTGCTTTTTTCATACAAGCACCTCTTTTTAGTTGTCTAGGTAATTATATCCTACTTGGATATAATATGTCAAGAAATAAATCACCACCTAGTACAAGGTGGTGACGATATGTTATTTCCCAAAGGCTTCGTCTAGCACCTCTTGGCTAGGCTTCTTGGTAAATGCAGATACGATAGGTACTATCACCAAGGATATCAGCATAGTCCAAGCACCCACGTATATAGGAGATACGAATACGTAGTCGTATATAAACGTGCCTGTGAGTGCACTCTGCAGAGTAGGAGTCATAGATATCACGAAAGACACTAAGCTGACTAGCACTCCGAAGATAAAACAAGTGAGAGTCGCAGTCTTCGTGACCTTCTTGCTATACAAACTATACAAGTACGGTGCTAAGAAAGATCCTGCCAATGCTCCCCAACTCACTCCCATCATTTGCGCTATGAAGGACAATCCACTCATCTCGTACACTATCGCTATGACTGCAGATATGACGACGAATATGGCTACAAATATGCGTAGGCAATTCATCTGTCCCTTTTGACTAATCTCAGGCTTAATCTTGCCTTTGATGAGGTCTAGTGTGATAGTAGATGACGAGGTCATCACTAGTGAGGACAATGTAGACATAGATGCCGACACCACTAGCACTAGTACCAATGCTATGATGGCTGGGTGTAGCCCACTCAACATAGTAGGTATGATAGCGTCGTACTTGATAGCACCACTAGAGGTATATAAGTCGGGATTGTCAAATAGCCTACCAAATCCACCCAAGAAGTAGCAACCACCTGCCACTACTAGAGCAAATATCGTAGAGATAATCATACCTTTCTTGACAGCGCCATCATCCTTGATAGCATAAAACTTCTGTGTCATTTGAGGAAGTCCCCAAGTACCTAGCGAAGTGAGTATGACTACCATAATCAATCCATAGAGGTCTGGTCCTAGTACCGAATTGAGAGAGCCCTCAGGTATACCTGTCGCACTCACTTGTCCTAGAGACTCTAGTGCCTGAGATAGACCACCTTGGGTAGAGATAACTGCCACTATGACTACCACTATACCAAATAGCATAATGATACCTTGGATAAAATCGTTCCAAGCAGTAGCCATATATCCACCTATGAGTACGTAGACGGCTGTCACTACTGCCATAATGGCTATACATATAGGATATGGTATATTGAAAGCCATCTCAAATAGACCACCTAGTCCCTTGTATAGAGAGGCTGTGTATGGTATCAAAAATACAAATATAATGATAGATGATATTATCTTGAGGGTATTGTCTCCAAATCTCTTGCCAAAAAAGTCAGGCATAGTAGCGCTACCTAGTCTTTGCGTCATAGACCTAGTCCTACCACCTAGTAATTTCCACGCGAGGAGTGAACCTATCAATGCGTTGCCTATACCTATCCATGTAGACGCTACGCCAAATTTCCAACCAAATTGTCCTGCATACCCTATGAATATGACAGCCGAAAAATACGACGTACCATAGGCAAATGCACTCAACCAAGGTCCTACGTTGCGACCACCTAGTACAAATCCTCCCACGGAGTTGGCACTAGACCTAGCACGATATCCTATGTATATCATTATGAAAAAATATAGTACCAGTACTCCAGCATAAAGCCATTCCATATCGATATACCTCCTAAAAAACTACTGTGAGATTATACACAAACTCTCTAGAATAATCAAGCAAATACAATATAATTAGTCGAAATTTAAGGTATATCGCTAGATTTTTTGAAAAATTTTATATAAAAGTTATATAACTACAAAAAAACAAGTGTATCTCTACACTTGTCTCTAACTATACTCAATGTCTCTCACTCATATCGTCGTACGTCTCGCAAAATCTAGCACTAAACGACGGCTCTATGCCATCTTGGACCAAATGATTGAGCGATCCAAATTCGAGCATCCTAAACGAGGCTATACCCTCTCGTCTCTCCTCTGTGACTAGGGTAGTAACAGAAGATGGTAATGCACAGGTGTGATGTAGTAGCGGGATAGGAGATACGTTCATCAGGTGGGATAGCAATATACATTGCACCCCAAAGTGACAAAATAGCGCTATCACCTCTCTATTTGGAGAGACCGCCCTATATATCATACCCTCTCTCTCGTATCCGTGCTTGGCTAGCAGTTCGTCTAGTCCATTACACACCTCTAGGTACTTGTCTTTGACGTCACCACACATAGGATGATTGTACCAAGCATCCTTGTCATATAGGCCATCACATTTGCTCCACTCGTCGGGGTATTTGTCCCATATTATATCGCTAGGTGGCATGATACTAGAGTCTACCCTATGGTTAAATTCTCTCAACCAAGGGAGAACCTCTATATCATCTCTCCCCATAGCGACGCTCGCCGTACGATATGCTCTACCCATAGGAGATGAATACACGTGGTCGATAGCGTACCTATCGATATATCTATGCAGACACTCCACCTCGACCACTCCACTAGGAGTGAGATTGTCTATGCTATAATCTGGATCTGCGTGTCTAATGAAGAGTATCTTCATACCTGTTTAGCCCATCATTAGTTCGGATATGACGTCTAGCACCTTGTCGTGACAACCACCACAGCCAGTAGAACATTTGGTAATGAATTGAACTTCTTCAAACGCACCTAGTACGTCCTTGAACTCGGTCAAAGAGTGTAGCGCAGATGCGATATCAGACTTGCTTACTTGCTTGCAATTGCATATCATTATATTCTCTTCCATAATATACCTCCAAAAAACTTTGTTTTTTATCAATATTTAGTTTCTCCACACCATATACATTCTTCTTTGCTAAATATAGAAGGTCTATGGTATTGATGATCTACTTGGGTGAGAAAATCTCCACCCTCATCGTATCCACAATCATTGCACACTACTCGAGGAGACCTTCCTGTCGTCTTACAAGTAGGTTCTATACCTGATGCAATCTCTCTAAAGTCGTGTTCTGTGAGTCTAATTAGTTCGCCCCGTACTAAGTAATCGCAATCGTGACACTTGGTATCACCAGTATATCCTGTGCTAGCACAGGTAGCAGGAACGTATCCTTCGATATAAGTATCGTGTTCTAGTTTAGGTATAGTACATCCTACTGCATCTTCGTAATCGCAACTGTGGCAATAGATATGACCACTATGTCCCTCACTAGTACAGGTAGGCTCTATACGTCCTATCGCATAAGTATCGTGAGCCGCAGGTATGACGGTAGCATTTTGGATAGTCTTGTGGCAATCATCACAATATATCTCTGCCGTACGACCGTCTGTAGTACAAGTATTGGGGATAGCTTCTTGGATAATCCTAGTATGTTTGTGGTTGACTTCGCCTGTATTTTGGGCAAAATACAATCTCTGGGTCATTGACCATCCACCAAAGCCATACTCCCACAATTGAATAGAATAATAATCACCCTCGCAATCTACCTCGGTAGTACCTAGGTCGGTAATCTCTCTAGGTCTAAAAGAATCCGTCCTATCGCCACACAATTCGCAAGTGTAATATATCATCTTCTCATCAGCGTCAAATTGCAATATACCACTAGTGTGGTCATCACAATAGTGACAATGATACTTGACAAAATATCTAAAAGGCGCTATCTCGGCTACTGCGACAAAACATACCATGATTGCCACTATTAACCATATGAAGAATATTTGAATTTTCATCATTATCTTCTCAAACACCATAGCACCTCTATATCGTAGATATTTAGATTATATCACACACTCTCGATTTCATCAAGGGATTTTCACACTAAACTTGATTGACAATTCGACTATTTTGCATTTATAATACAGTCATAATGCTAGGAGGTGCTCTATGATTAAGATATCCGACCATAGATACGACCATATGATATACAATCGACTAGGCAATAGTGGTCTAAAATTACCTGCCGTCTCACTAGGACTATGGCAAAACTTCGGTTCGGCGTATGATTTTGACAACGTGGAGAATATGTGCTACACGGCGTTTAATGCAGGTATCACTCACTTTGACCTCGCCAACAACTACGGCCACCCCTACAATGGCTCGGCAGAGACAAATTTTGGCAAAGTTCTCAAAGGGGGACTAGGAGAATATCGTGACGAATTAGTCATCTCTACCAAGGCAGGCTACGAGATGTGGCCAGGACCATACGGAGATCGCAACGGCTCTAGAAAATATCTAATATCATCACTAGACCAAAGCCTACGCCGTATGGGACTAGATTATGTAGATATATTTTATCATCACGTATACGACCCTCACACTCCACTAGAGGAGACTGCTCACGCACTAGACCAGATAGTACGTCAAGGCAAAGCCTTGTACGTAGGTATCAGCAATTACAAGAGAGAGACTACTGCCAAGATGCAAAGTATTCTCAAAGAACTAGGCACTCCATTTGTAGTCAATCAACCCTCATACTCTATGCTCAATCGCTGGATAGAAGAAGATGGTCTCAAGGACTACGCTAGAGACAACGGACTAGGACTAGCAGTATTTAGTCCTCTATCTAGGGGCGCATTGTCAACTAAATATCTAGGTGGCGTGACTGACGAGATGATAGCGCTAGGCAAAGGCAAAAATATCACTCCAGATATCGTCACCAAACTAAATTTGCTCAACGATATAGCCATATCTAGAGGTCAGACCTTGTCTCAAATGGCTCTGAGTTGGATACTACGCGACGGTGTAGTCACCACGGTACTCACAGGAGCATCTACCCCAGAACAAATACTCCAAAACGTAGGCGCTATCTCAAATCTAGAGTGGGACAAAGATACCCTAGACAAGATAGACTTGATACTCAAATAACTAAACCTACGATAAATTAGCCTCATCTATGATGAGGCTATTTTTACATTTCGTCGCACGAAAAAAGCAGCAATAGGATGTTCACTATAAGGGATTTTTAGTTTATAACAAAAGTGTAGCCCACTATACTTCGCTTATATGCGAAATATGGTGGGCTTTTCTTATCCACAAAAGATTAAGTTAATATAGTGATATTTTTAGCCCTGTGGCTAAAAGTGATATGCAAGACAAATCTTGCGTTATATTTTGGCTAACGCCAAAGTTATATTAAATAAATCCTTAACTTGCCATAGGCAAATATAACTGCCAAGGCAGTTGGCGTTCGCAACTAAAGTTGCTCGGCAACACTGCCGATAGGCAATATCACTCGTCGTTAGACGAATATCACAAATCCGTTTAGGATTTATTTAGTTGCCGAATCCCTTGTAGGGACTCGGCTATAGCGTGGCTTTTTATCTTTACAATACTTCTTTGGCGCTGATGATATTTGCTCCACACACGTCGCTAGCCACTACCTCTCCTACCTTCACAGGAGCAGCAACTATTAGCGAATTGATGACAGCCATCACTTCAAATATCTTGTCCTTATCCACAGGTCTGTCCGTCTTGACTGGGAGCATACCTCCCCCCTCCAACTTGACGGTAGAGGTGACTACTCTCTTGGGAGTAAAGACTTCGTTTTGGGCATAAAGTTTGCCTCTAGCACAGTTATTGCCACCTATACTCACTATCTCGCCGTCACGGATAGTCACTAATATAGCGCATCCCATAGGGCATTCTACACAAGTCAATTCTCTATCCATACTACTCCTCCACGGAGACTACGACGTCTCCACTTATCGACTGCAATTTGGCTGGTGTCAACACTATGCTCTCCATCTCGCCTGGTACTGCTATTTTCTTCTTCTTGACTACTATATCCTCGCCGTTTGAGGTCAAGCGAATAGTAGGATTTGGGAGCACTTTGTTTACTCTAAAGTACAATTTGACCATACCACTAGCATTGGTATCTAGCATCTGTGGGAGTACGTAAGACACGTTGTTGCCACAGGTGGTAGAGACTACTCTCCTATCAGCACCCTTGCCCATAGCGTAGTTAGAGGCTGACACACCTGCTATCTCTGCCTCCTCCGACACGAAGTCTACTAGGTCGTGTACGTGTAGCACGTTGCCACAGGCAAATATACCACTCACGCTAGTCTCTCTATCGTCATAGACGATAGGACCTTTGGTCGCAGGGGATAGACTGACTCCTGCCCCCTTGGACAATTCGTTCTCTGGTATGAGACCTACCGAGAATAGCACGGTGTCACACTCAAAATATTTCTCCGTACCCTCTATAGGTCTACGCTTTTCATCTACTTGGGCGATATACACTCCACTCACTCTATCCTTGCCCTCTATCTTGACTATGGTGTGGGATAGATATAGTGGTATACCGTAGTCGTCCAGACATTGTACTATATTTCTCTTGAGTCCAGAGGAGTGAGGCATTATCTCACATACGGCTAGCACTTTTGCCCCTTCTAGCGTCATACGCCTAGCCATGATGAGACCTATATCTCCCGAGCCTAGTATCACTACTCTCTTGCCAGGCATTTGACCGAGTATATTGACGTACTTCTGTGCCGTACCTGCCGAATATATACCTGCAGGTCTAGCGCCTGCTATATTTAGAGCGCCTCTGCTACGCTCTCTACAGCCCATAGCGAGTATTATAGCCTTGGCAGATAGCGAAAATACTCCCTTCGTGCTATTGATAGCAGTCACTTGCTTGTCGGTAGACACCTCTAGGACGGTGGTATCGCACATATACTCAATACCCCTACTGCGCACCTCTTCGACAAATCTATACGCGTACTCTGGACCAGTCAAACTCTCCTTGAATCTAGTGAGTCCAAAGCCATTGTGTATACATTGATTGAGTATGCCACCTAGCACAGGCTCTCTCTCTAGTATGAGGATATCTCTACTACCATTGTCATATGCCGATATGGCGGCGGCTAATCCTGCTGGACCACCACCTATTATGATTATATCATAATTCTTCATTTTGTCTTACCTACTATCAACCTTGAATTTTTGCCACTCTTGGTGACCTCCTCTAGAGGTATACCTAGTTCTCTAGCCAATATTTGTGCTACTTGTGGTTGGCAAAAACCACCTTGACACCTGCCCATACCTGCTCTCAATCTACGCTTGACTGCGTCGATAGTCGTAGCCCTAGGGTTGCGACGAATCACGCTGACTATCTCTCCCTCGGTGATTTGCTCACAACGACATATTATCTTGCCGTAGCGAGGGTCTTGGGCTATTATCTTATTTTTGCTATCATTGTCCAACTTGCTATAGTAGTGGTCTGATTGCCTACGTCCGTCAAAGTCGGTATTCTCAACTAGTGGTAGTAGGGCTGACACCAATTCTTCCACTACGTATTTGGCTATGGCAGGAGCGCTAGTCAATCCAGGTGATTCGATACCTGCGACGTTGATAAGCCCCTCTACCTTGTCACTATGACTGATGACAAAATCGTGGGTGTCGCTATATGCTCTCACTCCCGCAAAAGAAGTGATAGTATTGTAATGAGGTACTCTCACACACATAGAGTCGGCTGTCTGTTTGACATAGTCGAGCCCTGTCGAGGTGGTATCTGTATCAGGTACGTCTACCTCTTGTGCAGTAGGTCCGAGTAGTATATTGCCATCTACCGTAGGAGATATGAGTATACCCTTGCCCTTGCTAGTAGGAGTCTTAAATATCGTATGCGTACAATACCCTTGGCTCTCTCTATCTAGTAGGATATATTCGCCCTTGCGACCAGATATATGCACGGTGTCGTCGCCTGCCATCTTGGATATATCACCACTACCTATGCCTGCTGAGTTGATGATTATCTTGGTAGACAACTCTCTACCGTCAATAGACTTGACTATAAAATAGTCAACTCCTTTGACTATCTCGCACACCTCGTAGTCGGTGTATAGGCTAGCGCCATTGTCCATAGCATTGCCTATAGATGCGATAGTCAATTCATAAGGACACACTATACCTCCCGTCTTGGCGAGTAATGCTCCACACGCATCAGGGGATATATTTGGCTCTAGGGCTCGTAGAGTCTCTGTGTCTATCACCTCTAGTCCCTCTACACCATTTTTCTCTCCACGGCTCTTGAGTTCGTAGAGTGTATCTATCTCATCTGGGGAGTATGCTACTACGATAGAGCCATTGTTGATATACTTGACGCCCAACTCTTGGGTATAGGCAGGCATCATTAGATTGCCTAGCAGGTTAAACTTCGCCTTGAGAGTGCCCTCTTTGGCGTCGTATCCAGCGTGCACGATACCACTATTGGCTCTACTCTGTCCCATAGCGACGTCGCTCTCTTTCTCTACCATAGCGACCTTTAGGCGATATTTGGTCAGTTCTCTGAGTATGGTAGCGCCTATTACGCCACCACCGACTACAATCACGTCAAACATAAAAACACTCGTCCTTTTATGATTTTTGTGCTTATATTATACTAATATTAGCACGAAATTGCAAAGTTTTTCGGATATTATTTTTCTATCTACTTGCATTTTTTCATTTTTTTGACTGCACGCCTATATATCGACAAAATAAAAAGTACAAATACCTATATCTCCAAATCCGAGCAAAACTCTTGCATTTTTTTTTGTCTTGTGCTAATATATACCTCCACCCATATCGGTATACGGGGGTGTACCGGATTCGACAGTACAAGTAGAGGGTGATAGAAGCATACCAGAGGTTTCGGCTCTGTCAAAACGAAAAATTAAATTTAAACGCAAACAAAACTAACAGCAATTCATTTGCTTTCGCTGCCTAAGTCAGCGATGTCGACCTAGTATCTTCTGCAGTATTAGACTCGGCATCAACTATGCAGACAACTCTATACCTGACTCCCGTAGGGATATAGGGTAATACGGGATAACGACTATTATAGCCTGTCGGTAGGCGATAGTAGTAAGATGACAATATACCGACTAAGTATGTAGAAGGATTATCGGCTATTGTATTGAACGGGAGTTCGACTCTCCTCACCTCCACCAAAAAAGACTGCAGAAAAGGATATATTTTCTGCAGTATTTTTTTTATCCATTGCGAAAGCGATGGCATATCATCACGAGGCAGTCGTGGATATCATCACGCTTTAGCGTGGATATCATCAGCACCTTTGGGGCTGGATTCGCTTTCGCAATGATGATATACAACACTCCGTGTTGGTGATATACAAGGCTATACCTTGATTTTAGTTAGCTCTTGTGCTATAATGTAAAAAGAGGGTGATTTTTTATGCGAAAATTAATCAAAAACGAGTTAACCGGTTGGAAACCTTTTGAGGTTTTTTGGTTGATTCTGACCTGCGCAACAATTACTGGGCTGTCTATCTATTGGGGAGATTCATTAATGGGTATTATTTCTTCCCTAACAGGTGTTGCATGCGTTGTCTGCACCGGAAAAGGAAAACTATCAGCCTATCTGTTCGGGTTTGTGAATTGTGTGTTATACGCAATTATTTCCTACCGAGCAGCACTATATGGAGAAACAATGCTAAATGTGTTTTTTTATATTCCTATGCAATTTATAGGTCTCATCGTATGGAGCAAGCATATCAATACAGAAACCGGTGAGGTCGAAAAACGCAAGATGCGTCCGTATGGCATTGCATTGTTAATTGTTACAATAGCTATAGCAACATATTTGTATGGATTGCTTCTTAAACACATTGGGGACGTAATGCCATTCGTTGATGCCTTTACTACAGTTTCATCTGTGGTTGCTATGGTTATCTCTATTCGTATGTATGCAGAGCAGTGGTGGATCTGGATTGCGGTGGATGTTTTCAGCATATATATGTGGTGGTGTGATTTCCGCAACGGAAGTGACAATATTGCCACACTTCTGATGTGGGGAGTATACTTGGGTAATGCTATTATCATGTTAATCAAATGGGAAAAGGAGGCTCGTCAGAAAAATGCTATATAAAACAGGTATGTACGGAGGATCCTTTGATCCCCTTCATTTAGGGCATATATCCGATATCATTAAAGCTGCATCCGTATGCGAAGAACTGTATATTGTGATCAGTTGGTGCGAAGGACGCGAATCAACACCTAAAGAGCTTCGATATCGTTGGATTCTTAACAGTACGAGACATCTACCAAATGTCAAAATTCTTTTGATCGAAGACAAAGCTGTATCGAAAGAAGAATATAATACCGACTATTATTGGGAAAAGGGTGCCATGGACATTAAGAGTGCCATTGGTAAACACATTGATGTAGTATTTTGCGGAAGCGACTATTTGGGAACAAATCGATTTGAATCCCTATACTGTCCGGAAAGCCAAGTCATCTATTTTGATCGAGAAGAGGTTCCGATCAGTTCAACGGAAATACGTACTTGGGCGAGCGCGCATTGGGACTATATACCGGATGTTTGTAAGGATTATTATGCACGAAAGGTTTTGGTCGTAGGCGGAGAAAGCACCGGAAAAAGCACTCTTGTTCAAAATTTAGCACTTGCCTATAATACTAACTATGTGGCGGAATACGGGCGAATCACATCGGATTATGCCGGCGGTGAGGATTTTATGATGGCGGAGGATTTATATGAGAATCTACTCCGTCAACGCTTGCAGATCATGGATGCTGCCAAAAAAAGCAATCGCGTCTTGTTCGTGGATACCGATGCAGTTACAACGTTATTTTACTCTCGGTTGATTTTGACAAATCCCAAAGAAATTGAAATATGTGAAAAAATGGCTACTGCAATCAGCGATATGACACAGTGGGATTTGGTTTTGTTTCTTGAGCCGGATGTGGAATTTATCCAAGACGGTACAAGAAATAAGAAAATTCATGAGGACAGAGAAAGGTACAGTCAGCAAATCAAACAAGCACTCGCGCAAAACAATATTACATACCATTGTGTCTCCGGAGACTACTTGGAACGCTTTGAAACAGCTAAAAAACTGATTGCAGAGCTTGGAATCACAACACAGTTTTGAAGTTACTTTCTTTGCAAATTAAAAGCACCTGCTATCGCAAGTGCTTTTTTAATTTTGATATTTGCTATTTGTTTTTTATATACAATCCTACTTTTCCACTTGGGTTTACTTTGTTGCACAAATCAGTTACATAAAGTATAAGTTTGTGCCAATCTTCAGTTGATTTATCCCCCTCAACACTATCTTCCCACAGGTGCTTACACGATATATCGTTATTTTTGATAAATGACATTATCTTATCCTTAATGTTATACTTAACTCCAACAAAAGCCACATAATCAGCCTCATTGGAAGAAGAAATCAGTTCTTTGATATAATTAATATATTCTTCATTAGTCATTTACATTTTCCTCTCTTATTATTTCAAATTCATAGTCTCGTTTTTTTCATATATTCGCACAGTAACTTTATATTTTTTAATTATAAGTTGTCGTAGTCTATTTCTGTAATATTTTCAGGATTGATTTCTATTCCAAAATGTTTAAGCGTTTTTATATGTTGTTCTCTATACTTTTTTCTATCTTCTTCGCTTATCTCTTCATGTCCTACAGACCTGCCTGGCATAGGACAAGTAAATCTATAGGGTAGTTTGTTTTTCTTATCACTTTTTTTCATATTGTACCTCTTTTAAATACACAATATATTTGTCTTTATCATTATACATATCAACAACTATAAATCAGGTGCTTTTTTTTCAATTATAAGTTGTCGTAGTCTATTTCTGTAATATTTTCAGGATTGGTTTCTATACCAAAATATTTTTGAGATTTTATATGTTGTTCTCTATACTTTTTTCTATCTTCTTCACTTATCTCAACGTATCCTACTACTTCCACCGGTATAGGACAAGTAAATCTATAGGGTATTTTTTTGTTTTTATCTTTCTCTTCCATATTACACCTCCAAGTATAATCGGCTCTTTTTTATAGGGAATAATTTCTATGATTTCAGATTTTAATTCTGCAATGCTTTTGTTTGTAAATTCTCCAAGTGCGTTTCTTGGATGCTTGTTTTCATCCCAATCTCTCATATATTATATGCCTCCTTTTATATTTTGTCAATCAAGAAAGACATATACCGTTGCCTTGTGGTCGTTATGTACCTTTTTTTATTAAAATTAAAAAAACCTATTGACAAATCATAAATATTTGCATATAATATATGTGAAAAGACCGCATGCGCTCGTTTCGGACGTGGTGGTAGGGGTTATAAATATCTACCTCGCATGGGATTTTCAAAGGGAAGTGTTTACTTTCCTTTTTATTTTTTTACTTTTGCTTTATATGCAGTCATTATAGGCATTATTTTCTTGCTTGTGCCGTCAACAGCCTCGACGACGTAACAAATTTGTTTGTTTATTAGTTTTTTATAAAAAACCTGTTGACAAATCATAAATATTTGCATATAATATTACAGTAGCATTACTCTTGTATCGACTCTAGATCTTTACAAGTAATTGGCCGCTTAAAGGGAAGAGGATGCGGGCTTCCGTGCTGCAAGCACCACAGTGGTGCTTTTTTTATTTATAGCGAGTACAAAATTATAAAAAACCTGCATAAGTTGTGGATAGTCAGTCGCTTAGTACCTTTATAATTGACTAGACTCACTCTCCAAAACTGCAAGCGTGAGAGAAAAAACACCGTCGTTTTGTCGCGTGGTTGAGTAAAAAGAGTTAAAATAGGTGGTATCGTAGAAAAATTCTTGGTACACGCCTATTTTTATTGACTTTTTTTGGTATAGTTATATATAACTATAGTTGCGTCTACCTACGGAGCGTAGTAGAAAAATAAAAACAAAACGTTGTGTTGCAAACACTAGCGCTACAACAAGAGAAGGATTGATATGTATAGACATTTTTTCAAAAGGTTATTTGACATAATATTTTCACTACTAGGCATCATCATATCTGCTATACCTATGCTAATCATTGCTATCGCTATCAAACTAGACTCCAAAGGTCCTGTTATCTTCAAACAAGAGCGTATAGGCAAAGGTGGCAAGGTATTTAAGATATGGAAGTTTCGCTCCATGTGCGTAGGCGCTGAGCAGACTGGTAGTGGCGTATACTCTGGCAAGGGAGATACTCGTGTGACCAAGGTGGGCAAGTTTTTGCGTCGCACCTCTCTAGATGAGATACCTCAGTTTTTCTCCGTGCTAAAGGGAGATATGAGTTTCATAGGACCACGTCCACCTCTCACCTATCACCCTTGGCCTATCGACCAATATACAGAGGAGCAACTGCGTATGTTTGACGTGCGTCCAGGTATCACCGGTTGGGCACAGATAAATGGTCGCAAAGACGTAGAGTGGAACAAGCGTATCAAACTCAACGTGTGGTACGTAGACAATCTATCCCTATGGCTAGATATCAAGATACTATTTTTGACTGTATTCAAGGTATTTTCTAATGCTGATAATGAAAACGTAGGCGCGACAGTAGTGTCTGCTCCTACCGACGACGTCGAGGACTCTACCGTAGCAGACGCATCTAGCACGGAGAGTGAGACTACCACTACCGATACGCAAGCAGAGTAAGATATGCTAAAATTAATGTACATAACAAATAGCCCTTCTATAGCCCAAATCGCCGAAAATGCAGGGGTAGATCGCATATTTGTCGATATGGAGTATATAGGCAAATACGCTAGACAAGGTGGTATGGACACGGTACAATCTCACCACACCATAGAGGATATACGTAGAGTCAAGGCTGTATTGACCTCATCCGAGGTGATGGCGCGTATCAATCCTATACACGAGGCGACTAGCGAATACTCCTCCTCTAGCGAGGAGATAGACTCTGCTATAGAGGCAGGGGCAGATATATTGATGCTACCATACTTCAAGACGGCTAATGAGGTAGAGAAATTCGTAAGACTAGTAGACGGCAGAGCCAAGACTCTCCCACTATTAGAGACTCCTGAGGCTGTAGAGTGCATAGATGATATACTCTCCATAAGAGGTATAGACTCTATCCACGTAGGGCTCAACGACCTCAGCCTAGGATATGGTCTCAAGTTTATGTTTCAACTGCTCACAGACGGTACGGTAGAGAAATTGTGTGGAAAATTTGAAGATAGGGGTATATCCTATGGATTTGGAGGGATAGCATCTATGGGCAAAGGTATGCTCCCTGCAGAGAAAATCATAGCCGAACACTATCGCCTAGGCTCTACCTGCGCAATACTCTCTAGGAGTTTTTGCAATACTAGTATAGTCACGGATATGGATGAGATTCGCCTAACTTTTGACGAGGGCGTACGCAGTATACGCGAGTGGGAGAAAAAGTGTGCTAGTGGCGAAGTCGATCTGTCGAAAAATAAGGCAGATATAGACAGTATCGTCCAAAAGATAATCGAAGGGTAAATAGTATGAAATTATTGATAACAGGCGCTTGGCAATACAGCGAAGAACAACTAAATCATATAAAGTCACTAGGACATTCCGTAGTATTTATGCAAAATGAGAGTGATGCTTTGCCTTGTGGTAGCGACGAGGTGGAGGGTGTGATATGCAACGGACTCTTTTTGCACCACCCTATAGAGAAATTTGTCAATCTTCGCTATATCCAACTCACTAGCGCAGGATTTGATAGAGTAGATATGCGCTACGTGGAGGAGCGATGTATCACTATCCACAATGCGCGTGGAGTATATAGTATACCTATGGCCGAATTTGCTATCAGTGGAGTGCTAGCATTGTACAAACAAAGTGCGTTTTTCGCTCGTAATTGTATAGACAAAGTGTGGCAAAAACATCGTGGAGTGCTAGAATTGTACGCTAAGACGGTGTGTATCGTAGGCGCTGGCAACGTAGGTACTGAGTGCGCCAAGAGATTTGGAGCATTTGGCACTAGAGTGATAGGAGTAGACCTATATCCTAGAGTGGATTCTAATTATGAACGCATCTATCATCTAGACGATATAGACGAGGCTCTATCCATAGCCGATATAGTAGTACTCACTCTACCCCTCACCCAAGAGACTAGACATCTCATCAATAGTGATAGACTATCCAAGATGAAGGTAGGCAGTACCCTTGTCAATATCGCTAGAGGGGCTGTGGTGGATGAGAGTGCGCTACTTGAGGCGCTAGAAAGCAAACTGCTAGGGGCTGTGCTAGACGTATTTGAGACAGAGCCACTACCCTCTACTAGCCCACTATGGGACTGCCCAAACGTAATCATCACTCCTCACAATAGTTTCGTAGGAGACGGCAACGCAGACAGACTATATAGTGTAATTATCGATAATCTAGGAGAACAAAAGTGAAAAAGATATTATTGCTATGCGCTAGTTCCAACTCGGTGAGGAACTTTCGCCAACCATTGATAAAAAAATTGCAAAACGAAGGCTACCAGGTAGGCGTGTGTGCCTTTGATGAGGACAATAGAGAACTGATAGAAGGTCTAGGAGTAGATTTCTTCTGCATACCTTCGCACAATCGTTCTCTCAATCCTCTACATTTTATCAAACAAAAGAGACAATACAAGCAACTAATCAAAGATTATCAACCAGATATAGTCTTTACCTTCGTGCTCAAACCAAACACCCTAGGCGTAATGGCTGCACATGAGGTAGGTATCAAAGAAATATACTCTATGGTAGAGGGCGCAGGAGACGCCTTCATCAACAAATCTCTCAAGTGGAGACTAATCAAACTAGTGATATGCAGTTGGTACAAGCAGTCATTTAGACATGCCAAGAAAGTTTTCTTTCTCAACCAAGATGATTTGGCAGAATTTGTATCACTTAAGTTGGTGAGTAAAGACAAATGTGAACTTATACACGGCATAGGAGTAGATCTTGTCAAGTTTGAGCAAAAGCCTGTGAAAAATGATAGGACTTTCTTGATGATAGCACGTATGCTCAAGACCAAGGGTGTCCTCAATTATTGTGAGTGCGCTAGGATAGTCAAGAGGTCCTACCCTGACGCAGTATTCAATTATCTAGGCGCAGAGGGCACTCTCAAACTCGCCGATATACAGGAGTATATAGATGACGGCAATATCAATTATCTAGGTACGACCAAAGACGTGAGACCATATCTAGAAGATTGTCTAATGTTTATGCTACCTAGCCACAGAGAAGGACTGCCTATGTCCGTAATGGAGGCTGAGGCAGTAGGCAGAGGTATTATCGCTAGCGACTGTGTAGGTTGTCGTGACACCGTAATAGACGGATACAATGGCTATCTAGTACCCAATGGTGACGCAAGTCTCATGGCTGACAAAGTAATATGGGCTATCGAAAATCCTCAAGATGCTATCAAGATGTGCTCAAATAGTAGAAAATTTGCCGAAGACAACTTTGACCAAGAGAAGATAAATCAACAAATCCTGGATATTATAAAATTAAGCGATAGAGGAGTAGACAATGAGTGATAGACCATTGATAAGCGTATTGATGGGCGCGTACAACTGCGCCTCCACACTAGAAGAGGCAGTAGACTGCATAATCAACCAAACGTATACCAATTGGGAATTGATAATATGCGACGACAATTCTACTGACAACACCTATGAGGTACTGTGCTCTTTGGCTAAAAAAGATAGCCGTATCGTCATACTCAAAAATGACAAAAACCTCACTCTAGCCCCTACCCTCAATCGTTGTCTAGAGGTAGCGCGTGGCGAATATATCGCTCGTATGGATGGAGACGACGTGTGTAGTCTAGTACGATTTGAAAAAGAACTAGCCTTTCTTGAGACCAATCCAGAGTACGCGCTAGTGAGTTGCCATATGGAGGTATATGACGAGAACGGAGTGTTTGGCGTCATCAAACACAAGACTATACCTACTCTCAAAGATTTCCTAAAGAGGTCTCAATTTTGTCACGCAGGTTGTATGATGCGCACGGAGGTACTGCGCACTCTCGGTGGATATAGTGAGTCGGACAAATTCACCAGAGTAGAAGACTACGAATTATGGGTGCGTATGTATCTAGCAGGATATATAGGCTACAATCTCCAAGAAGTCCTATACTCTATGCGTGATGATAGAAATGCTCTACGACGTCGCACACTAAAGAATAGGCTGAATGAGAGCAGAGTAATTATGAAAGTGTGCAAAGAGGGCAAATTGTCTATATTCGCTAGATTTCGTGCATTAGTTCCTATTATCAAATGGCTAGTGCCTAGTTTTGTCTACAAGATGATACACAACAAGAAGAACAAATAATAGAGGACCACAACGTGAGTTATATAATCTTATCCGCAATAGTCATCATATTTTCGTACGTGTACGAATTACTAAAAAACACCGGTAGACTCTCTAGAGGTGCTAGAGTGCTATTTTGTGGTGTTATTTGCTTTGCACTATGCTTATTTGCAGGACTGCGAACCGACTACAATGACACTAGTACTTATATATATGACTTTGAGCATACGACCTCTGATTTCGCGTCCATATTAGCAGGTAAATTTTCATTGTCAAGAGTATATCTCTTCAAGATATGGCAGTACGTCATCTATCACTACATATCAAGCAGTCCGATAGTATTTTTATTTCTCTCTGCTATGGTATTCGTGTGTCCTTCGATATCACTCATTGACAAGTATAGCAAGAATTTTACCCTATCTATCATACTATTTATGTTTGGAGGTATGTATCTATTCTCCCTAGCAGGTCTCAAGCAAGCGATGGCTACTGGTGTCATTATGATGGGACTGCCTAAACTATTTGAAAAAAAATATTTTACTTATTACCTATTTTGTATATTATCACTAGGCTTTCATGCGTATAGTATATTCTTCTTGATACTACCACTACTAGGTAGTGAGGTATTCAATAAAAGAACTATTATCTTTTGCATATCGGTAGTCGTAGTGGGTGCGCTACTATCCTTATTCTCTTCGGCTATCACCACTATCATAGACTTCTTGGGCAAGGACGTGGAGGAGGAGACTCTGCTGTCAGGCTCGGTCAATATGCTCAGGGCCCTAGTATTCATGGTGCCACTAGCATTGACTATCATAGGCAGAAAAAATCTATCCATAGCAACCTCCTACGAAAAATGGCTACTAAAGATAGGAGTCTTGAGTTCTATCTTCATGGTGCTAGCGCTATTTGGCAATCCTATACTATTTGGCCGTATACCTCAATACTTCCTAATAGGTATAGTAGTCACTCTACCGCTACTCATTAGCAAGGCTTTTAGCAAACGAGACCAACTACTCATACTATTTATCGCCGTGCTATGCTATATCATATTCGGTGTGTATAGCCTATATATAGACGGCGCATTTGTCGAAGATATATTTAGATTAACTTGGTTTTAGAGGTGGATTATGATTAGCGTAATAGTACCTGTGTACAAAGTACAAGATTATTTGCCTAGATGTATAGATTCTATACTCTCTCAATCATATAAGGATATAGAGGTTATCCTAGTAGACGACGGCTCTCCCGACGAGTGTGGTCGTATATGTGACGAATACTCCAAAAAAGATAGTCGTATAGTAGTCGTACACAAAGTAAACGGTGGTCTATCCTCTGCTCGTAATGCAGGACTAGATATAGCCAAAGGTGAATATATATCCTTTGTGGATAGCGACGACTGGCTAGATAGCAGATTTTTGGAAAATCTATACAACGCACTAATCAACACAGATGCCCAGATGAGCGCTTGTAAATTTTGTAGGACCAAGGGTGACGAGGTTACTAGGGCTGAATTTGAGGAGGATATACACACTATCACTACTGATAGATACGCTTGCGTATTCGACGAGAATTCGTACGCAGGATATGCATGGAACAAACTATTTAGCAAAGACATCATAGACAAATATAATCTTCGATTTGACGAGAAGATATTTAACGGAGAGGACTTCCCTTTCACCATACGATACGTACACCATATAGACAAGGTAGCGTTCATCAAGCAGGACCTATACTACTACTTCTTTAGAGAAAGTGGCATAATGAACACTATTAGGCTATCGGACAGATTCGTGACTATACTCTATGCTAGAGAACAGGTACTAGACTTTCTAACCCAGCACGCACCAGACGTGTATGATAGGTGCAAAGCCTCATACCTATCTATCCTATGCAAAATCAAGTATATGGCTATGCTAGATATGGACAAGCATCTATCCCTATATAGTGAAGTCAACGCCAAAATAAAATCAAATAAGAAGGGACTATTCTCTCTCAAAGGTGTGAAAACCAAGGACAAGATCAAACTATGGTTGATGATTAATTTTCCTAGTGTTATGTCCAAAATATATAAGAAAAAAGTAAAGGTAATATAATGAAAAAGGTATCCACAGTCACTTTTCATAAAGCACAAAATTACGGGTCGGTATTGCAAACTTATGCGTTGCAACAATTTGTAAACAAAATCGCAAATGAAAAGGGCGAAAAAATAGAATATAGCGTAATAAACGTAGAACCAAAAGCCCAAAAAGGCTTGTATAGTATATACAAAAAAGGTTTTAGCATTTCTAACTCCGTTAAAAACGTAGTGGCATTTTTTAATCAAGGCAAGTTAAAATCAAAGCAAATTAAGTTTGGTGAATTTTTAACGAACTATATAAACTTGACAAATGAATACCCTACTATAGAGGATTTGTACGCCAACCCACCTAGTAGCGACTATTTTATCAGTGGTAGTGACCAAATATGGAACGTGAGGTCGTGTGACTTCGAAGATTATTTTTATCTAGATTTTGTAAAAGATGCCAAAAAAATATCGTACGCGGCTAGTTTTGGTCCACTCAAGATAGATTGGGATAAGTACGACAAGGACAAGTATGCTAGTCTACTCAACACATACGACCATATATCTACTAGAGAGGTCGGTAGTGCCAAAAACGTAGAAGAATTAATAGGCAAAACTCCTGACATACACGTAGATCCTACACTACTATTAGATAAAGAGGATTATAAGAAAATTCAGTCAAACGCCAATTACAAAAACGGCAAGTATATACTACTCTACTGTCTAGAGCCATCAAAAGCACAACTCAAAATAGTTAAAAAGATATCCAAAAAATTAGGCTTGCCCGTACTCATCACCAAGTACAACAACAAGAACGATATATTCAACTCTTTCGTCAAGAGATACGATACGGGTCCTCTAGACTTCTTGTCACTAGTAGACAATGCGTCTATGGTGATAACATCATCATTTCACGGTACGGCATTTTCGCTAATATATCGCAAGAAGTTCTACGTACTAGGTGGCAAAACTGATAATAGGATATGCGATATCCTCGATAAGACTGGGCTACTAGATCGCTCTATCGAGTGCGTAGAGGATATAGAGAGAGTTAATCTAGATGAGGTAGATTTCACCCAAACAGAAAAATTTGTAGCAGAACAAAAACAACTATCTGGCGACTATCTAACGACAGCACTAGATATGTAAAATAACATCATAGATATCAAAGAGGGAATTATGATAAGCGTAATAGTGCCTGTGTACAACGAAGGCAAATACCTAAGACAATGCGTAGATTCGATAATCAACCAAACGTATAAAAATATAGAGATAATACTCATAGACGATGGCTCTACCGACGATAGTGGAGTTATTTGTGATGAATACGCCAAGTTAGATAGTCGTGTCAAGGTCATACACAAGCAAAACGCAGGTCAATCTATCGCTAGAAATCAAGGACTAGATATAGCCACAGGAGACTATATAGGATTTGTAGATAGTGACGACACTATCTCTCCTGATATGTTCGCTAGACTTCGCGAGGCTATAGATGGCGTGGATATATCTATATGTCAGCACAACGTCGTATATCCAGACAAGAGTGTACCTTGTTCTAGTGACGGTGGAGTAGATACCCTATCCCAAGATGAATTGTGGGAGGAGATATTTGGTCGACTCAACAATGCCGTATGGAACAAACTATTTCGCAAAGAATTGCTCAAAGGCATATACTTTGACCCAGATTTTGCGCACGGTGAAGACTTGATATTCAATATCCAACACCTGTCTCGTGCTAAGAGTTGTCGTATCGTCAAATTACCTCTGTACAACTATTATAAGAGGGGAGATTCTATCACTACAGGCAAATTTACTAGACGCAATTTGCTCGAGATATCATCCAAAGAGGAGGCTAGACGCCTAATAGCAGAGATATATCCTGCTATGATTAGCACGGCTGACAAGTATTGCTACCGTGCTAGGGCGAACGTAGTACGCAATATATACAAGTCCAATTTGGCTAGTGAATATCAACCTGAACTGAGTGAGTATAGGTCTTATATCCTCTCTCACTACCCTCTAGTCAAACATACCCTCAAGGTCAAAGAAAAGATAGAATTTTTTCTATACAAATATCTACCCTTTGCCTACAAAATTCTTGCAAAGCGATATCGCTAAACATGGAGCATACTATGAATAATTTGATAAGTATAATAGTCCCTGTCTACAACGTAGCACCATACCTAGATAGGTGCATACAGTCTATAATAGCACAGACTCACCAAGATATAGAGATTCTACTCATAGACGACGGCTCTACCGACGATAGTGGGGCTATATGCGACAAATACGCAAAACAAGATAATAGAATAGTAGTCGTACACAAGCAAAATGGTGGAGTCTCCTCTGCTCGCAATCTAGGTATGGATATAGCCAAAGGTGAGTATATAGGATTTATAGACTCTGACGACTATATCGAACCTAATATGTATGAGAGATTACACGGCTCTATTATTAGAGAAAACGCGGACTTGGCGGTATGTGGATTTAAGCAAGTGCGTGTCAATGGCGACACACAAGTAAATGATGCTACCTCCGATATGGACTGGTCCAAAGAAAATATAATCAAGAATTATTTCACCCAAGGTATCATCAAAGAATTGATGTATGCACCTGTCAACAAATTATACAAAAAGTCTATGTTAGACGACTTGAGATATTGCACCCAGTATCGTATGGGAGAAGATATCCTATTTCTATTTAAAGTGATAGACAAGATGAACAAGATGGTATACGTAGAAGGTTCGTACTATCACTATATAATGCGTGAAAATTCGGCTATGACCTCCAAATTCTCTGCAAAGAGACTCGATTACGTATATGCTATCAGGGATATAGAGACTATTTGTTTAGACAAGTATCCATATGCAATAGACAGCGCAAAAACTTGGGTATATCGCCACGTGCTAAATACATTGCGCCAACTCATAGTCGCAAATATGCTAGATAGTCACAAAGACTTTTATACAGAAAATAAAACTTATCTAAAGCAAAATAAAAAGCACCATTTTGGCAAACTATCTCTCAACCAAAAGATAGATTATATATTGATAATGTATTGTCATTGGCTACTAAAATTGAAAGTCAAACTCTCATAATCGGAGGATACTTGTGAAAAAGAAATGTCTAATAGTAATGGGATATATGACCTATGGTGGTATCCAAAAGAGTCTCGTCAACTTCCTCGCCTCTATCAAGGACAAGGTAGAGGTGGACTTGCTACTGTGGGGACGCACTAGTGACGAGATGTCTATACCAGAGGGCGTGAATATCCTCAAAGTACCTACCGTCAAGTCCGTGAGGGCTGCCCTTAGAGAAAATGGTGTGTTTAGCAAGGATTTCGTGCTATCGTGCCTAGGTCTACTAAACCAAAAGCGTTGGCTCGCTATGCCTACCCTCACCAAGCACTATGATATCGCTATCGCTTATCCACAAGTAGGATTCCCCAAGTATTACGTGATAGACCGAGTCAAAGCAGACAAAAAGTATGCTTTTTATCATCATGGTTCATACGAATTTGGTGGCAAGATGAAGTCTTGGGACAAGGAGTATTATCCCAAGTACGACAAACTCTACTGCGTATCTAAGCATACGCAAAACATACTAGAGGATGCTCTAGGCGTTGATATCAACTACGATATAATGCCAAATCTACTCAACGTAGAGAGTATACTAGATGCAGGACTCTCCCCTTGCGAAGAGTACAATAGCTCTAGTGGTATCAAAATACTCACCGTCGCTAGGCTATCTCCCGAAAAAAATCTACACAAGTGTCTATCCGTCGCCAAGCGACTAGTGGACAATGGGGTAGATTTTAGTTGGTATATGCTAGGAGACGGCCCACTACGATCCTCTCTAGAGAGTGAGATATCATCACTAGGACTAGACAAGCACGTCTATCTACTAGGCAATCAGCCCAATCCATATAGATTTATGAAAAACTGCGACGTATACGTACAGTTGAGTGAATACGAGGCTGATCCTATCACCATAAAAGAAGTGGCTGTATTTGACAAACCTATGGTACTTAGCGACATAATAGCATTTAGAAATGCTATAGAGTGGATAAACAATATATCTTTGCGTGGTGATATAGAGAGCATCTCTACTGCTATAGGAGAGATATCTTCTATAGACGTGATTAAAAACGATTTGACCAAGGTAAACAAATCTTATTACCAAAAGTTAAATGAAATATTTGACCTAAAAGACTAGGAGTATATATGGCAGAAAAGGTAAATTATAGAAAAATCACAATGTCTGGTATGATGTGGAAATTCCTCGAACAACTAGGCACAAAAATGGTGGCATTCGTGCTATCAGTCGTACTAGCCCGACTACTATATCCCGAAGATTACGGTGTAATAGCACTCACTAGCATATTTATAACAATATGTGACACCTTCGTTAGTTCGGGATTCACGACCTCTCTTATCCAAAAGAAAGATACTGATGAACTAGACTATTCGTCGGTATTCTACACCTCTATGGCGATAGCGATAGTATTGTACGCTATTCTCTTCGTATCTGCTCCTGCGATATCCGTTTGGTTAGAAACACCTGTACTGTGCGACGTACTACGCGTACTAGGATTGAGACTACCTATAGGCGCATTTGGCTCAGTACAACAAGCATACGCTACCAAGAATTATATGTTTAAGAAATTTTTCTTCGCGACTTTGTGTGGTTCTTTGGTCTCAGGTATCATAGGTATTGTCCTTGCCTACAATGGATTCGGCGTATGGGCACTAGTAGCTCACAACCTAATAGAGATAGTTATCAACAAATTTACTCTATACTTCGTGACAAAATGGCGTCCTCACCTATGCTATTCGTGGCAAAGGACCAAGGCTCTATTTGGATACGGTTGGAAAATTTTGGCTACTAACCTATTTGAGACGATATGTGCAGAGGCAAATTCTCTAGCCATAGGCAAAAAATATTCGTCCGAAGACCTAGCATACTCTAGCAAAGGTTCGTCCTTGCCAAAATTGATAGGTCAATTTGCTATCAATCCTATCCGTTCGGTACTCATGCCTGTACTCTCAGCTAAGCAAGATGACAAAAATATACTACATACAGTATCTAATTGCGTATCTGCAGCATGCTACTTAATGTTTCCCGTGATGTGTGGTCTTGCGATAGTAGCTCCTACCCTAATACCATTGCTATACACCTCCAAGTGGAATGGTTGCATTATATTCATGCAATTAATGTGCATGTATTACGCGATACATCCTTTGTTAAGTATCAATTCTGTCATGATACAAGCCAGAGGTCATAGTTCACTCGTACTAATCATTAGTGTAATAGTCAAATGCTTGGGACTTATATTACTATTTATAGCCCTACAATTCGGCGTATTTTGGATAGTGCTATCTCAAGTAGTCACTCTACTGCTTCAATACCTAATACTCGCTATCCCTAATGGCAAGATATATGGATATGGCCTAGGCAAGCAACTCAAAGATATGATCCCCTACCTGCTACTCACAGCGCTAATGGGAGTGATAGTATATCTATTTAATTTCCTGACTATACACCCTTACCTAATACTAGCCTTGCAAGTAGTGACAGGTGTAGTGATATACGTGAGTATATCTATCATATTCAAGATACCTGCATTTACATATCTACTAAACACTCTAAAGTCCTTGCTCTCAAGAAACAAGAAAACTGCTGATTCCCAAAGCACGGCATCTACCGAGGACACTCAACAACCTAGTCAAGAGGAGTAAAATTATGAATTTATTTAAGAAAATATCTCGTAGATTTAATATATGGCTATATTTCAACATAGCCAAAAATATGCCTTGCTCCTTTGCCAAAGGTGGCAAGAGAGCACGCAAATTGAGAGAGAAGTCTGCTAGACACTTTCTCGCATACGTAGGCAAGGACGTCAATATAGAGCACGGTGCTATGATAACTTCGACTATGGAGATAGGAGATAGATCCGGCGTAGGTATCAATGCTCAAATGCACGGTAAGGTTGTCATAGGCAAAGACGTGATGATGGGACCAGAGTGCATAATATACACCTCTAATCACGCATTTGATAGACTAGATATACCTATGTGTGACCAAGGTTTTTCGCCAGAGAAACCTGTAATCATAGGTGACGACGTGTGGATAGGTGGTCGTGTGACCATACTACCAGGCGTGCACGTGGGTAGCCACTCCATAATAGGCGCGGGTGCTGTGGTCACTAAAGACGTGCCTGAGTACGCTATAGTAGGTGGCAATCCTGCCAAAGTAATAAGGTACAGAAACGAGAAAAAAGAAAACTGACTATGAGGTAGTGATATGTTGAGTGCTTTGACGGCGATATTGAGGGTGGGTGTATTTGGTGAAAGTATGCCTCCTGATATAGACAAAAAACTAACGGCTGACAATCTAAAGTCGTTGTTTTTGCTTGCCCAAAAGCACGACTTAGCACATATAGTAGGGGACGTCTTAGAGAAAAACTCTCTACTGACCGATTGTCCAGAAGTTAGACAACTCTACCTAGAACAACTAAATATGGCTACCTATCGCTACAAGTTTATGCAATACGAACTAGACCAACTCTCCAAAGTCTTGCAGGAGGCAAATATCCCCTATATCCCACTCAAAGGTAGTGTGATTAGAGGTTATTATCCCCTACCCTGGATGAGGACGAGTTGCGATATAGACGTGCTTGTCAAAGAAGAAGATTTGGATAGGGCTGTGCAATGCCTAGTATCCTCACTCAACTACCGTAGCGACAAGAAAGGAAATCACGATATCAGTCTATACTCCAAGATAGGAGTGCATATAGAACTTCATTACAAATTAAACTCCACCTCCTACCCTTGGGACAAGGTGCTAGACGAGGTGTGGGACTACGCCACTCCCCAAGAGGGGTGTAGGTATCGTCTAAAAGACGAGATGTTTTATTATTATCACCTGTCTCATATGGCAGGACATTTCAAAGCAGGGGGTTGTGGTATTAGATTTTTCCTCGACCTATGCCTACTCGACACTCACCTAGATATTGACAAGGACTCATTGACCACCTTGCTAGATAGAGGTGGACTCACTAGATTTAATGATGGAGTGGTATCATTGGCTAAGTGCTGGTTTAAAGAAGGCAAAAGTTCCAAACTAGTAGAAAGTATGCAAGATTATTTGGTAAATGCCGGTATGTACGGAGACATCAAGAACTACGTCGCTATAGAGAAATCTACCAAGGGTGGCAAAAAGCATATATTCTCTAGGATATGGCTACCGTACGAAAAACTCAAATACCAGTACCCTATACTACAAAAACACAAAATTCTAACTCCTATATATCAAGTGCGTAGGTGGTTTAATCTACTAAACAAATCCACTAGACAACGAGCCGTATCCGAACTAGGTCATAGTGTCAATATGGACAATGCTCAAGTGGACAAAGTGGCTAACCTGATGAGAGAACTAGGGATATGATATCTCAAAAGACAATAATAAAGACGCTATTGACTAAAACTAATAGTATCTCAAATAAATAATAACGCAATAAAAAAGACTTGAGTAGTTTTCTCAAGTCTTTTTGTATCTTAATAATTGTCACGATAATATGAAGATATTAGCACATAGGCTAGATTGACTACGAATATAGTCAAGGATAACACTAGCATAGTGTAATCAATCGATTGCAATTCTCCACTTATGAGAGAGCCCATATAATTGACCAACCCTACCACCGAACATACGACCACTAGTGGACGGACAATCTTGGAGCGAATAGACAATGAGTGCCACTCATCAGGCTTAAACATCTTGATAGTACCTATCAAGCATATAATCGCTACGGCATAGTTGCCGTACATCATGATATCGTATAGTATCATAGTGGACAAACTATTCAATCCTGACAAGAAGTAAACGCCTGCGTTGTATATCATCAATCCTGCTATACCCGTACCTATGACTCCACCTATTTGCTTGAGCAAATCTGCAAAACTTTCTCTATCACTCTCATCTGCTGATAAAAATATAACACACGCACAATATATCCCTAATATTATCAAAAACACACCTATTATCGTGTCAATGATTTTGTAATTTTCACTATAGAACAAATCGGTGGCAGAATATATCCATAGTAATACCACGACAAACAATGCGACCACCATCAACGGTATGATATAAAATAATCCTGATTTCTTCATACTAGCCTCCTAAAACGGGTCGTTGACTACCACCAAAATGGTGCGAACCAGATGGAATACGGATGCGACTATCATAAGTATTATTTGCAACGCAGGGCCGACTACTATATAAGGATTGAGTACAGGCAATATGATGATAGATATAGCCACTATATACACGCAAGGGACTAATTTGCCCATCCAGCGCGTAGCACCTCCCAAGTAGTACTGCCACTGACTATTCTCTGCGATAATCTTGAGTCCTACAAACAATGCTACCAAATAACTAAATATAGGAGCAAACAATCCTAATTCTCCCAAAAAATGTGGGATATACGCTATCGCACCACCTATCAGCATAGTAATTATCATAGTGACAAATGCCGTAGGGATATTGTTCGCCTCAAATCTAGAGCCAAACTCCGAAATACCTGTCCAAAATCTCACTCCAGGCAAAAATGCTAGCAATCCTACTATCACCACCACAGCGCCTGCTATGTAGCACGCTAGAGATACCAGTTGCATACCCAATACGGACATAGTCACTTGGCATAGCGCAAATAGTATATGAAACGCCAAAAAACCTATCTTTGCTTTCATAATCTCCTCCTACAAGGTGTCATATGCTAATGATATCACACACTCTCTCAAAAATCAACTTATTTTTTTATCAAAGGATAGCACCACTTGACTTGTAGAAAATATATTGGTATTTGAAAATAGCAATCTGTATATTTAATATAATTAAATAGTTGATGATTTTTGATTTTACCAAAATCAACGAGGAGGATATGATGAAGAAATCTTTTATCACTATATTGCTATCTATATTTGTGAGTATCACCGTTGCTTTTTCACTAGCAGGATGTACTGCTCCTAGTGGCGAGCCTAGCACGCGTGAGGAGTATACGGTCAGTTTTGGATATAGCCCCCTAGCAGGTGGGTACTCAGAGTTTCTAGAAGTCTCTTGCAATCTAGGAGAGCCACTTATTATGCCTGCCTTCCCTGTAGTAAGCGGAGTAGCATTTGTAGGATGGATGACAGAGTTCTCCACCGAACCTCTCCAACCCGGTGACCAAATCACCGTGACTGCAGATATGTTTCATCCAAGTGGCGAAAGATTTGACGGCAACGAAAAGGTAATAGAATACTCTTGTCAAATATATGGAAGGAGTGAGACTCTCGACCTAACTGCCACTATTCACTATAACGGTACTGATACGGACACTATGGATTACACTATATCTGTATACGACCACTTTTATTTTGACCTAGACCACGCTCTATGCCGTTGGGCAGACGTGCCAAATGCAAATAGTCTAGTAGGAGAATTTGACCAACACGCAGGATACACCTCTCAACTAGTGGGCAACGTCTATATAGATGATTACGTATTTGACGGCTGGTACTTCGATGAGAACTATGAGACGCCATACGACAACGACCTACTAAATAGTGGTACTCTAGGAAGTGTAGATATCTATGCCAAGTGGACATACACAGGTCTAACCTTTGAGTATACTCCTATGAACTATGCTCCTGGATATTATACCTTGACCTCTATATCTACTCTCGCTCCAACAAACGAACTAGTCATACCTGCCAAAATACACGACATATACGTACAATATATGCAGGCGAACATCTATCAAGGTACTCACCGAATAACCAAACTAGTACTCCCCGAAAGACTAATCTACGTACCTACCAACGCCTTTACCAACGAACTCATCAGCGAAGTCGTGGTGACAGAATGGACAGGATTTCAAAAACGTGCTTTCAACGGCTCAAATGCTATCGTCACTTTGCCTGAAAACGCATCCTTCTTCTACCAAGACGGTATATTGTACGAAATGAGTGTCTCCGACGATGGCTACGGAAATGACAAGCCTATCATATATAGCGTATCTAGTGACCTAAGTGGAGATATCGTATTGCCTATGGGCGTAGTCAGTCTAGACGGATTCTTGGCAGGTACTGATATCACGGGTATCACTCTACCTAGAACTATGAAGGAGATACCTGCAGGCGAATTCGCAGGTTGCACCTCTCTAGAGAAAGTAGTCATTGTATCCGACACCTACAATACTCGCAATCCTGGTATACACACTATCAAGTCAGGAGCATTTGAGGGTTGTACCTCCCTCAACACTTTGGTAATAGGAGCATCTTTGCGTAGTATAGAGGCAAATGCCTTTGAGACTACCTCTACACCAGTGCAAGTATACTACCGTCTCGATAGCACGTACTGGTCAAATATCCAAAATGGTGATACTGGTCTCAATGCTACCGTATACTACTACTCTGCTACCGAGCCTACTAGCCAACAACTAGCCTCTGGCGATAAATACTGGCACTACGGAGAAAACCAAACTCCTATACCATGGCGCAATGATTAAATTCGCCTAAAAACCTTGTTGTTTACTATAAACGCACGAAAATCTCGTGCGTTTATTTATTTTGTTTCACATAGTTTCACCAGGGCAAAATGTTTCATAGTATTTTCGTGGAACAATATTGCTAATTTGCTTGCATATTTTGGTTGATTATATTATAATCAAATAAATACGAGGAGTACTTATGCAAGATTATCTCATCTCAGTAGCATCACGTATGGGTATATCTATGACGGACAAACAAGTGTCCGACTTCGTTAGATATTACGATATGATGATAGACTACAACTCAAGATTTAACCTCACACGTATAGTTGACCAAGTAGATGCCGTACTCAAGCATTTCGCTGATTCTTTGGCAGGTATGGAGCATATACCTAGTGGCGCGAAGTGTCTAGACGTAGGTAGTGGCGCAGGATTGCCTGCTATCCCACTACTCATCATGAGAGAGGATATCCACTACACACTCACCGACTCTATAGGCAAGAAGACTACTTTTTTGCAAGACGTAGTAGACACCCTATCTCTCAACGCAACCGTGCTCAATACTCGTGCCGAAGACCTAGCCAAGGTGCGTAGAGAGAATTATGACATAGTGACTGCTAGAGCAGTAGCGTCTATGAGTCCACTATGCGAATATTGTCTACCACTACTCAAGGTGGGAGGTCGTATGATAGCATACAAGACCCTCCCTAGCGAATACGACGAAGGGGCAAATGCAGTCAAGGTACTAGGTGCTCAACTACGCGAGATAGTACCCTACACTATACCCGATAGCGACTATAGTAGATGTCTTATCCTGCTAGACAAGGTGAGACCTACTCCCCCAAGATACCCTCGTGAGGGTGGCAAAGCACGAAAATCACCACTATAAAAGGAGACTGGACCATGGGCAAAATAATAGCAGTAGCCAACCAAAAAGGTGGCGTAGGCAAGACGACTACTTGTATCAACTTAGCAGCATACCTAGCATTTGACAGACTCAAAGTGCTAGTAGTAGACATGGACCCACAGGGTAATGCTACTAGTGGACTAGGCGCTAGCAAGGGCGACGATACCGTATCTATATACGATATAATCACAGGAGACGAGGATATCCGTGACAACGAGATATTCCAAGACACCTCTATCCCTACCCTCAAGGTACTAGGTACAAATATCGACCTAGCAGGCGCAGAGGTCGAACTGGTGCAACTAGACACTCGTAGAGAATTTGTCGTCAAAGATGCACTAGAGAAAATCAAAGATGAGTGGGACTATATATTTATAGACTGTCCACCATCACTAGGACTACTCACTATCAATGCTCTCACTGCTGCAGATGAGATAATAGTACCTATTCAATGCGAATTCTTCGCACTAGAGGGACTCACTCAACTGATGAATACCGTGAGATTAATACGCAAACACGGATTTAATCCAAATCTAAATATAGCAGGTGTACTACTCACTCTTTGCGATAGTCGTAGCAAACTCGCTCAACAAGTAGCCGAAGAAGTACGCAAATATTTTGGAGACAAAGTATTTGACGTGACTATCCCTAGAAATGTCAAACTAGCCGAAGCACCTAGCCACGGCGAGCCTATAGTGAACTACGAGCGTAGATGTACTGGCGCTAGAGCATACTATCACCTCAAAGAAGAATTTAAGCAAAGACAAAACGGAGGCAAAAAATAATGAAGAAAAAATCCGGATTAGGCAAGGGGCTCGCTGCCTTGCTACAAGATATCAATCACGAGGAGAACTTCCTCGAAGAGCAAGACGCCAACCTTGTGAGAGAGCCTGTGTCTGTGTCTAAGGTAGGCGACGGTATAGACCAGATACCTATCGACGACATCATACCAAATCCCGACCAGCCTCGTAAAAAATTTGATGAGACTGCCCTACTAGAACTCAGCGATTCTATCCGTATACACGGAGTTATCCAACCTATAGTCGTCACTCCAAAAGACGGCAAATATATGATAATCGCAGGTGAGCGTAGATACCGTGCTAGCAAACTAGCCAAACTAACTACTATGCCTGCAGTAGTACGCAGATACTCTGAGAGCCAAATCAAAGAGATAGCCCTCATTGAAAACCTACAAAGAGAGGACCTCAACCCTATCGAAGCGGCTATGGGTATCAAACAACTAATGGATGAGTACAAATGTACCCAAGAGGCAGTAGCAGAGCGTATAGGCAAGTCTCGTCCTGCCGTCACCAACTATCTACGACTACTCACCCTCACCGACCCTGTCATAGAACTAGTCAAGCAAAATAGACTATCTGCAGGTCACGCCAAGTGCCTAGTGTCTGTCACAGACCCAGATGCCCAACTCAAATTCGCCAAGTCTGCCTCCGACGGTAAGATGAGCGTGAGAGATATAGAGAAGGCTGTGAGAGTATATCTCAATCCAGAGAAATACGCCAAGAAAAATCCTCCTATATCTATAGAACTCCGTGAACTCATCAACGATATGCAACACGTATTCGCTACCAAAGTCAAGGCTATAGGTAATGATAGAAAAGGTCGTATATATATAGATTATTACACCAAAGACGACCTAGACCGTATACACACACTTATCGCACGTATCAAGAAATAATATGGACAAAATCAAATCTTTTGAGATAAATCACGACGAACATCATATAGGTCTATATATGTCTCACCAAGAGTACTCTATATACACCTACGATATGAGATTCAAGACTCCCAACGGTGGAGATTATCTAGATAGTGCAGTCATGCACACCATAGAGCATATACTCGCTACCTGCTATCGCAATAGCAAATATCGTGAGCAAGTAGTGTACTTCGGCCCTATGGGCTGTCGCACGGGATTTTATCTACTCATGCGAGACCTAGACATAGACAAGGTACTACCTCTCACCGTGGAGATGCTACGCCTAGCGATACAGTTTGACACTATCCCCGGCTCAACCAAATCGGAGTGTGGCAACTATCTCGAACACGACCTAGAGGGCGCTATCCGTGAGATGAAAAAATATCTATCGAATATCACTCAATAAAACAAAAAAAATCATTGTGACCACACAATGATTTTTTATTTGTCTATTATACTATTTTGCCCTCTAGATTACTCTTTGACTAGTCTGTAGGCAGCATATTCGCCTGCCAACTTGGTGGCTATCTCTCTATCATTAGTCACGTCTATCCTAGTCCTTTCGCTAGTCTCGACGTCCTCTATATACCACACGTAGTCGTCCTCAAATGCCACGCTCGTGAGAGAGGTGCACCCCTCAAACGCGCCTTCTCCTATATAGAATACTTGAGGTGGTATGTTGATAGAGCGTAGGCTAGTACAATCCTTGAATGCTCTAGACCCTATGCCTAGCATACTCTCTGGCAAGGTCACGCTCTTGATATCAGTATCCTTAAATGCTTCGCCAGATATCCTCACGACGTATCTGCCAGTACGCATAATAGGTACTATTATATCTTTGGACTGGACTTCGCCCAAACCGGATACGGCATAATAATACTCGTCTCCTCTGATGACGTTGTCTATACCACCAGTTTCTCTATACTTTAGTCCAGAGGTGTATAGTCCTTCTGCACAACCAGACAGTACTAGCATAGTGCATATCACCGTGAGTATGATGGATATCAGCCTCAAATACTTCTTGTTCAACTACTCTACCTCCATAGATTATCAATACAATTGTACTACACCAGCGAAAAAAGTGCAACTATTTTTGTCCAAAATATAATCCGTCCTATCGCTAGGACGGATTGAGTTATCTAGTAGGGCAAGCGGTGAATATCGTTCCCCAGACGTTGTTGACTACGGGTTTGCCTGCCTTACCTAGATAATCTAGTACAGGCTCATCTAATTCTTCTATCGTAGGTATCTCTCCGCTTATGTACATTTGTATTCTATTATACGCAGTAGCCATACGATTGTCTAGACCACCTAGTCTCACGTCTAGCACCTCATATCCCACAGGCTTGTATTCTCTAAACCACATTTGCTCAGCCTTGAGTTTGAAATTACGCAAGGCTTTGCGTGCTTTGGTTATCTTGTCGAGCAATGGAGTCATATCTCCACCTGCTAGGTAAGTAGCCCTAATCTCTCTACCTAGTGAAGCCTTGATAGATAGTAGTTTGGTGAGGGCTATCATAGTGTCAAATATATATTGATACTTGCTACCACCCTCCACTCTAGATAGTGTACGGTGCATCTTAGAGTATCTATCCTCTACGTCATCTGGCATATAAGGGTCCATAATACCTAGTAATAGGTCATTGTAAAGTAGATATTTGGATGGATTTTGGATATCAAATTCGTGCTTGTGATTGTCCTCTAGGATATTTGGCAAATCAAGTTTGACCATATCTCTATAGGTGTAGCCAAATAGCATCATACATCTGCTATTTATCTCTCTCACTCCACCTGTATATAGCATTTCGCTAGTGTATAGCATACCAGGTAATATGGAGAATATAGATGCCTCTGCGCCACAGTCTCCCCAAGCAGTCATCAATACGTCCGTCATACCAGCCCTAAGACAACGAGGTATGATATGTCTATCTACGTCTTGAGTTATGTAGTTGGCTGGAGCGTAGCCTGCCCATTTCCACAGTCCACCTGCGTAGGCAGTATTTGGAGACAACTCTCCTACCAATCGTATCATATTGTCTATCACGTCGTCGTCTACGTTGTAGTAGTCCCAATATATGAGTTTGACTCCCTGTGGTACGGTGGCCTTTTGCTCTTCGGTGAAACTAAAAGATTTGTCCTTGATATAATAATTACCTTCGTTCGCCATACGGAAGTACATATCGCACCATATACTAGGCTGGTCAAATCCATAACTCCTAGCGACCTCTAGCACGTACCTCAAATGCTCGGCAAACACCTCAAATGCAGGCACGTATCCGTGTTTGTCCATATATTTGCCTCTAGCGAGCATATGCGCCTCGTCCATACCGAGATTGATACGGTTGGTCTTGTACATAGATCTCAAGGACCTAAATATATTGTCTATCAGTCTATACGTTCTCTCGTCCTTGGCTAGTAGTATGTCGTCATAATCCTTGTGCTCTTGATAAGTAGGCCAATTGAATATGGCGTTGAGGTGGGCTAGCGTCTGTACGCAAGGTACAACCTCCATGCCAAATATCTCTGCGTACTCCACTATCTTGATGATTTCATCACGGCTATATCTACTCCTCTTGTATCCAAAGAGAGGCTCACCCTCTACCTCGTAGGTGTCTTCGGTGTATAGTTCGAGATACGTATATCCCATAGACGCCATATTGCGAATAGTACGCTTGGCTGTATCTAGAGTCATTACGGCATTTCTAGAGCAATCTACCATCACTCCAAAATCTCCATTGTACGACATACTTATCTTGTATTCCTCTACCTCTATATGCTGTAAAAGTTTGAGAAACATCATGAAAAACGCAGGCTTGTGCGAATACGTGATACGACACTCCTCACCTACTTTGTCTATACTATTAGCCCCTTGGTCTACGACGACAAGATAATCGTAGTCTGTCTCTACCAACTCTACGTCTAGTTCAAATTCGCTAATTAGTTCTTCTAATCCCTCAACAAAAGAGAGGTCTGTCAATGCAAATTTCATAAATTCCTCCGTAAATATGCTTGATACTATTATAAATGAATATGATTAACTTTTTCAAGTAAAAAACGCAATTTTGTATTTTTTTACAACTATTCGCACCCTTTTGACAAATAAACAAAAATTTTTGCTTTGACTATCCAAATGATTGATAAAAATCTCCCCCTGTGCTATAATCTCTAGCGTAGGAGGTGGACTATGGTAAATATCCCACGCATCAACGAACTAGCCAAAAAGGCTAGAGAAGTAGGGCTCACTCCCGAAGAGAAAGAAGAACAACGCATACTCCGTCAAGAATATATAGATAGCGTCACAGGCAGTATGAGAGCACAACTAGACAATACCTATATAGTAGAAAAGGACGGCACGAAAACTCCACTCAAATAAAATAAGCACACCTGTTAGTGGCGTAGTGATAGGGATTTATCACTACGCCACAATTATATTTGCCTTTCGGCAAGTTATATGCCTACGGCGTTATATTTTGCTACGCAAAGTGATATTCGCCTATCGGCGAGTTGTGGCAAATATAATATCACTTTGACTGCAAGTCAAAATATCACTTTTAGACCTTGGCTAAAAATATTACTGTTTGCAAAGCAAACAATATCACTTTACTAAAAACTTGATTTATGCTATAATTAACTTATGAGTGAAAACACTAAAAGAGAAAAATAATCGAAACTCGACTTGTAAAATATTACAAAATAAATATCCACCAAGTTGGTGGATATTTATTTTTGTTAAACAATATTATTTGAACACTAATGAAATAACTTTTTATCTTTTCTCTAGGTAGCGACTAGAGTATTCTCTAGGGGAGACGCCCACGTGCTTTTTGAATATCCTAGAGAAATAGTACGGGTCTAGATATCCACTCATCTGTGCTACGTCCTTGATAGAATAAGATTTATTGTACTCCTTGAGCAACTTCTTGGCGTACTCTAGTCGGTGTCTAGTGAGGTATTGGATAGGGGACACTCCACTATCCTCGACAAATAGTCTCCTCAAATGGTCTACGCTATATCCTAGCCTACTCATCTCCTCCATTAGGTCAAAGTAAGGGGCGCTAAACTCATCTGCTATCTTATTCCTCAAGGTAGTGACAGCAGGATTGACTCCCTTCTCATCACTCCAACCTTTGAGTATTTGATAGGCGCTATCGTATAGGCTATCTAGTAGCAGTCTATATCCCTTGTCCTGCCTAAAATACGTGCGTAGCATATAACTAAAGAGATGTCTAAGGCTTGCACGACTTGTATCAACATATCCTCAGAGGCAGGTAGCATAGGCTATCACTTCGCTAGGACCAACGAATATGCTTATCAAATGAGCAAATGTGCCCTCAACTTCGCCACCAAGATACTCAATCAAGCATACTGTACTATGTGGTTTAGAGCGTGGGCAGTAGACCCAGGTTGGATGCGTACGGATATGGGTGGACAAGCAGCATCTCTAGACCCTAATGACAGCGCTAGAGAGATAGTCGACCTAGCCGAGAGTGACAACAAACCATACTTCTATATAAATAGAAAGGGTATGGAGTATAAGTGGTAATATATGAATACTATCCAAAAGGAATTAAATCGTGAAAGTTTAATTCCTTTTTTTTATTTTTTTGTATGTATATAAAATTGCTTGATATTGTTCGAGAAATAGAATATAATATAACCACAAATATAATTGATAGGGGTTTTGATATGATTCAATATATGTCAGCAAGAGAAGCCGCCGAAAAATGGAACATATCTCAAAGAAGAGTTTCTATTCTTTGCTCGGAATGTAGAATTCCCGATGTCGCAATGCTCGGTAATATGTGGATAATTCCCCGTAATGCAGAAAAACCTGTTGATGCGAGAATGAAACGAAACGTTATTGCCGAAAAAGAAAATACTCATCCTTTTGTTAAATGGGCGGGCGGAAAAGGACAATTATTAGATGTACTTAAAGCCAACCTACCAAATGGAATAGGAACAGTGATTACTAAATACGCTGAGCCGTTTGTTGGTGGTGGCGCGCTATTGTTTGCACTATTAAACGAATATTCCTTTGATGAAGTTTATATAAACGACAACAATAAAGAACTTATCAATGTGTATTCCATAATTAGAGATAATTGTGCTATATTGATAGATGAGTTGCAAACTCTTCAAGATAACTATGAGAAACTTGATTTGGATGAACAACAAGCACTTTATTATGCTCAAAGAGATAAGTTTAACGAATTAGTATTAAACGATGAAACATCTATAACTAAAGCAGCTTTATTTATATTCCTTAATAAAACTTGTTTTAATGGTTTATATAGAGTGAATAAGTCGGGCAAATTTAACGTTCCTGCAGGCAAATATAAAAATCCGCTCATTTGTGATAAGGAAAACCTAATAAATATTTCCAAGAGATTACAAAATGTTGTTATGCGCTCTTGTGATTATCACGATGTAGAAAGTTTTGTAGACGAAAATACTTTTGTTTATTTTGATCCACCTTATCGTCCGCTAAACGTTACGTCCGCTTTCACGTCATATACTGAAAATCAGTTTAACGACAACGACCAAATTGAACTCGCAAAATTCTACAAACAGTTATCAAATAAGGGCGCAAAAGTATTGTTAAGCAACTCAGATCCGCATAACGTAAACTATGAAGATAATTTCTTCGATGATTTATATAGCGAGTTTAATATTCAGCGTATTACAGCGGTTAGATTGATAAATAGTAAAGCAGAAAAACGCGGAAACGTTACTGAACTTTTGATAAAGAACTACTAAAAGGAGAAAATTATGATTAAAAATGGAAAAGGCGGAGGAAATACGAGAACAGGTTTGGTTTTTGAAGGAAAAGTTGATTTGTCCACTTTTTTAGCTTCTCAACCTCACTACTTTGTTGATAAAGACAAGGTTTTTTACGACGATACTTTAGTGGCAAGAGTTTTTAAAAAGCATTCTTTTTACAATATATTTCTTAGAGAATTAAATATTGATTGGACAAAATATTTGTCGAAGAAGTTATTGCCAGATGATTGTATTTTTGTGTTGTTAAATAATATGCTCTATATTATTGAATGCAAGTTTCAATCGGTTGAAGGATCTGTTGATGAAAAATTGCAAACTTGTGATTTTAAGAAAAAACAATATAAAAAACTGATGGCGGTTGCAAATATTGATGTTCAATATACCTATCTTTTAGGAGATTGGTTTAAAAGCCCTAAATATAAAGATGTTCTAGATTATATCATATCTGTTGGTTGCGAATATTATTTTGAATACATACCACTTTCAAAACTCGGCTTACCTGTACCGCCTGAAAATATAACGGATTAATTATGGCAACGAAACAACAGACAATTAAATGGGAACCTGATAACTTCGAGCTTGAGACTAACACCGTTTGGGCTTTCCCCGAACGTGGTAAATGGGCAACCCACGATGCAAAATGGCGTGGGAATTGGTCTCCGTATATTCCACGCAATATTATTTTGCGTTATTCACAGGAAGGCGATTTATTGCTAGACCAATTCGCAGGCGGCGGAACAACTCTTATTGAAGCTAAATTATTAAATAGAAATATTATCGGCGTAGACGTTAACCCCCTTGCCTTAGAACATTGTACGGAAAAATGCGCTTTTGAACGAGAGAAAACGGGAAAAGTTGATATTAGACTTGGAGATGCTCGCAAACTTGACTTTATTGAAAACGAATCAATAGATTTAATTTGTACGCATCCACCTTACGCAAATATTATTCAATATAGTGAAGATATTGAAAACGACCTATCCCACCTTGAAATGAAAGAATTTTTAACTGAAATATACAAGGTTGCAGAAGAAAGTTATAGGGTTTTGAAAAAAGGAAAGTTTTGCGCGATACTTATGGGCGATACCCGTAAAAAAGGTATAGTGCAACCACTTGCTTTTGAAACTATGCGAGTATTTGAACTTGCAGGATTTAAGACAAAAGAAATAATCATTAAAGAGCAACACAACTGTAAAGCGACAGGCTTTTGGAAAACAAATAGTATAAAACACAATTTTTTACTGCTTGCTCACGAGTACTTGTTTGTATTTAAGAAAATTTAACATACAATTTCGCCTAGGCAACTAGGCGATTTTCGTTGATAAGATTTGGCAAACGAGACTATATGTGCTATAATGTGTATATGGATATTTTGTCAAAATTTAGCGAAAACCTAAAATTGTTGATGACAGAGCAAGGTGTCAATCCTCCTGCTTTGGCTAAAATTCTAAATACCGATAGGACCAACGTCACTAGATATCTAAGAGCAGAGAGATTACCCCTATTTGATGGTTTTGTCAAGATACTAGATTATTTTAACGTGTCAGCAGACGTGATGCTAGGTCTATGCGAATACGTAGAATATAGTGAATATTTGCCTGTGACAGATTTTTCGGCTAGGCTAAAGTGCGTAATGAAAGAAACCAACACCTCTCAATATAGTATCGAGCGTACTCTAGGTGTGTCTGGCTCTAGCATATACAACTGGCTACACTCCAAAACTTTGCCCTCGGTAGAAAGTCTAGTCAAGTTAGCAAACTATATGCAAGTATCACTAGACTATCTACTAGGTAGGATAAAATAAAAAATACAATTTCGCCTAGGCAACTAGGCGATTTTCGTTGATAAGATTTGGCAAATGAGACTACTTGTGATATAATGTATATATGGATATGTGGACTAGGCTAAAAAACACCACCTCACCTGTGGTCATATACGGTATGGGCAACGCGTCCGAGAGACTGATATACAAACTACGCAGTATAGGTGTAGAGGTCAAAGGTGTATTTGCGAGCGACGGATTTGTGAGGCACAATGACTTTTTGGGATATACGGTATGCTCCTTTGATGAGATGCGCTCCCTCTACCCCGATATGATAGTGCTAGTAGCATTTGGCTCGGCTCTCCCCTCCGTGATGGACAATATCAAGCGAATATCTAGCATATGCGAGACTTATGCGCCTTGCTTATCGGTGGTGGGAGATAGTTATTTTGACATAGAGTACGTGAGGAGTGTGGAGGACAAGTTGAGGTATATATACTCACTACTAGCCGACGATATCTCTAGACGCACCTACGAGAATATAGTTCTGTACAAACTAACTGGCGAAATCCCCTACCTCTCACTAGCAGAGACAGCTCGGGAGGAGATATGGTCTCTCATATCACCCAAAGCAAATGATACTTACCTAGACCTAGGTGCATACAACGGAGACACAGCACTAGAGTATATATCTCACAATCCTGATTATGCTAGGATAATAGCAGTAGAGCCCGACAAGAGAAATTTCAAAAAACTCACAAAAGTTTTGGCAGATTGTCGACAAATATCTACCTACAATATGGCAGGCTCAAATGAGGAGGGTATAGAGTACTTTGACAACCGTGGCTCTCGCAGTTCTCTACTAGGTAGCGTAGGTACTCCTACTCCTACCATTAGTATAGATACTCTCATAGGAGATAGTAGTGTGGAGTATATCAATATCGACACGGAGGGCAACGAACTCAAGGTAATAGAGGGTGGCTCTCGCACCATATCTACCCTATCCCCCACTATGCTCATAGCCACCTATCACAAGGCAACTGATATAGTGGATATACCCCTCAAGGTGCTGTCTATCAATCCTAATTACAAACTTTATCTAAGACACCACCCCTATATCCCAGACTGGGACACCAACTACATATTTAAGGCATAGTGATTTGTCAATTAAATTGCAACAAAAAATCTTACTCTATGAGTAAGATTCTTTTTTATACCCTTTCACCACTAGAAGTAGTGGATAGAATTGTTTGAACAATGTTCTTAGGTTATTTCTTAGTGTATTTATTGCCGTCAGTACCATAGACGTCTCCATTAGAGCCAATACTCTCTACGGTAGTAATCTCCTTGCCGTCTTGATTGTATATCCTATCGTATCCTGCGACGTCTTTGCCTACGTGGTAGGTATCGTTTTTACCGTCGTCATTGGAGTACACAGGGGCAGAAAATTCTTCTTTGAGATACCAGATCACTATCCTAAATATGACGTAAACTATAACACCTACTAGCACGCATATGCCACCTGCGAGTATCAATAGTATCAAGAAAAAGTAATCCCAAAATATTCTCTTGTCCTTGTCTATCTCCCTAAAATTTTTAAAAGCCAAAAAGGTAGCGGCTGCTCCTACTAGCACCAAAAATCCATTTGAAGTGAATAGCAAGTCTATTATAAATATCCTGCCTGCCTCTACCCATATCTCGATAATGCCTGCAAATATTATGACAGTCAAGACACTACCTATATAAAGCCAAAGTCTCTCTTCTTTGAAGTTGTATTCTTCCTTCTCCACTTGATTATCAGAATTTGGTGGAGTTTTGTTTTCTTCACTCATAGTTTTATCCTCCTTAATTCATAATAAAATGATAACATTTACCTATTCTCCTTGTCAACTAATTGAAAATTTGTTGGCATAAAATCATAGGTTTTGACTTTTGATAAAAAATCGCACCAATTTTATACAAAAGAGCATTGTCAAAGACTTGCATTTTACTATGACATATAGTAAACTATATGTATAGTGAGGAATTTTTTTATGGAAGAAATTTTGTCTAGCATAATAGATGCCGAGAGAGTTGCCGACGAGACGTTGGCTACTGCCAGAGAAGAGGCTATGACTATCACAGCCGACGCCCAAAAGCGTGTGCTTGAAATAGTCGCCGAATCCGAAAGAAATCTAAAGTCTATAAGAAAAAGAGCACTAGAGGACGCCGACAAGATAGCGACTGCCTCTTATAATGATGCTATCAATCGTGGCGAACAAGATGCCAAAGATATATTGGCTCGTGCCGACGAGAATATAGATGCTATAAGCGATATGATAATAGAGGAAATATTTGGCTAATGATCAACAAGATGTCAAAACTAAATCTTCTAGCAGTCAAGACTGATAGAGACGACCTACTCAATTCGCTATCTGCTACTGGTATGGTGCATATAGACGTAGCACCAGATACATCTGTAGAGGGCGAAGTGGTAGAGACTCCTACTACCGACTCTAGACTCACCCTACTAGGGGACGCTATGGAATATATAGACGTCTTCTTTAGGGGTAAGAAGGTTTCGCTAGACACCTCTATGAGAGATATGTCTTTTGGAGAATTTTTGGATAGTGAGAGCAAAGTAGACCACGCACTAGAGGTCAGCAAGCGCATACTATCCTCTGCAGAGAGTATCGACAAGGCAAACCACGATATCCTCCTCCTACGCAACACTATCACTCGCCTACTCTCTTATCAATATATAGATATACCATTTGCTCAAGCAGTATCTACCAAGCGTACATTTGTCACCATGGGTACTATACCTCAGGAGAACAAGTCCAACCTCATAGCCCTCACGGAGCATTATGATACAGTGGCTATACAATTCCCTGAGCCTAACCCTCTCAATGGCGAACAAGCGCTAGTATTGTGCGCTGAGTTGAGACTAGAGAAGGTCATCACCGACATACTCAATGAGTGTGGATATAGTATGAGACAATTTGACGACAACGACACGGCTCTCACACTCATAGATAGATACAATCAAGAGATACAATCTCTAGAGGATGATATCAAGTCTAGCGAAGACGAGATATTGTCCCTAGGCGCAGAGTATAGCATACTAGCCACCTCGTACGATTATATATCATACGCCCTCACCAAGCAAGACGTATCTAGCCGTATGCCTACCACTAGCCGTACGTTTTGGCTAACTGGCTACGTGCCTACAGATCATATAGACAAGGTGACCAAGGCTATATGCGATATATCTCCATCTGCGTACTACGTATTTGACGAGATAAAAGAGGAGGACAACCCTCCTACCCAGACTATCAACAACAAAGTAGTCAGACAATTTGAATTTGTGACGAATATGTATTCGCCTCCAAATTATAGAGAACTAGACCCCAACCCTGTGATGTCTATATTCTTCCTAGCATTTTTCGGTTTCATAATGGCTGACATAGGATATGGACTACTACTAGCGATAGGAGGTTTTGTCCTCGCTAGAGGTATGAAATACGACACGGGTACTCGTAGACTCGTGTGGGTACTCACCTTGGGTGGACTATCTACTATACTATTTGGACTACTATTCGGTTCGTTCTTCGGATATACGCACGAACATATAGCGCTGATACCACCATCTATAATGCCTAGCCCTACCGTAGAGTATGAGAAATTGCTCATCATATCTCTAGGTATAGGCGCTGTACAAATGATGGTAGCCTTCTTCCAAAAGGGACTACAACTCATACACAAGGGAGAGGTGGTAGACGGTATCATAGACGGATTCGTGTGGTGCATATTCTTCGTAGGATTGATAGTAGCAGGACTAGGTATGTTCGCAGATACACTAGAACTCTCCTTACCTGCCGACACCCTAAACACAGGTATATACATATGCGCAGGTGTAGTGGGACTAGAGGTACTATTATCCATCAGACACAAGGGAATCACCAAGTTTTTGCGTATGTTTACCTCTGTGTACAATCTAATAGGATACTTCAGCGACTTGCTCAGTTATGCTAGACTATTTGGTCTAATGCTATCAGGCAATATTATCGCAGGTATCGTGGTGCAGTACGCTACCCCTATGCTAGCCACCTCGGCTATGCCTATAGGTGTCATCATCATAGTAGTAGGTCATCTATTTAACCTCGCTATGGGCGCTCTAGGTGCGTATATACACGTATCTCGACTACAATATATCGAATTCTTCTCTAGATTCTACGACGGTGAGGGCGAAGTATTCGCTCCTATCGGCAGAGGATTTAGACACACTTATATCAAGGAATAATCAGTCGTATAGACTGTGATATCAACTAGGTTAATAAATTTTGGAGGTTTATTATGGACGGTTTAACAATAGCAATACTAGGTCTTGCTCTATGCGTGATACTATGTGGCGTAGGCTCTGCATTTGGTCTATTCTTCACCGGTCGTGCCGCTGCTGCAGTATTGGCTGAGAAGCCAAAGGCTTTTGGTGGAGTGCTTACTCTATCAGTATTGCCTGCTACCCAAGGTATCTACGGATTCGTACTAGGTATCATGGGACTAGGATACCTATCTGCTGGTATGAGCGTAGAGATGGGCTGGGGAATATTCTTCGCTGCTCTACCTCTAGCAATATGTGGTCTAGTGACAGGTATGCTACAAGGATTGACTTCTGTAGCAGGTCTCAACGCTATCGCCAAGAAAGAAGTGTCTTTTGGTAGACTTATTCTATTCCCTGCTATGGTAGAGACTTATGCTATACTTGCTCTAGTCATATCCATCATGCTACTAGGTGCTATCTAATATGACTAATCAAGCACTATTAGACAAGATACTACTAGATGCCAAGACTGAGGCTGACAATATCATCTCTATCGCCACTCAACAAGGCGAAGAGATGGTACGCTTGGCGACCCAAAAGGCTAGCGAAGAAGAAAAGCAAATGCTAACTCGTATGCAGACCGAGAGCGCATCTATCTTCACTAGACGTGAGACCGTGGCTCGTATCGACGTAGCCAAAGTCATAGGTCGTGCCAAACTAGAGGCTATCGACAACTGCTACAAAAAGGCGCTAGACAAACTATGCTCCCTATCTGATGAGGATATGACGAAAGTGTTGGTAAACATACTAGTCAAGTACGCCAAGCAAAATGATAGCATTAGATTTTCTAGTGCTATAGATAAGTCGTTGGCTCAAAGTATACTATCTCACCCCACTCTAGCCAATCTATCGCTATCTCTACTAGATACCGATGGCAGTTTTAGAGGTGGAGTAGTTATCGTGTCCGCTGAGTACGACACTACCATTACTTTTGAGATATTGCTCAAATTGCACCGTGACAAACACGAAGCAGAGATACTAAACAAACTAATATGAGAGATACCATATACTCAAATGCTATAGCATCATCTTACGAAGGCAAACTATTGGGAATAGAAAAACTAAATAGATTTGTAGAGTGCCAAGATGAAAAAGAACTCTTTAGACTAGTGCTAGAGAGTGGTTTTGGCGTGGGCGCTACTAGCATAGATGAGGCTATCGCTAGCGAGTGGAAGGCTTGGGGGGATTTCGTGAGAGAATATAGCCCTACTGCCGACATACAGACTTATCTACTAGTCAAGTATGATTATCTGTATCTAGAACAACTAGTCAAGAGCAAGTATCTCTCTACCAATTTCCCTACTGCTATATACGAGGGATTGTATCCACAAAAGACTCTCAAACACGCAGTAGATAGTGGAGATTATACATCTCTACACCCTATCATGGCCAAACTATTGGCTGAGGTAGATAGAGCATTTGAAGATGCTCCCAAAGGCTATGAGATAAGCGCTATGTTTGCCAACGCTACTTATCAACACTTGCTAACTATACGCACGCCTGTACTAGTCAAAGCAGTCAAGTACGAGATATCTCTCAAAAATATAACCGTAGCACTACGTAGTCGTGGCAATCGTATAGTCAATATGTATATACAAGGTGGCGATATACCTCTATCCGTACTCAATCAACTAGAGGAGAGTATAGATGAAAATATCGTATTTGATTACAAAAATAGCGTATATCACGATATATTTGCTAGCGCCCTAAAGTGTCACCAACTATCTCTCCCTTACGTAGAGATAGAGCGTATGATGGATAGCAAATTGCTATCTATATTGAGAGAAGATAGACTGCTACTAGCAGGGTCTATGCCCTTCCTACTATACTGTCTATACAAGCAAAATGAGATTAAAAATATACGTATCATAGTGACAGGCATCAGGACTAATCAAGAAAAATCTACTATCAAAGAGAGGTTGAGAGAAGGTTATGAAGGCTAAAGTGGCTATAATGGGTGATGGCGAGAGTATATTGTGTTTCAAGGCTGTGGGGATAGATACCTTTAGCGCAGACCTCAAAAACGCTAATACTATCGCTAGAAGACTCGCTAGGGATTATCAAATCATATTCGTAACGGAAAACATATATGGTGGAGTGGAGGACTTCGTCAAAAAAACGGACAACGACACTTACCCTATCATAATATCCATACCGTCTAGAGAAGGCTCTAACGGTACTGGCATCAATACTCTACGTCTCTTGAGCGAAAAGGCTCTAGGCGTAGATATCATTCAACAAAAAGAGGATAGATAAATGGCAGGTAAAATTATCAAAGTATCAGGTCCATTGATTATCGCCGAAGGTATGCAAGATAGCAAGATGTACGACGTCGTGCGTATCGGCAAAGATAAACTAGTAGGCGAAATCATAGAACTTCGTGGAGACAAAGCATCTATACAGGTATACGAGGAGACTGGTGGTCTAGGAGTAGGCGAAGAAGTCGTATCTACTGGATATCCACTATCAGTCGAACTCGCTCCAGGTCTCATAGAAGGTATATTTGACGGTATACAGAGACCTCTCACTACCATAGTCGCTAGATACGGCGACCGTATCAGCCGTGGTATAGAGATAGACAATCTCGACCATGACAAACTATGGGGATTTAAGCCTCTCAAAAAGGTAGGAGACCAGGTACATAGTGGAGATATACTAGGTGTGGTAGAGGAGACTATGATAGTCGAACACCGTATACTAGTACCATACGGTATAGAGGGAGAAATACTATCCATATCTAGTGGCAATCACACCATAGTAGACGTCATAGCAGAGATACAAACTGCTCACGGCGTAGAGAAGGTGTGTATGCTCCAACGTTGGCCTGTGCGTAAAGGTAGACCTTATCTAGAGAAATTATCTCCATCATCTCCTATGGTGACAGGTCAGAGAGTAATGGATACTCTATTCCCTATCGCTAGAGGTGGCGTCGCTGCAGTACCAGGACCATTTGGTAGTGGCAAGACTGTCGTGCAACACCAGATAGCCAAGTGGGCTGACGCTGATATAATAGTATACGTAGGTTGTGGCGAGCGTGGTAATGAGATGACGGACGTTCTCAACGAATTCCCCGAACTCATAGACCCCAAGACCAAAGCACCTCTGATGAAACGTACCGTCCTCATAGCCAACACCTCCGATATGCCGGTGGCGGCTCGTGAGGCTAGCATATACACAGGTATCACCATAGCAGAGTACTTCCGTGATATGGGATACAACGTAGCCATCATGGCAGACAGTACTTCTCGTTGGGCAGAGGCTCTACGTGAGATGAGTGGCCGTCTAGAAGAAATGCCTGGTGAAGAGGGATATCCTGCTTACCTATCGTCACGTCTAGCAGAGTACTACGAGAGAGCAGGTATAGTCAAACTACTAGGCTCTGACAATCGTATGGGCAGTATAACTGCCATAGGTGCTGTATCTCCTCCAGGTGGAGACCTATCCGAGCCTGTATCACAGGCTACCCTACGTATAGTCAAAGTATTCTGGGGATTATCTGCATCACTTGCTTATCGCAGACACTTCCCTGCTATCGACTGGATGGTGAGTTATTCTCTATACGTAGACCGTATGAAGGAGTGGTACAGCGACAATATCGCTACCAACTTCAACGACCTAAGACTATTTGCATCTACTATCCTCCAAGAAGAGGCAGAACTCGACGAAGTAGTCAGACTAGTAGGTATGGACGCTCTATCTCCTCAAGATAGATTGACTATGGAGATAGCCAAGATAGTCAGAGAAGACTACCTACACCAAAACGCCTTCCACGAGATAGACACCTACACCTCACTAGACAAACAGTACAAGATGCTATCTCTCATCAAGACTTATCACGACGAGGCGAAGTCGGCTGTGGACAATTACGTAGATATAGAAGATATACTCTCTCTCCCTTGCAAAGAACAAATAGGTAGAGCCAAGTATATCGAAGAGTCAAATCTAGCAGAATTTGATACGATAAATGAAAATATCGTGAGAGAACTCAACACTCTCAAGGACGGAGGTATAGACAATGATTAAGGAATACAAGACTATCAAAGAAATTGTCGGACCTCTTATGGTCGTAGAGGGTGTAGATGGCGCTACCTACGACGAACTAGTAGAGATTGAACAATCAAACGGCGAAGTGCGTCTAGGCAAAGTACTAGAGGTCAACGGTGACAAAGCCGTAGTCCAATTATTTCAATCATCTCAAGGTCTACAAATATCTACCTCCAAGGCTAGATTTACTGGTCATGGTCTAACTCTAGGCGTGAGTGAGGATATGCTAGGCAGAGTATTTGACGGTATGGGACGCCCTCGCGACGGTGGAGCGCCAGTAGTCGCTAAGAAACATCTAAATATCAACGGCGAACCTATCAACCCTGCCTCTAGAGATTATCCAAATCAATTTATCCAAACAGGTATATCTGCCATAGACGGTCTAAATACTCTAGTCAGAGGTCAAAAACTACCCGTATTCTCTATGAGTGGTCAACCTCATGCCGAACTAGCAGCACAAATCGCTCGTCAGGCTAGAGTGCTAGGTACTGACGACAAATTCGCAGTAGTATTCGGTGCTGTGGGTATTACCTTCGAAGAGGCAGAGTACTTCATCAACGACTTCAGAGCGACAGGCGCTATAGAGAGAACCGTGCTATTCACAAACCTAGCCAACGACCCTGCTATAGAGCGTATCGCCACTCCTCGTATGGCTCTGACTTGTGCAGAATACCTAGCCTTTGAGTGTGGTATGCACGTGCTAGTCATCATCACAGATATCACCAACTACGCAGAGGCTCTACGTGAGGTGTCCGCCGCACGCAAAGAGATACCTGGCCGTAGAGGTTATCCTGGTTATCTATACACCGACCTAGCCACTATGTATGAGAGAGCAGGCCGTATCAAAGGCAAACCAGGTAGTATCACTCAGATACCTATACTCACTATGCCTGAGGACGACAAGACTCACCCTATCCCAGACTTGACAGGATACATTACCGAAGGTCAGATAATACTTAGCCGTGACCTATACAAGAGAGGAGTCACTCCTCCTATCGACGTACTCCCTTCTCTATCTCGTCTCAAGGACAAGGGTATCGGCAAAGGCAAAACTCGTGAGGACCACGCAGATACTATGAACCAACTATTCTCAGCATACGCTAGAGGCAAGGAGGCCAAAGAACTATCTGCCATACTAGGCGACGCGGCACTCACCCCTACTGACAAATTGTACGCACTATTCGCTACAGAATTTGAGAAGAATTATATCAACCAAGGATTTGACACCAACCGTAGTATAGAAGAGACTCTAGACATAGGTTGGAAATTGCTCAAAATCCTACCTCGTAGCGAACTCAAACGTATAAAACCTCAATATATAGAAACATATCTAGACAAGGAATAATAAGGAATTAACATGGCAAGACTCAACGTAAATCCTACGCGTATGGAACTCAAACGTCTCAAAGCGAGACTAGCGACGACCAAACGTGGACACAAATTGCTAAAAGATAAATCCGACGAAATGGTACGTATCTTTTCTCAAAAACTTAGGTACAACTATGCCCTAAGGCGTGAGATAGAGCGTGATATAGCGGATACTTTTGGTAGTTTTTCGATGGCTTTATCTTCTACTGATAAGGCTAGTATGGAGTTGGCTTTTGCTATGCCTTCATCTAGTTATACCGTGGACTTGTCATCTTCGTCTTGTATGGGTGTAGATATACCAGAGATATCTATAGACAGTAGTGCATCTGATTATCCATACCCTTACGCACTATCGGCAGTCACTTCGGAGGCAGACTACGCAGTAGACAAAGTGAGTACCCTCACCGAAAAAATGCTCAAACTCGCCGAGATAGAGAAATCTGTGCGTATGCTCGCCCAAGAGATTGAGAAAAATAAGCGTAGGGTAAACGCTATGGAATACTTCATGATACCTCAACTAGAGGAGACTATC
>JAGBSX010000021.1 GCA_017631635.1 Clostridia bacterium | reverse complement strand
TGGGTATTAGCCTTCTTGCCAGCAGATAGCATAGTGTTGACTAGTATACCAAGGATAAGTGCAGTAGCGACGTTGGTGATAGTCAATGGATTAGCAGCACCGATATCAATGTTGATAACTAGACCACCGATACCACATACTAGTATAGAACTAACTACGAATAGGTTCTTGGTATCGCCTAGGTCTACGTTCTTGAGCATTTGCAAACCTGATACAGCGATAAATCCGTATAGGGCTACACAAGCACCACCCATTACGCACTTAGGTATAGAGTTGATAACTGCTACAAATGGGCTGAAGAAAGATAGTACTATACAACCGATAGCGGCAGCAAATATAGTGATGATAGATGCATTCTTGGTGATAGCCACACAACCTACAGACTCACCGTAAGTGGTATTAGGACATCCACCGAATATAGCACCGACCATAGAACCTACACCATCACCTAGCAAGGTACGGGTAAGACCTGGATCTTTTAGCAAATCTCTCTCAATGATAGAACTGATATTCTTGTGGTCAGCGATATGCTCTGCAAGTACTACGAAAGCAACTGGAGCAAATGCTACTGCGATATTACCTATAGCAGCACCGTCGATAGCGCTAAAGCCAGTCTTGATACCCTCTACTACGGTAAATCCAGGCAAACTGAATATGCTCTCAAAGGTAAATGAACTAAAGCAATTGACTATGCTAGACCAATCTAGTACGCATAGTTCTGGTACACCTGCTACTGTACCGATAACGGTAAGTAGTAGAGCAAATAGGTATCCTGCTCCGATACCGATAATAAATGGTATCATCTTCAAAGTATCGTTACCCTTGGCAGATGCTAGTACTATAACGATAAACGTGACAAGACCTACTAGTATGGTGACTAGATTGTAGGTATCACCACCATTTGTCATCAACCAGCCAGTAGCAGTACTAGATAGACCTAGTCCTATCAATGCAACGGTAGGTCCTATAACTACTGCAGGTAGCAACTTGTTAACCCAACCTGTACCGGTGTAGTGGATAACAATAGCTATGATAACGTATACAAGACCTGCGATAAGAGCACCTATGATAAGTCCCCAATATCCGTATCCTGCTGCGACTGCAGTACCCATAGCGCCTAGGAATGCAAATGAACTACCTAGGAAAACAGGTGACTTGCGCTTGGTGAAGAATAGGTATACTAGTGTACCTAAACCTGCACCTGCTAGTGCGGCTGCTGGGTCCATGGTGAAAGTATCGGTAGATACGATCATAGGAACTAGCAACGTTGCTGCCATGATAGCCAACATTTGCTGGAAAGCAAATACGATAATTTGGCTAAATTTTGGCTTGTCATTGATGTCAAAAATCAACTTCATAATCTTTCTCCTCTCTTGTTTTATTTGATATCGTATAATTGTACGGAGATCTCTCCGTCGGTATCCTCAAATCTCACGGCGACTAGTTCGTCGTGTGAAGTAGGCAAATTCTTGCCTACGTAGTCTGCTCTGATAGGTAGTTCCCTATGACCTCTATCTACCATGATGGCTAGTTGGATAGTCTTGGGTCTACCTAGTTGCATAATGGCATCTATGGCGGCTCTCACAGTGCGACCGGTGTATAGCACGTCATCTACTAGCACTACGTCCTTACCGGTGATGTCAAAATCTATAGAGGTAGCATTGATACGAGCCATATCTCCCACACTCTCTCTAGAGAGGTCATCACGGTACATAGTGATATCTAATTCTCCTATAGGTATGAGTTTGCCCTCTAGTCTATGGATATTATCTTGTAGCATACGCGCCATAGGTACACCTCTGGTGACTATACCTATGAGTACAGTATTGTCTACGCCTTTGCCCCTCTCTATAATCTCGTGAGAGATACGAAACAAAGCGCGCTTGACAGCCATATCATCCATAATTGTAGATTTTAATCTCATATATTCCTCAAAAAAAAAGCAACCTTGCTCATCACAAGATTGCTCAACATAATCACGCAAATAATAAAAATCTTGTGGTATCGCAGTACCTATGTTAAAGACCATATATATAATATCACACTTTAGTGTGAGAGTAAAGTATTTTTAAGATAATCTAAAAAAGTTTTCTATATCATCTCTAGTGTCTTTTCCTAGGTGTTTTTGTACCACTTCTAGTGCTTCATTGATACATAGACGTCTGCCATCATGATAATCGGTGGCTATAGTGTCTACGTATCCTCTCTTGATGAAGTTGAGAGCCATCTTTTGAGTGCGCCTCTCCACCAACGCCACAGCATCTAGGTGCATATATACGCCTCTATCCACCAAATCGTCCAAAAGTCGGCAAGGCTTTTGGGTATAGTTGTATTCCTCCACGTGCGCTAAGATAGGTATCAAATCATATTCATCTATCAATACACTCAAGGTGTCAAACAGCCACTCTTCGTTTATTCTCTTGTCAAATGGCAATTCTAGTAGTATGTAGTTGGTATCTCCTAGCGTGAGTTTCTTCACGTCACGAGTGAGTTCTACGTATGGAGATACTTTGACCTCAGCACCTCTGACTAATTTGATAGGTCCAGTATAAGCATTAGTCAACTGCTCAAATGCTACGTCGTATCTCTCTAGGTACTCCGAGACACTCTCCTCCTCCATGTAAAAATGTGAGGTGAGCACGACTGTGTCTATAACACCAGTTGCCTCAATCTCTGCGAGCATTCGCAATGACGTCTCGATATTATCCGAGCCGTGGTCAACTTCGTGTAATATGTGTGTATGTATATCTATCATACTATCTCCTATGCCGTAAAAACTAAAGTTAGTTTTGTTTGCTTTGATTAATTATTTGTGATATAATCTACTCGAGGTGCGTTATGAAAAAATATAATTTTAATTTTGGTATTCTGTATACCGTAATATTAGTCATATCACTAGTAATGGCATTGACAGTCTCTGTGTTGAGGATAATGGCAATACTAGGGGCTATGGATATGATTAGTAGTAACATAAGTATGGATATAGCGTTGGCTTTATTAACGTTGCTAATTGCTACGTTTGTCATACTGACCTTGACCACTTCGTCTTACCTATGCGACTCATCTAGTCTAGTGATGAGATTGGCGCTTGTCAGCGTGAGATACGACTACAAGAGTATGTGTCGCGTAGTACTAAATCTCAAAGACCACAAATTGTGGTTGTACTACACCTCTGACTTGTGCGAACCTAGTTGTATCAACGTACGCATCCATAGACAAAATATACCCGACTTCGTGACGACTTTGCGCCAGCACAATCCCTCTATCGTATATCTAGAGATAGACCCTAGCGTAGAATAATCGATTAGTCTCATGATACCTCTTACTCAGTAAGAGGTATTTTTATGTACTTATCTAGTAGTGTCAAGTCAAAGTCTGGTACATAGTCCTCGACGGCACTATCTATATCTTGCACAAATCCACTACTTAGTCCTGCACCCTCAAATGCAGATATTACGTCGTCATACTCTTCTTGAGTGACTCGTTTGTCTAATTCGGGGCAATTGTCTACGATATATTGAGTAGGAAAATATTGACTCATTATACTCACAGTCATAGACGGGTCTATGGACGCTATGTGATACATAACTTTTTGACTATTGTCAGAGTGTCCTGGCAATACTAGGTGTCTCACTATCAAGCCCTTCTTCATAATATCATCATGATATTCGTCTATAGGCTGTTGCCTACGCATCTCGCTAATAGCCTCGTGGGCAATGCGAGTATAATCGGGAGCATTTGAATATCTAATAGCCAATTCGTCGTCAGCGTACTTGTAATCAGGAAGATATATATCTACTAGTCCCTCTAGCATCTTGAGAGAAGACACTCTCTCATAACTACCAGTATTGTACACTACGGGTATATCTAGGCGTGGTTTCACCCTCTCTAGCACGTGGCTAATACCTTTGATATAATGAGATGGTGTGACTAGATTGATATTATGTACTCCTTCGTCTTGTAGTCGGAGCATGATATCATATAGTTGATTTTCATCAATGTCTACACCTACTCCACCTTGAGAGATAGGATAGTTTTGACAAAACTTGCACTTGAGTACACATCCACTAAAAAATATAGTACCACTACCCCTATCTCCTGATATAGGTGGCTCTTCCCAGTAGTGAGCACCTACTCTAGCGATACGAAATTTGTAATCAGACATATCATCCGACCTTCTTGCCAAAACTAGCAGTCAAAGCAGCCAGCAATATAAATATCGTAGCGTATGGAAACAAGTTGGTCATGCTACCTATAGGCAAAACTTCACTAATAAATAAACCGACCAATGCAGGTGTTATAGTCTGGGCAGACATAGATGCTATATAATAAAATCCTGTGTACTTACCCGTGTCTTTTGGCGAGCAATTCTCTATAGTCATAGGATATACGTTGATAATTGCTAGTGAAAATCCTATACCGACAGGCAAATATGATACTAGTGTCCAAATAGAGAACGAACCAAGTAGCGCTATGAGTGTATAGCCTATCGCCATAAGCAGACAACCTATGGCTATTGTCTTGGGTCTACCTATCTTATCTGCCAAAAGCGCTGCAGGTACTGCAAATCCAAACATACCTATACCGTATGGTATAAACATCAAAGTAGTCAAATCAAGGCTTGGCAAAAAGTCTAGTCTTTGACCACCAAAGACCTCTTGACCGTATAGTGACATAAAAGTATCTACAGCATTAGTAGCCATATATATTAGGAATACCGTGAGTAATACTACTATTATATTTCTCTTGTTGGTATTTTTGGCTGTACCCACGTCGTCATCTTTGGGAGAATATGCTACTCCAGCCTCTTGACATTGGGCTTTACACTCTTCTACCAACTTGGGCTCGTTGACCTTATGTCGCAAAAATATAGCCAAACCAATCATCACTACAGACACCATCACGTATGGCAGAAAATCTGAGAACATACCTAGTATCATTACGAATAGCATACCTATACCAGTACCTACTCCCCCCATTATATTGATAATGCTATTTGCTCTATTGCGTAGAGGTGGAGGTGTGACGTCTGGCATGAGCGCTACGCAAGGAGAACGGTATAGATTCATACATAGTAGCACAAATACTATATTGATAAGTAATGCCCAAAATCCTATCCTATTGGTAAATGGTATGAGGAAAAAGGCTATCGCAGAGGCTATTATACCCAAGAAAATAAAAGGCATACGCTTACCTATCTTGGTAGAAGTCCTATCAGACCAGTTGCTAGATAACGGAATCATAAATATAGCGAACAAATTATCCAACGCCATAATAATACCTATGAGTATAGCGTCTGCTGTAAAAGTATTTAGATAACTCTCTAAGACCTTGGGGACTTCCCAGTTGTAAACCTGCCACAACATATTGATAGTCATAAAAGCTAGTCCTATGGTCACAGTCTTCTTAACGTCTAATTTCATATATCACCTCATTAATATCATTATAAATGATAATATAATAAAATGCAAATAAATATACTGTTTTTGCATTAATTGGCTGTCAATTCTACAAAAAAAATCTAAAGTGTTGATATTTTTAATAAATTGTATTCAAATAGTTGAATAGATTAATTAATTGTGCTATAATATAAAAAAATAAAATTTGTAAGGAGAACTAACTATGGCTTATACAATTGATAATGCTTGTATAATGTGCGGTGCTTGTTCTGCTACTTGTCCTGTGGAGGCTATATCTGAGGGTGAAGACAAGTATGTAATAGACGCAGACACCTGTATATCATGTGGTAGCTGTGCAGACGGTTGCCCTGTCAATGCAATAATTGCTGACTAATGAAAAAAAGCGATAGTCAATATCGCTTTTTTTATGCCCAAAATTAAATGAGTGCGAGATTTCGCACTCATTTTTTTTAATAAATAGGATCTAGTATACCATAATCTCCTTCTCTTCGCTTGTATACTACGTTGATACGATTGTTGTCAACGTTGAGGAATACGAAGAATTCGTGTCCTAGCAACTCTATTTGTAGCATAGCCTCGTCTACCGTCATAGGCACTACTTCAAATTGTTTGCTACGTACTATTCGTTGAACTTCGCTCTCTTCTACTACGTCCTGAGAGGTCATCTTGATTTGCTTGTCAAGTTTGGTACGATATTTGCGTATCTGTCTCTCTAGTTTTGGTAAAGCCAAATCTATATTGTCGTACATATTGTCCGAGGATACTTCGGCTCTCAATATGCGACTACCTACTTTGATAGTAATCTCCATAAGGTGTCTGCCTCTACCCTCTTCTCTACATACTACTCTAGTGAAGACGTCATCTACAAAATACTTGTCAAGTTTGTCTAGTTTTTGTTCGATTACCTCTTGCAGTCTGTCTGCCACGACGTAGTTCTTGCCTACTATCTCTAGTCTCATAGTTCGTCCTCCTTATCTACAAATATACCTAGGTATATCTATTATAATATTCGACAAACGATAGTCGTTTTCCTAGATTATATTGATAAAATCAATATATTTTAATTTTTAGGTGTACTTTCAAATGTCAACTTGTCTCCATCTACCCCTACTTTGACTATAGAGTGAGGAGTGATTTGCCTAGATATCAATCTCTCGGACAGTTCGTTCTCCAAGTGTCGTTGTATAGCACGACGTAATGGCCTAGCACCATACTCTGAATCGTATCCAGCATTCACTAAAAACTCTCTAGCCTCAGCACTAATCTCTAGAGTGATATCTCTATCCTCTATACGCTCCATTAGGTCTTTGAGCATAATGTCGGATATCTTCATAATATCATCTTTGTCTAGTTTGTGGAATAGTATGATATCGTCTACTCTATTCAAAAACTCTGGCTTAAAAGTACGCTTGAGAGCCTCAAACTGCTTTTCTTTGGCATTATCATATTCTTGCTCACTACCCGAATCAAAACCAAGTTTGCGAATCTTTCCTACTTCGCTAGCGCCCACGTTTGACGTCATGATTATGACGGTATTTTTGAAACTAGTCACCCTGCCGTGAGAATCGGTAAGTCTACCATCGTCTAGTATTTGTAGCAATATGTTAAATACGTCTGGGTGAGCCTTCTCTATCTCGTCGAATAACACTACCGAATATGGCTTGCGTCTAACCTTTTCTGTGAGTTGTCCACCCTCTTCAAATCCTACGTATCCTGGCGCACTACCTATGAGTTTGGTGACGTTGACCTTCTCCATATATTCGGACATATCTAGTCGTATCATTTGATTTTCATCACCAAACATAGCAGATGTCAAGGCTTTGCTAAGTTCTGTCTTGCCCACACCTGTAGGTCCTAAGAATATAAACGAACCTATAGGTCTATTGGGACTCTTTAGTCCTGCTCTAGCCCTCTTGATAGCACTAGACACAGACTTGACAGCCTCAGTTTGACCTATTACTCTCTCGTGCAATAAATTCTCTAGATTGAGCAATTTGTTGGACTCGTCTTCGGTGAGTTTGGCTACTGGGATATTAGTCCATTTTGCCAATATCTTGGCTATGTCCTCTTCATCTACTATTAAATCGGTGTCAGACCTAGAGTTTGCCAAAGCCTCCTTTTCTTCTTCTAATTCTGATTTTAGTTTCTTGATTTGTTGATTTATCTCATTTGCTCTCTCGAACTCTTCATTTCTCACTACAGACGCCTTCTCTGCCTCG
>JAGBSX010000020.1 GCA_017631635.1 Clostridia bacterium | reverse complement strand
GCCACATCTCTACTGGTGGTGGTGCATCACTCGAACTATTTGAGGGCAAGGTACTACCTGGTATCGCTTGTCTCAATGACAAAGACTAATTTTTTGGAGAATACTATTATGAGAAGACCTATTATCGCAGGAAACTGGAAGATGAATAAAAATATCGCTGAGACCAAGGCTTTGGTTAGCGAACTAATCCCACTAGTCAAGGACGCAGAGGCAGAGGTAGTCATTTGTACTCCTTATACCGACCTATACACAGCAGTAGAACTCACCAAGGGTACTAATATATCCGTCGGTGCAGAGAACGTGCATTGGGCAGAGAGCGGTGCTTTTACTGGAGAGATATCAGCATCTATGCTCACCGAGATAGGCGTCAAGTACGTCATTATCGGACACAGCGAGCGTAGACAATACTTTGGCGAGACAGACGAGACTGTCAACAAGAGAGTAATCGCTGCTCTAAATGCTGGACTCAAGGTAATCGTTTGCGTAGGAGAGACTCTAGAGGAGAAAGAGGCAGGCAAGACTGAGGATGTAGTCACCACCCAGACTATAGCAGCATTCAAGGACGTATCTAGCGACAAGATAGATGATATCGTAGTTGCTTACGAGCCAGTATGGGCTATCGGCACAGGTCGTACTGCTACTGCTGATGATGCTAATGCTACTATCAAGGTAATCAGAGACACCCTAGCCAAGGTATTCTGTCCTGCTTGCTCAGAGAAGATTCGTATTCAATACGGTGGTTCTATGAATCCAAAGAACGCTCACGACCTAATGGCTCAACCAGAGATAGACGGTGGACTTATCGGTGGTGCATCTTTGAAGGCTGTAGATTTCTCTATGGTAGTTAAGTACTAATATTGTATGGGGAGAGCGCAGACTTTCCCCTTTTTTCTAATTTATTTTGACTAATAGGAGTTATTATGAAGAAAATCAACGCATTGATTATACTAGACGGATTTGGTTCAAACCCCAATACCGATTGCAACGCTATCTATCGTAGTGGTACACCTTATATCAAGTCATTGATGAGAGACTACGCTCACGTAGAGATAGGTGCTAGTGGTATGGACGTAGGACTACCTGATGGACAAATGGGCAATAGTGAGGTAGGACACCTCAATATGGGAGCAGGCCGTATAGTTTATCAAGAACTTACACGTGTCACCAAGTCTATCAAGGACGGAGACTTCTTTGAGAACGAGGCGTTTTTGAAGGCTATTGACAACGTCAAATCAAATGGTGGCAAATTGCATATAATGGGACTACTCAGCGACGGTGGAGTACACTCTCACATAGAGCATATATACGCTATGCTACGACTAGCCAAGATGCAAGGACTAGACAAGGTATACGTACATTGTTTTATGGATGGTAGAGACGTGTCTCCTACTAGTGGTATCGACTTTATCCGTGACCTTATGGTCAAGATGGAGGAGATAGGAGTAGGCAAGATAGCCACTATCGAGGGCAGATACTATGCTATGGATAGAGACAATCGTTGGGAGAGACTAGTCAAGGCTTATAATGCTATCGTAGACGGAGTGGGCGAGCACGCCGTATGTCCTGTACAAGTTATGCAAGACAGTTATGACAATGGCGTCACCGACGAATTTATCCTACCTACCGTCATAGACTACGAGGGCGAGAATACCCAAGTAGACGTCAATGACAGCGTAGTATTTATGAACTTCCGTCCTGATAGAGCGAGAGAGATTACTCGCGCTTTTATCGAGAGAGATTTTGACAAGTTTGATAGAGTCAAAGGATTTTTGAATACTACCTTCGTAGGTCTCACTAGATACGACGCATCATTTGAAGGTTGGGAGATAGCGTACAAGCCTACTTCTCTCACCAACACCCTAGGAGAATACCTAGCCAAGATGGGCAAGACTCAACTACGTATAGCAGAGACGGAGAAATATGCTCACGTCACTTTCTTCTTCAACGGTGGAGTAGAGACTCCAAACGAGGGAGAGGATAGAGAACTCATCAAGTCGCCTAGCGTAGCCACCTACGACCTCAAGCCTGAGATGAGCGCATACGAGGTCAAGGATAAGGCAGTCGAACTAATCGCTAGTGGCAAGTACGACGTGATGATACTCAACTTCGCCAACTGTGATATGGTAGGACACACAGGCAATATGGATGCCGCTATCAAGGCAGTAGACGCAGTAGACGATTGTCTATCCCAAGTGATAGATGCTATCCTCAAGACTGGAGGTCAAGCGCTAGTCACAGCAGACCACGGCAACGCCGACTGTATGTTTGAAGAAGATGGTTCTCCATTTACAGCACACACCACCAACCCTGTACCACTTATCGCAGTTAGCGACGAGGTCAAGGCGCTCAAGGAGGGTGGTAGACTATGCGATATAGCCCCTACGCTTCTCGAGATGATGGGACTAGACAAGCCTGTGGAGATGACTGGAGAGAGTCTAATAGTTAAATAAGAGACAAAAAATCGTATTACCTAACCGTAATGCGATTTTTTTTGTAGATAAATACTCATTTCGTTGCGATACTACCGTTTTGTTTGATATAATGAATATAATACAGTTTGGGAGAGATTTTTATGAATATCGTAGATATATTGAGTAGATGCGACCATACTTTGCTAACTCCTACTGCTAGCGAGAGAGATATACTCTCTCTATGCGACGACGGACTGAGATATGGTGTGGCTAGCGTATGTATACCACCTAGTTGGGTGAGAGTGTGTAGAGGGTATCTAGGAGATAGATTGCCTATATGCACGGTGATAGGATTTCCAAATGGATATAGCGCCACCTCCGTCAAGGTCGCCGAGACCAAGCAGGCGATAGAGGACGGTGCTAGCGAGATAGATATGGTCATCAATATAGGACTAGTCAAGAGTGGCAAGATGGACGAGGTGCTAGAGGATATCAAGGCTGTGCGTAGTGCTAGCGAGGGATATATACTCAAGGTCATCATAGAGACTAGTCAACTAACTGACGAAGAGAAGATACGACTATGTCGTATAGTCAGCGAGGCTGGGGCAGATTATATCAAGACCTCCACAGGATTTAATGGTGGAGGCGCTACGCCTAAGGACGTCAAATTGCTCGTGGACAACGTAGACAAGTCAGTCAAAGTCAAAGCATCTGGAGGTATATCCACTCTAGAAGATGCAGAGAATTATATAGAGATAGGAGCAGACAGACTAGGCACTAGTCGTATCGTCAAGATAGTCAAACAAATGAGCGCAGAAGTATCTGCGATACTAGACACAGAGTATTGAGGAGGTAATTTATGTCGACACCACACATATCGGCAAACGTAGGAGATTTCGCATCAACCGTGCTAATGCCGGGAGACCCACTACGAGCCAAATATATAGCAGAGACCTATCTAGACAATGCAGTACTTGTCAACAACGTGAGAGGAGTGCAAGGCTACACAGGATACTATGAGGGCAAGAGAGTATCTGTGATGGCATCAGGTATGGGTATGCCTGCTATGGGTATATATAGTTATGAACTATTCAAGTTTTTTGGAGTAGAGACTATCATTAGAGTAGGCAGTATAGGTAGTATTAGAGAGGACGTCAAGTTGAGGGATATAGTCATAGCCCAATCTGCTTGCACAAACTCCAACTATGCTAGCCAATTCAAACTAGCAGGATACGTGTCTCCTATCGCTGACTATCAACTAATGGTAGAGGCTGTGAATTATTGTGAGGAGCATTCGCTACCATATCACGTAGGCAATATACTATCTTCGGATACTTTCTATACCGAAGACGTCGAGGACACACTATCTTTTGCCAAGATGGGCGTACTAGGTGTAGAGATGGAGACTACTGCGCTATATCTCAATGCTATGAGACTAGGCAAGCGAGCCTTGACGATATGTACCGTGAGTGATTCGGTGCTAGACACCTCGCTATCTTTGTCCTCACTAGAGAGGGAGAGAAGTTTTGACGATATGATGAAGTTGGCGCTTGAAGTAGCCAAATAGGAGTGAATATGTACGACAAATTAGCGAAGATAGCGCTAGAGATGAGGAGCAAGGCTTATGCACCATATTCGCATTTCACAGTAGGAGTGGCTCTACTCGCGCGAAGTGGCGAGGTGTATGAGGGTACTAATATCGAAAATGCTAGTTTTGGCGCTACCATATGCGCAGAGAGAGTGGCAATATCTAGGGCTATCATAGAGGGGGAGAATACCTTCGAGGCTATCGCCATAGCAGGCGCTAAAGAGGGAGAAGAGGTGCTCAAACCTTGCTACCCTTGTGGTATATGTGTGCAAACTCTCAGCGAATTTTTTGATGCAGATACCAAGGTGATATTAGTCGAGGGAGATAGTTATACCGTGCGTAATTTTAGCGAGATCGCACCAGCGACTTTTGGCAAGGAGGATTTATGAGAGCGTACGATATCATAGATATCAAGAAAAATGGAGGCACTCTCACCGACGAACAAATTAGGGAGTTTATGCGAGCATACCTAGAGGGGGAGGTAGAGGACTATCAGGTCTCTGCACTTCTCATGGCTATATGTTTGCGTGGTATGACTAGCGAAGAGACTCACTCTCTTACTATGGCTATCAGAGATTCTGGTGACGTGCTAGACTTTGAGGGTATAGAGGGATTTAGAGTAGACAAACACAGTACGGGTGGAGTAGGAGACAAGACCTCTCTCATAGTCGCCCCTATCGTAGCGTCTTTGGGTGTCAAAGTCGCCAAGATGAGTGGCAGAGGACTAGGACACACGGGAGGCACGATAGATAAACTAGAGTCCATAGACTCATTTGAGGTGTCGATAGATAGGGACAAATTTGAGAGTATAGTCAACGATATAGGACTATGTATCATAGGGCAGACAGCCGAGATAGCCCCACTAGACAAGAGATTGTATGCTCTCAGAGACGTGACTGCCACGGTAGACAGTATACCTCTCATAGCCTCTAGTATAATGGGCAAAAAACTTGCTATGGCAGACGACGGTATAGTACTAGACGTCAAGTGTGGCAAGGGTGCGTTTATGAAGAGTATAGAGGATAGCACCACACTCGCTAGGGCTATGGTAGATATAGGTGCTATGGCAGGCAAGAAGACTGTCGCTATCATTACGGATATGAATTCTCCTCTAGGCTACGCCATAGGCAATGCTCTCGAAGTGAGAGAAGCGATAGAGGTACTCAAAGGCAAACAGGTAGATGACCTCAGACGATTGTGCATATGTCTAAGTGCGCATATGTTGCACTTGTATACGGCAGAGGATATCTCTAGGTGCGAAGAGAAGTGCATAGAGGCCATAGATAGTGGCAGAGCGTATGAGAAGTTTAGGCAAATGGTGATAGCGCAAGGTGGGGACGTATCTCTCATAGATGATGAGGACAAGTTGCTCCGTGCTAGATACAGCGTAGAGGTACTCAGCGAGCAGAGTGGCTATATATATAGCCAAGATGCCGAGGCGTATGGCAAGATAGCGCTACACCTAGGAGCAGGCAGGCGAACCAAGAGTGATAGCATTAGTTATAATGCAGGTATAATTCTCTCCAAGAAAGTAGGAGATAGTGTCCGTAGTGGCGAGGTGATAGCCACATTGTACGCAGATGATATGAGCCTAATGGATGATGCTAGGGATATGCTACTAGATGCGACTATCATTAGCGATACTCCACCACCTACTAGAGATATAATCCTAGGCGAGGTTAGATAAGATGACAAAATAAAATAGCGTATAGTAGATACTACACGCTATTTTTTATTGTTTTTAGCAACTACGCATTAGTCTTATATAAAACTCTGTTGCCTTGGCTATGGTCTCTAGTCTAATTCGTTCGTTGTGACCGTGTATGGAAGAGCGTTCTTCTTTGGTGAGGTCCATAGCAGAAAATCTATACACCTTGTCGCTGATACGACCATAGTGGCGAGAATCGGAGCATTGCATCATTAGGTAAGGTGTCACTATGCTACCTACCCAAGTAGAAGATACTGCCTGTGCTACTTTGCTGTACCCCTCACAATCGGTACGAGATATACGGCTTGGGTTGACGCCAGATATTATGCTAATATCAAGATTGTCGTTGTCAGCCACCTTTTTGATATACTCTACGGCACTATCCATAGTATCGTGAGGATTTAGTCGTATATTTGACACCATACTAGCCTCTGGTGGTATTACATTTGATGCTTGGCTACCTTGCATTTGAGTAAATGCCACGGTAGTACGCATTAGAGCGTTTAGTTCGCCACCACTCTTTTTGCATATACCGTCTAGTAGTCCTCCAAATAGCCACATATTGGCAAATATCATACGATAAACTATATTTGAGTGTCTACCTAGAGTGTCAAACATCTTCGCCACAGGTGGAGTTAGATGAGATTTGAAAGGTTTGTTTTCGATATTCACACACACTTGGGACAATTCTCCTACTGGAGTGTGAGGCTTGGGAGCAGATGCGTGACCACCACTAGACTTGATAGTGTAGCGTAGGTCTATCATACCCTTTTCGGCGATACCTATCATACCACAGGGGGCTTTGACACCAGGGAAGACGTTCTCTACCACAGCGCCACCCTCGTCTAGTACGAAAGATGGTGTGATACCCTCTTTTTCAAAATAATCTACTATCCCTATAGCACCTCTACCATTTATCTCTTCATTTCCCGAAAAGGCGAAATAGATATCTCTATCAGGCACGAATCCCTCTGCTATGAGGTGGTCGGCTGCAGTGAGTATAGCGTTCATAGTCACTTTGGTATCTAGTGTACCTCTGCCCCATAGTACGCCGTCTTTGATGATGCCCTCAAATGCAGGCTCGTCCCAGCCCTCTTCGACTACTGGTACTACGTCGTAATGCGCCATGAGTACTGCAGGGGAGTAGGTGTCGTCTTTGCCTTTCCATAGATAGAGTAGACCTCTATCCTCTAGGGTAGTGAGGGTGCAGTTTTGGTGTACGGAGGGATATAGCGTAGGCAATAGCGCTACCAATTTGTCAAACTCTGCGCTATCTTCTAGCGAACTGTCACGATAAGATACCGTCTTGCATTTGACTAGTTGTTGGAGATTGTACACAGCCTTGTCCTTGTCAAATTCGATAGGGATAATGGCAGGCTTGCTGATATTGACAGGCTTAAAGGATATAGTTCGCACGACTATCACCGTGAGTAGTGTGAGTAGTGCGATAGCGAGTGCTATTAGTATATAAATCCACATAATATTCTCCTACCTATTATAGCCAATTTTTCTTGTACATAATGCGAGCGACTAGTAGAGTGAATAGTACTCCTATGATGACCATCACGCCTATACCTAGATTTGGTAGAGCAGGGACGAATATACATAGCGCTAGCATTAGTATGATAGGTGCTATGGATAGTTTTGCATTTTTAGAGATAAATACTACTGCTAGTCCACCGAATAGTGCAGGTATCATACAGTCAAATGCTGGATTGAGAGCAGGATTTTCGAGGATAGGAGATAGTGGTACTATGAGTATGACGCCTAGCGCTACTATGAGAGTAGTGACTATGCTAGATACTGCGATAGCGATAGTTGATATGATATCCCCCTCTTCAGTACCTGCCTTGACGCCGTTTTTGTCTAGAGCATCTAGGGCGCAAGGTAGTTTGAGATTGGCGATATTACCTGTGACAAACGCTAGATAAGAACCACCTGATCCTAGCATAGGCACGTATGTAAATACCTCTATCGCACCTACTGGCCAGTACATAAGTAGTAGACCTCCAAAGCCCACTAGTACCTCCGTAGAGAATATAGGAGTAGCACCCCATATCAAGGATATGGAGATAGGTACGAGTAGTAGTATAGCGATTATGATACAGCACCATATACGACCGTCACGGTGCACGCTATCCATATATGAGAGTTGAGTTTTGTTAGATTTGTTCATAATTGCCTCCTTTTTAACCTGCCCAAGCGCCTAGCAGACTAGTGATAGGTATAGCAGATATCATACCTACTATTAGACTAAATGGTACTGCGTAATCAGTTATCCACTTGATCTTAAACTTTGATGATAGCAATCCACATATGCACATAGTTATAGCAGACACAGCCATTACGCAAACAGGAGTGAGACCGGAGGTGTCTCCGCCAAATACTAGATGCACGTCTCCAAATACAAATCCCAAAAATGCAGATATCATACCTACGAACATAGCGTTGTTGAGTATCTCCGTCCATTTTTTATCTTTGGTCTCCATATTTTTTAGTCCACCTTGTATCTTCTTGGTGAGGATAGGGGTGAGTACTAGAGAGAGTATGATACCTATGGTCATTATCCAAGCGATAGTGACGAATACGTTAGGATCAGAGATAAGTTCGCTCATAGACTTGCCTAGAGCATCTAGAGCAGACGCGGCGGCAGTAGTCTCATACGATAGAGAACCTATGACGGATAGTCTTAGCCACGAAAATGGCACGCCTAGACTCTTGGACAGCACTAGTACGCCTATGAGTATAGATACGGCAGGCGCTATTGTGAATATCGCTGCAGAGGATATAGTCTTTTTGATTTTTGACATATCCATACCTTTTTCTTTCGCACGCTTGTACGCGCGTATCAAAAAATAAATAGATTGCCCTAGCACTACTAGTATTATCAACGCCACTATCACGTAGAGTATGATAGAGTTGGATGAAAAATCAATAGCAGAGAGCATATTAAATACCTTCATCTTTTATCTCCTTGATTGTTGATGATTATATTATAAAACTTTGGGACAAATATCTCAACTAATTTTAAACAAAAGTACGAATATATCTCTACTGCTTGCATTTTTGAGGTGTTTGGGTGTAATATGTACCTATGGATAAGACAACTACAACTAAATACGTAATAGTCACGGGAGTAGCAGGAGGTATGGGCAGAGAGACTGCTATATACCTACGAGATGCAGGCTACAGCGTGATAGGATTAGACCTCAAGCCAGTCAAGATAGAGGGAGTGGAGTGCGTGCGCATAGACCTCACCGACAGCAAGGCTATAGGTAGACTAGCGACCAAACTACGCAAGAGAGATATATCCCTCTACGCCATAGTTCACCAAGCAGGCATGTATGACCTAGATTCGCTAGTAGAGGTGGATGAGGAGAGATTTAGGAGAATATTTGAAGTCAACTTGTATTCGGTATACTTGCTCAATCGTGCTATGATAGGACTCATGAGAGAGGGTAGCCGAGTGATAGTGACTAGTAGCGAACTAGCCCCACTCATGCCACTACCGTTTACAGGTCTATACGCTATCACCAAGACGGCTATAGAGAGATACGCGTTTTCACTTCGTCACGAACTAAATCTACTAGGTATACACGTGAGTATCCTACGACCAGGAGCTACGGACACGGGACTATTAGGGGATTCGCAGACGGCGCTAGACAAATTCGTAGGCAAAACTACTCTCTACGACACCAACGCCGTGAGGTTCAAGGCGATAGTAGATAGTGTGGAGAATAAGAATATACACCCCTCACGCATAGCCCGACTAGTAGCCAAGGCTCTATCTGCTAAGCGACCTAGGTACGTGTACAATATCAATAGAAATATACTGCTTAGGATATTAAATATCCTACCACACAGACTTCAGGTGTGGATAATCACGAAAATACTTAAAAAATAATCATACAGGAGCGAATATATGTCTACAAAAGCATTGTTGATGACCAAAGGCAATCCATACGAGAGTATCACGGCTAGTCGCAATTTTATCAAGGATTACGAATTTGAGACTATCGAGATAGATGGAGATTTGGAGAGGAGAGTACTAGCCGAGGCTAGCGCTTGGGACGTGGTCACCGAGGTACAAAATATCTACAATCACGAAGATATGGGAGTGTGGGAGAGTGGTATAAGCACGGAGGTGACACCACTACTAGATAGTGGGTGCGATTTTATCATATGGAATGATATCCTAGCAGGAGTGAGATATAGAGGTGCTCTATATTTTATGCCACAAGGCAACTGTGTGGGAGGCAACTTTGAGTGCGTGACCAATAGTAGTACCGACCGTAGCGAAGATTATGACAAATACACTTTTTCTATTCGCAAGAGGACTGCCTCGGAGCAAGTAGTATATTACAAGCCTACCGAGGACAATCCCTTAGACACCGTGTACGGTGTAGACCCTATGACAGAGCATATCGAGATCGCCGAGGGGACTAGAGCGATTATGTATAGTGCATTTAGAGGTGCTCAAGCCAAGAGTATATCTCTACCTGCCAGTTTTCGCGAGATAACTACCATAGAGTCTTTGTCATTTACTGGTGACAATCTAAGGAGTATAGAGGTATCTCCACTCAATCCTGTCTTTCGCTCCAACGGTACTTGTCTGATAAACGTGGAGAGCAAAAGTGTGGTAGCAGGTACGCTAGATTGCGAGATACCTAGTGACGGTAGCGTCAAGAAACTAGGCGAATTCTTATTTTATCGTGCGCCTCTCAAGAGTATAGTCATACCAGAGGGAATATATCAAATCAAAGAATACGCCTTTGATCAATCCGACCTACGAAAAGTAGTACTCCCAGTCTCCCTAGTCAAGGTGGGCAAGGGTGCATTTGGATATTGCAATTATCTTAGGGTGTATTACGCAGGTACTCTAGAACAATGGAAAGATAGTGGCTTGCACCCAGCATTAGGCTATGGTACGAAGGTGTATACCTATCTAGAGACCGAGCCAAATGAAAAGGGCGACTACTGGCACTACGTAGACGGCGAGATAGTGGAGTGGTAAATAATTAGCAAAAAAAGATAACGGCGAAAGCCGAGTCCCTACAAGGGATTCGGCAACTAAATAAATCCTTACGGATTTGTGATATTCGTCTAACGACGAGTTATATTGCCTATCGGCAGTGTTGCCGAGCAACTTTAGTTGCGAACGCCAACTGCCTTGGCAGTTATATTTGCCTATCGGCAAGTTATATTGCTTACGCAGTTATATTTTGCTAACGCAAAGTTTTATTTTCCCTTTCGGGAAAGTTGTGGCGAATATAATATAACTGTGACTGCAAGTCGCAATATAACGCAAAACTTATGTGTATATCACTTTTAGCCACAAGGCTAAAAATAAAACTAAATTATTTCAATCTTTTGTGGATAAGAAAAGCCCACCATATTTCGCATATAAGCGAAGTATAGTGGGCTACACTTTTGTATTAAATTAAATTTCCATTTGAATTTATTTGAGCATATCTAGTATGTCGCTTTCACTCATAAAGCCGAGTTTTCTAGATATTATCTTGCCATTTTCAAAGGCGATCAGGGTAGGTATAGCCTCCACTTGATAAGCCATAGATACTCTCATAGCCTCGTCCACGTTGACTTTCACTATATCCACCTCTGGGTGGTCTTGGGCTATCTTCTCTAGGATAGGTGCTATCATTTTGCAAGGTCCGCACCAGTTGGCGAAGAAGTCCACTAGTACTTTTTTGTTATTTGATAGTACTACTTGGTCAAAATCTTTGTCGTTAGCGTGTAGTAGTGCCATAATATACCTCCTACTTGATTATTTACCATATTGTACTACATTACACCCTATATTTGCAAGCAAATATTCGACTTATATTTGTCAGTTTGAATTAAATGTTCACTATATTCGTCATTTTACCTCAATTTATTGACAAAAGGTGAGCAGTAGTGTTATAGTTATAGAGTATTTTTATTTATAATAAAAAGGTTTGCTATATTATAGCCTTTGTGGAGAACTTATGACCATAGTAGATATACTTGAGAATAATGCAAAATTGTATCCTACCGACGTAGCCCTCGTGGAGATCAATCCAGACCAACCCGAGACACGCCGTATGACTTGGAGAGACTACGAACTAGTAGAGCCTAGTATCAATCGCCCTCATTATCGCAGAGAGATAAGTTGGAGAGTGTTTGACGAAAAGGCAAATAGATTTGCCAACGCCCTAGTCTCACGTGGCATCAAGAAGGGAGACAAGGTGGCTATATTGCTGATGAATTGCTTGGAGTGGTTGCCTATATACTTTGGTATCCTCAAGACAGGCGCTTTGGCTGTGCCACTCAACTTTAGATATTCGGCTGATGAGATCAAGTATTGTCTAGACCTAGCAGAGGTAGATGCGCTAGTATTTGGACCAGAGTTCGTAGGCCGTGTGGAGGAGATAGCAGAGAGTATCTCCGTCAATAGACTACTCATCTATACGGGCATGGCTTGTCCATCATTTGCAGACGATTACAATGAGATGACTGCAGAGAGTTCTAGCACCTACGACAGAGCACCACTCACCGAGGATGATTATTCGGCTATATATTTCTCATCTGGTACTACTGGATTCCCCAAGGCTATATTGCACCGTCACCGTGCGCTTATGCACTCTGCTATCACGGAGCAAAAGCACCACTCACAGTCTAGAGATGACGTATTTTTGTGCATACCACCTCTATATCATACTGGAGCGAAGATGCATTGGTTTGGATCTCTCTTATCTGCTAGCAAGGCAGTCATACTCAAGGGTACTAGACCAGAGACTATACTACAAGCAGTCTCCGAGGAGAAGTGTTCGATAGTGTGGCTACTAGTACCTTGGGCTCAAGATATACTAGCGTCGCTAGATAGTGGAGCACTCAAGATTGGCGACTACGATTTGAGCAAGTGGAGACTAATGCACATAGGAGCTCAACCTGTCCCACAGTCACTCATCAAGAGGTGGCTAGAGTATTTCCCTACTCACCAGTACGATACCAACTACGGACTTAGCGAATCTATAGGACCTGGTGCTGTACACCTAGGCGTAGAGAACGTTCACAAAGTAGGTGCTATAGGTATAGCAGGCTACGGCTGGGAGGTGTCCATAGTGGACTCTAGGGGTAGACAGGTCGAGAGAGGAGACGTAGGCGAACTCATACTACGTGGACCTGGAGTGATGGATTGTTATTACAATGACAAGAAGGCTACCTCTGCCTCACTCAAAGACGGTTGGCTATACACAGGCGATATGGCTAGAATGGATGAAGATGGATTTATATTCTTGGTAGATAGAAAGAAAGACGTCATCATCACCGGTGGAGAGAACTTGTACCCAGTACAGATAGAGGACTTTATATCATCTTGTCCACTAGTCAAGGACGTGGCAGTCATAGGACTACCAGACGAGAGACTAGGCGAGATAGCGACTGCTATTATCGAACTCAGAGATGGAGTAGTGGCTAGTGAGAGCGACATAGAAGAGTTTTGCAAGGCGTTGCCTAGATACAAACGTCCACGCAAGATTATCTTTGCCCAAGTCCCACGCAATCCTACCGGCAAGATTGAGAAGCCAAAACTTCGCAAGAAGTACGGCGCAGAAGGTCTAGTCGCAGCCCAAAATAACGGTTAATAATATAGAGGTTATCAATGAGAAAATTACTTATCGGCAACGAAGCCATCAGTAGAGGTTTGTACGAGGGTGGACTAGCAGTAGTGTCTAGTTATCCAGGTACACCATCTACCGAGATTACAGAATATTTGTCCAAGTACGACGACATATATAGCGAGTGGGCGCCCAACGAAAAGGTCGCTTGCGAAGTCGCTTTTGGCGCGTCGTTAGGAGGAGTACGTAGCGCTTGCGCTATGAAACACGTAGGTCTCAACGTAGCGGCAGACCCACTATTTACCTTGTCCTACACAGGAGTCAATGGTGGTATGGTCATATGTGTAGCAGATGATCCTGCTATGCACTCTTCTCAAAATGAGCAAGATTCACGCCACTACGCCATAGCGTCCAAAGTACCTATGCTAGAGCCTGCTGATTCGCAAGAGGCGTACCTATTTGCCAAGACTGCATTTGAACTAAGTGAAAGATTTGACACTCCAGTCATATTGCGCACTTGTACTCGTATAGCGCACTCTCAGTCTATCGTGGAGATAGGAGAGAGAGTAGAGGTGGCACGCAAACCATACGTCAAGACTCCAGAGAAATACGTAATGATGCCAGGCAACGCCAAGCGTCGTCATCCTATCGTAGAGGCTCGTACCGAGGCGATTAGGGAGTATGCTAGCGACTGTATTTACAATAGAGTAGAGATAGGAGATACTCGTATAGGTATCATCACCTCTGGAGCATCTTATCAATACGTCAAAGAAGTGTTTGGAGATAGCGTGAGCGTACTCAAACTAGGTATGGTCAATCCTCTACCAGACACTCTCATTAGAGATTTTGCATCCAAGGTAGACACTCTCTATATCATAGAAGAACTAGACCCTATCATAGAGACTCACGTCAAGAATATGGGTATAGAGTGTATAGGCAAGGAGAAATTCTCTCTAATAGGCGAGTTTAATCAGCATACTATCGCCGAGGCTTTTGGTATCGAGTTGCCCAAGTATCTAGTACCAGCCGAGGACGAGGTAGTACCTGTGAGACCTCCTGTGATGTGTGCAGGTTGCCCACATAGAGGTATATTCTACGTACTACACAAACTAAAACTCAACGTGCTAGGCGATATAGGTTGCTACACCCTAGGTGCTCAAGCCCCTCTATCTGCAGTAGACAGTACTCTATGTATGGGAGCATCCGTGTCTGGACTACACGGATTTAACAAGGCTATAGGTAGAGATGCCGAACAAAAGAGTGTGGCAGTCATAGGAGATAGTACCTTTATGCACTCCGGAGTGACTGGACTCATAGATATAGCGTACAACGAATCTTGCTCCACGGTGATAGTGTTAGACAACTCTATCACAGGTATGACAGGTCATCAACAAAATCCTACTACCGGCTACAATATCAAGGGAGACCCTGCTAGCAAGGTAGACCTAGAGGCGCTATGCAGAGCCGTAGGTATAGATAGAGTGAGGGTAGTAGACCCCTACGACCTCAAGTCATGCGAAGAGGTGATTAGAGAAGAATTGAGTGTAGATAGACCATCTGTCATCATCTCCAGACGCCCTTGCGTACTACTCAAGTCGGTCAAGCCTAAGCCTTCGCTACGAGTGGACAAGGACAAGTGCAAGAGTTGCAAAAAATGTATGGGACTAGGTTGTCCAGCCATTAGTCTCAAGGACAACAAGGCAGTCATAGACACTACGCTATGCGTAGGTTGTGGCGTGTGCGAGGGATTGTGTCCCTTCGGCGCGATAGAGTGAGGTGCGTATGAATACTACCAATATAATGATAGTAGGCGTAGGTGGACAAGGTAGTCTACTAGCCTCCAAACTACTAGGCAACCTATTAGTAGGCGAAGGATACGACGTCAAGGTGAGTGAAGTACACGGTATGAGCCAACGTGGTGGTAGCGTGGTCACTTACGTCAAGTATGGAGACAAGGTGTATTCTCCTATCATAGCAGAGGGAGAGGCAGACTACATAGTATCTTTTGAGAAGATAGAATCAGCCAGATGGATGTCTTGTCTCAAGCCAAATGGCAAGATAATCGTCAATACCCAGCAGATAGATCCTATGCCAGTCATCACAGGCAAGGCGACTTATCCTAGCGAGGTATTAGACGCACTAGTCAGAGACGGTGTAGACGTAGATTCGCTAGATGCGCTATCCGTAGCCGAGCAGGCAGGCTCTAGCAAGGCTGTCAATATAGTGCTTATGTCTAGACTTGCCAAGTATCTAGATATCCCTTACGACAAATGGATAGATGCTATCAAGAGCACGGTCAACGCCAAGTTTATCGAACTCAACCTCAAGGCATTTGAGACTGGATACAACCTTTAGTAGGAGTACGTTATGAGTAATTATTATCAAATTGACAAAGAGACTATGCCCGTAGAGGACATACGAAAAGTTCAGTCGGAGAAGTTGGTCAAACAGGTCAAGCACGTCTACGAGAACGTAGAATACTATAGAGACCTTATGGATAAGAAGGGTGTCAAGCCTGAGGATATCAAAGGTATAGAGGATTTGCACAAACTACCTTTTTTGACCAAACTAGACCTACGAGATGCATATCCATACGGTATGCTAGGCAAACCACTCAAGGAGTGCGTACGCATACACTCCACTTCTGGTACTACTGGCAGGAGAGTAGTAGCGTTTTATACCCAACGAGACCTAGACGTCTGGTATGAGTGTTGCGCTAGAGCGCTCATGGCAGTAGGTGGTACTAGTGAAGACGTGGTACAAGTAGCCTACGGCTATGGACTATTTACAGGAGCATCTGGAGTACAAGGTGGCGCAGACAAAGTAGGTGCGTTGACTTTGCCTATGAGTAGTGGCAATACCGAGCGTCAAATTCAATTTATGATGGACCTAGGCGCTACTATACTATGCTGTACTCCATCATACGCGGCATACATATCCGAGTCTCTCAAGGAGCAAGGATACAAGCCGGAGGACAACAAACTCAAGGCAGGTATATTTGGTGCAGAGCCTTGGACTCAAGAGATGCGTAGAGATATCGAAAAAGGTCTAGGTATCAAGGCTTACGATATATACGGACTCACCGAGATGATGGGACCAGGAGTATCATTTGAGTGTAGCGAACAGACTGGTATGCATATCAACGAAGACCACTTTATCGCAGAGATCATAGATCCAGAGACGGGAGAGGTGCTACCAGAGGGGGCAAAGGGAGAATTAGTATTCACTTGCCTAGACAAAGAGGCATTTCCACTACTACGATATCGCACTAGAGATATATGTATACTCTCTCGTGAGAAGTGTAGTTGTGGTCGTACGTTTGTCAAGATGACCAAACCTATGGGACGTAGCGACGATATGCTTATCATCAGAGGAGTCAACGTATTCCCTAGCCAGATAGAGACCGTACTACTCAAAGAGGGATATACGCCAAACTATCAAATAGTAGTAGATAGAGTTAACAACAACGATACTATAGAGGTCAACGTAGAGTTGACTCCCGAACAATTTAGCGACACCGTAGGTGGCATCACCGATATGGAGAAATCTCTAGCCAATGCTATCAAGGTAATGCTAGGTATCAACCCCAAGGTCAATCTAGTCGCCCCACGCAGTATAGTGCGTAGCGAAGGTAAGGCAGTTCGCGTGATAGACAAGCGAAAACTTTTGGACTAAGGAGGAGAGTATGACTATTAGACAACTTACAGTATTTGTAGAGAACAAGAAGGGCGCGTTGGTAGAGATTACCACGGCTTTGGCAGACAACGGTATAGATATGCGCGCTATGTCTATAGCCGATACCAAAGAGTTTGGCATACTTCGCCTAATCGTCAATGATACCGATAGGGCAGCAGAGGTGTTGCAAAATATGGGCATACTAGTCAAGGTGACCGACGTGCTAGGAGTCAAGATATCCGATAGACCAGGACACTTGAGCCAAGCACTACGAGTGCTAGATGACAATGGTATCAACGTAGAGTATCTATACGCATTTTTACTACGCACAGACAAGCACGCCTACACCGTATTGAGAGTGCAGGACAACGACTTGGCTTGCAAATGTCTAGAAGATGCAGGATATCATATTATCACGGATAGCGATATAGCCAAGTTGCTAAAATAGTATCGAATACTATATCGATACAGTATCGATTATCATCAAAAATCACGAGAGTAGAGACGGATTTTCGCCTCTACTTTTTCTTTGAAAAAAGATTTTAAAAAAAATCAATAAAAAAATATCGAAACATTCCCTAAATTTGTTGCCAAGAGAATTTTTGTATGATATAATGGCGATACAATCATTATACTAGTATTTTGTATTTTGATATCAGTACAATTATATCGATATGATTATATTGATACATTTTTCTACAAAATCAGTCGTGAGGAAGTTATGGTCAAAACTAGAGTTTCCAAGGCAGTATTATCCAGGTTGCCTATATATCTAGCGTATCTCAAAGATTTGCCAGATGATAGAGATCATATATCTGCCACAGCCATATCCCAAGCACTCAAGATGGGTGAGGTGCTAGTACGCAAGGACTTGGCTATGATATGTGAGGGGGGCAAACCTAGAGTAGGATATCTAGTAGCAGATTTGCTACACGCCCTAGAGACTTATCTAGGATATAGAGACGATACTCCTGCCGTGCTAGTAGGCACGGGTAAGTTGGGCAGAGCCTTGCTAGACTACGTAGGATTTTCCGAATATGGACTACGCATAGTTGCAGGATTTGATAGCAACTACGCTATGGAGGGCAATACCGAGAAAGGCAAGCAAATCTATCATATACAGAAGTTGCCTCGTATATGTGTAGAGAATGAGGTCAAGATAGGTATCATCACAGTACCCCAGTCATCTGCGCAGAGCGTATGCGATATGTTGATAGATGCTGGTATCAAGGCTATATGGAATTTCGCCCCCGTACACCTACGAGTACCACAGGGAATAGTGGTGAAGAATGAGAATTTGGCAGTATCCCTAGCGCTATTGTCCAAGACGTTCAAGGATTTGAACGAATTAAATTAGTCAATTTACGGGAGACCGTAGAGAAAATATTGAAAAAAATAATAATAAGTTTTAAGGAGAGGTTAACATGAAGAACAAGGTAACCATTATTGGAGCAGGTGCAGTAGGTTCTACTATTGCGTACACACTTATCACCGAGCGTATTGCTTCGGAGATAGTTATGATTGATATCAACAAGGACAAGGCAAAGGGTGAGGCTATCGATATTGCGCACGCAGCACCATTTAGTGGCAATGCTACTATATACGACGGCGATTATCCTGATGCAGTAGGTAGTGATATCGTAGTTATTACTTCTGGTGTGGCACGCAAGCCTGGTCAAACTAGACTAGACCTAGCCCAAATCAATACCAACATTATGAAGAGTATCGCTCCTCAGATTGCCAAGTATGCGCCAAATGCTATCTACGTCATAGTTAGCAACCCAGTAGACGTCATGACCTACGTATTTGCCAAGGCATCTGGTATACCATCTAGCCACGTCATAGGTTCGGGTACTTTGCTAGATACTGCTAGACTTCGTAGCAAACTTAGCGAACTATATCACGTTAACCCAGAGCAGATAGAGGCAAACGTATACGGTGAGCACGGTGATAGTTCTTTCGTAGGTTGGTCTCATATCAATATAGCAGGTATGTCTCTAGCAGACTTTGAGGCAAATCTAGACAACGCGTATTTTGCAAAACCTGAGTATACTCACGAGGAGATAGAGACTTGGGTACGCAAGAGTGGTGGTCAAATCATATCTCTCAAGGGTGCTACCTACAATGGTATAGCATCTTCGGTAGCGCACCTATGCGACTGCATATTTAGAGATAGCCACTCCGTCATCACCGTAGGTACTTTGATGAAGGGACAATTTGGCGTAGACGAAGTATACACCTCTCTACTAGCAGTAGTGGGCAAGGACGGTGTAATTGCTACCGTTAGTCCTAAGTTTGACGAGGCAGAGGAGATAGCATTTAGAAAGAGTAGCGACACACTCAAGGGAGTAATTGCTCAACTTGAGGTCTAATAGATAATAGGAGGAGACTATGCAATACCGTATAGAGAGAGATTCGATGGGCGAGATGCAAGTGCCTGCCGACAAGTATTGGGCGGCACAGACGGAGCGTAGCCATCAAAACTTTAAGATAGGCACGGAGATTATGCCTCGTGAGATTACTCACGCATTTGGTATACTCAAGAAAGCCGCCGCACTAGCCAACAACGTGCTAGGCAAACTAGATGATGAGAAGTTGAGATATATCTCTAGCGCTTGCGACGAGGTTATATCTGGCGAACTCTACGAGCATTTTCCACTAGTAGTATGGCAGACGGGTAGTGGTACTCAATCAAATATGAACGCCAACGAAGTTATCGCCAACCGTGGCAACGAGATGTGTGGCAAAAAACTACTACACCCCAACGACCATATCAACATGTCTCAGAGTTCTAACGACACTTTCCCTACTGCTATGCACATATCTGCAGTCATAGCGATAGAGGACAAACTATTCCCAGCTATGGACACCCTTATCGCTACCTTCAAGAGACTAGAGGTAGAGAACGAGGGTATAGTCAAGAGTGGTCGTACCCACCTCCAAGACGCAGTACCAGTATCTTTTTCACAAGAGATTAGTGGCTGGAGAAATATGTTAGAAAAGACCAAGGCTATGATACAGGCTACTCTACCTGGACTCAAGGAGTTGGCTCTAGGAGGTACTGCAGTAGGTACTGGACTAAATGCTCCCAAGGGCTTTGCCGAGGAGGTAGCACGTCAAGTTAGCCTACTCACAGGCAAAGATTTCGTGACCGCCCAGAATAAATTCCACGCACTCACAGCCAAGGACGACATAGCGTTTGCTCACGGTGCAGTCAAGGCACTAGCAGCAGATATGATGAAGATAGCCAACGATATCAGATGGCTAAGTAGTGGTCCTCGTTGTGGTATAGGAGAGATATTTATCCCAGAGAACGAGCCAGGCAGTTCTATCATGCCAGGCAAGGTCAATCCTACCCAATGCGAATCTATGACTATGATAGCAGTTCAAGTCATGGGCAACGACGCCGCTATAGGATTTGCAGCATCTCAAGGCAACTTTGAGTTAAACGTATTTATGCCAGTCATAGCATACAATTTCTTGCAATCCGTAGTACTACTAGCAGACGGTCTAGTGTCTTTCAACGACAGATGCGTCAGCGGTATCAGGGCCAACAAGGAGAAGATGGCGCACAACTTGCACAATTCATTGATGCTAGTGACTGCACTCAATCCATATATCGGCTACGACAATGCGGCTAAGACTGCCAAGAAGGCATACAAGGACAACATTTCTCTCAAAGAGGCTTGTGTAGAACTTGGATTCCTCACGGCAGAACAATTTGATGAAGTATTCCATCCAGAGCAGATGGTATAAGGAGAATAATATGAGATTTAGTTATTATCCAGGTTGCACTCTCAAGACCAAGGCAAAAGAGTTAAACAACTATGCGCTCAAGTGTGTAGAGGCTTTGGGACTAGATGTGAAAGAGATAGAAGAGTGGCAATGTTGTGGTGCTGTCTATCCTCAAGCGAGAGATGAGATAGCCACCAAACTCAGCGCCGTCAGGACGCTAAATTACGCCAAGGGAGAGGATGGCAAACTATTGACTCTATGTTCGGCTTGCCACAACGTACTCAAGCGTGTCAACGAAGATATGATATCTGATGCTAACGTCAGACTCAAGGCGAACAACTACCTCCAACTAGAAGAGGAGTATGCAGGAGAGACAGAGGTTATTCATTATCTAGAGATGCTACGCGACTACGTAGGTTGGGACAACCTCAAGGCGAAGGTAGTCAACCCTCTCAAGGGTGTCAAGATAGGAGCATATTATGGTTGTCTATTGCTTCGTCCTAGCAAGGTCATGGCTTTTGACAATCCGGAGAATCCTACCATTATAGAGGATTTTATCAAGGCAATAGGTGCCACTCCAGTAGTATATCCATATCGCAACGAGTGTTGTGGTGCGTACGTATCACTAGACGAGCCAGCCATCTCCAAGAAGAAGTCAAATGCTATACTAGATAGTGCTAGCGCCAACGGAGCAGATATGGTCATCACCGCTTGCCCACTATGTATGTACAACCTCAAGCATATGGGCGATAGCGTCGTAGACGTCAAGTATTTCACCGAGATACTAGCCGAGGCACTAGGGGTAAAGGAGGACTGATATGGAAGACAAGTATTTATTATCAGACGTCAAGCGTTATAGTGGCACGGACACCTCCGCTTGTATGAGATGTGGCAAATGTAGTGGCAGATGCCCTGCATACAACGATATGGATATCAAACCTCATCAATTTGTCACCCTTATCGAGAGAGGAGATATAGAGAAATTGATGCAGAGCAAGTCTATATGGACGTGTCTATCCTGTATGGCTTGTGTGGAGAGATGTCCTAGAAACGTAGCCCCTGCACAAGTGATAGAGGCTGTGAGAGACGCAGTAGTTAGACAACAATACGCCAACAAGATCAAGGCAGAGGATATCCCAGCCAAGATAGATGAGACTATACCTCAACAATTGTTGGTGAGTGCATTTAGAAAGTACAATAAATAAGGAAGAAAGACTATGCAAAGAATAGGAGTATTCGTATGTTGGTGTGGTAGCAATATCGCCGCTACGGTAGACGTAGAGAGAGTCGCAGAGGCTGTCAAGAGTGAGCCTGGCGTAGTATTCTCCACCCAATATCAATATATGTGTAGCGAAAACGGACAACAACTCATCCGTCAAGCTATCAAAGAACACAATTTGACAGGAGTAGTAGTATGTTCTTGTTCTCCTCGTATGCACGAGGCTACTTTCCGCAAGACTGCCGAATCAGCAGGTATCAATCCATACATGGTAGAGATAGCCAATATTCGTGAGCAAGTATCCTGGATACACAAGGATATCGAAGAAGGTACTGAGAAGGCTATCATACTAGCCCGTACCGCTATAGCCAAGGTTAATCTCAATGCACCTCTCACCGCAGGTGAGACCAAGGTGACCAAGAGAGCACTTGTCATAGGTGGAGGTATCGCAGGTATCCAATCTGCTCTAGATATAGCAGAGGCAGGCTACGAGGTAGATATCGTAGAGACCAAGCCTACTATCGGTGGCCGTATGGCTCAACTAGACAAGACTTTCCCAACTTTGGACTGTGCTGCTTGTATCCTCACCCCCAAGATGGTGGACGTAGCGCAAAACGAGAAGATTACTCTATACACCTATAGTGAGATAGAGGACGTCAAGGGATTTGTAGGCAATTTCTCCGTCAAGATTCGCAAGAAGGCTAGATATATCAACGAAGACGCTTGTACAGGCTGTGGAGTATGTATGAACGCTTGTCCTTCCAAGAAGGGACTAAATGAGTTTAACCAAGGACTAAACAATCGTCCTGCTATCTACATACCATTTGCACAGGCTATACCAAATATCGCGGTTATCGACCCACAACAATGTCTCAAGATTAAGAACGGCAAGTGTGGACTATGCGCTATGAAGTGTCCTTCAAACGCCATAGATTACACCCAAACCGACGAGATAGTCGAGAGAGAGTACGGCGCTATCGTAGTAGCCACAGGATACAAGACGATAGACCTAGACAAGTTTGGCGAATATGCATACAACGAGAGCAAAGACGTAGTCACCTCTCTAGAACTAGAGAGACTTATGAACGCAGCAGGACCTACCAAGGGTACTTTGCTTCGTCCATCAGACGGCGAGCATCCTCACGACATTACCTTTATCCAATGCGTAGGCTCACGTGACACCTCTGGTTGTGGCAAACCATACTGCTCCAAGATATGCTGTATGTACACCGCCAAGCATGCTATGCTTATTCGTGAGAAATATCCAGACGTCAAGGTACACATATTCTATATAGACGTGCGTACCCCAGGCAAGAACTACGACGAGTTTTATCGTAGAGCAGCCGAGCAATACGGAGTGGATTATATCAAGGGTATGGTCGGCAAGGTATATCCTCAACCAAATGGCAAACTACTCGTACAAGGTAGCGACCTCATCAACAATGAGCAAGTCCTCATAGAGAGTGATATGGTGGTACTAGCCACGGCTATCGAGCCAGAACCAAGCGTACGTAGAATAGCGACTTTGCTCACTACCTCTATCGATACCAACAACTTCCTCACCGAGGCGCACGCCAAGTTGAGACCAGTAGAGTCTCCTACGGCAGGTATATTCCTATCTGGTGTATGCCAAGGACCAAAGGATATCCCAGAGACGGTATCACAGGCTAGCGCTTGTGCCGCCAAGGTAATAGGACTACTAGCCAAGAATACTCTCAAGGGTAATGCTTGCGTAGCAGGTCCAGACGAGAGTATGTGTAATGGTTGTAGCGTATGTGCCAACGTATGTCCATACGGCGCTATCACTTATGTAGACAAAGAATTTAGACTAGGCGGAGGCAAGACCGAGACTAGACGTGTATCCCAAGTTAATCAGGCTATATGTCAAGGTTGTGGCGCTTGTACCGTTGCTTGCCCATCAGGTGCTATGGACCTCAAGGGCTTTGCGAATAAGCAAATAATGGCAGAAGTGGAGGCAATATGCAAGAGGTAAAAGAATATACTCCTTTGATAGTAGCATTTTGTTGCAACTGGTGTAGTTATGCAGGCGCAGACCTAGCAGGATCTTCGAGATTGTCATACCCAGCCAACGTCAAGATAATCAGAGTACCTTGTTCGTGTAGAGTGAATCCTATGTTTATCCTCAAGGCATTTCAGAGAGGAGCAGACGGCGTGATTATGTGTGGTTGCCACCCTGGCGACTGCCACTACACTTCTGGTAATTACTACGCTCGCAGACGTATGTCTCTACTATTTTCTATGCTTGACTATATGGGCATAGAGAGAGAGCGTACCAGAGTAGAGTGGGTATCTGCTGCCGAGGGCGCGAAGTTTGCCAACGTAATGAACGAGTTCGCCAAGACTATCAACGAACTAGGTGAAAATAAGAGATTGGAGGATTTAAGATGCAAGTAAGCGATATCAAGAAAAAAGCATCCGAGATGCTCCTATCAGGCGAAGTTAAGAGAGTCATTGGTTGGAAGAAGGGTGAATTTGATTATGACCTCACCCCAGCCACCTTTGAGAGTGTAGAAGAGTTGGAGGATTTTGTATACGACGGATTTTGTGGAGCAAATCTATCCAAGTATCTCATCAAGGAGAGCAAGAAAGAGGGCAAGACTCTAGTCTTTATGAAGCCTTGCGATACTTATAGTTTCAATCAACTACTCAAAGAGCACCGTATCGTGAGAGACAACGTGTACGTTGTCGCTATAGATTGCGAAGGCAAACTAGATATTGACAAGATCAAGTCAAAGGGTATCAAGGGTATCTTATCTGTCAAAGAAGACGGAGACGAGGTAATTATAGATACCATATACGGCGAATCCAAGGTAGTCAAGGGCGAAGTTATGCTAGAGAAATGTCTCACTTGCAAGAGCAAGGAGCACGTAGCCTACGACGAGAGTATGGCTCAAGGTGTAGAGAACGTATCTCTAGATAGATTTAGCGAAGTAGCCAAACTAGAGGCTATGACTGCTGACGAGAGATATGAGTTTTGGAGAGGCGAACTTAGCAAGTGTATTAGATGTAATGCTTGTAGAAATGTATGTCCTGCTTGTTCGTGTGTCAAATGCGTATTTGACAACGACGCTAGTGGCGTATCTGCCAAGTCAAATGCAAATGAGTTTGAGGAGAGTATGTTCCATATCATACGAGCCTTCCATGTAGCAGGTAGATGTACCGACTGTGGAGAGTGCAGTAGAGTATGTCCTCAACACATACCACTACATCTTATCAATCGTAAGTTTATCAAGGATATCAATACTCTATACGGAGAGTACCAAGCAGGTGCAGACGTGGATAGCAGAGGTCCATTGACCAACTACACTACCGACGACCTAGATCCTAGCGATATATTTGGAGGTAACAAATAATGAAAAAGATTAGTTTATCAAATATATCCAAACTATATGAGGTTATCTCTAGAGAGTACGACTTGTACGCTCCTATCAAGAAGGCTGGCAAAGTTAATTTTGCCAAGTGGACTGACGGTGAAGAGGTAGTATTCAATGCTCAGACGGTTAGATCTCCCAAAGATATGTTCTTCCCTCAAACTATGGACCTATACTCCCTCAAGATGCAGGGCAAGACCGTAGAGGTCATAGATGATAGAAGTGAGACTGCTCCATTTGTAGTATTTGGAGTCAAGCCTTGCGACTGCAAGAGTTTTGAGGTGCTAGACAGAGTATTTTTGGCAGAGCCAGTAGATACTTATTACCAAAATCGCCGTGAGGCAGGTATCATAGTAGGACTAGGCTGTTCTGCTCCTAGCGAGAGTTGTATGTGCGCATCATTTGGCGTAGACAACACCGAGCCTGTGGCTGACGTCAAGTCATATATCGTAGACGGCGAGATGTACCTAGACGCTATCACCGACAAGGGTGAGAAGTTGCTATCCCTTATAGCAGGACTACTAGTAGACGCTGACTCCACCAAGGTAGACGAGCAAAAGGCAAAGACCAAAGAGATTAACAAGAAATTGCCACTTCAAAATCTAGATATGACTAGATTTACTGCTGACAATCTCAACGAGATATTCAACGAAGAGGAGTGGGAGGGACTCAGCGAGGCTTGTCTAGCGTGTGGTACTTGTACCTACGTATGTCCTACTTGTCAATGCTACGATATCAGAGATTTCAAGACCAACGACGGTGTCAAGAGATTTAGATGTTGGGACAGTTGTATGTACTCTGACTTTACCAAGATGAGTGCAGGACAACCACGTAATACCCAGATGCAAAGATTTAGACAGAGATTTATGCACAAACTAGTATATTTCCCTGCCAACAACGACGGTATGTATTCGTGCGTAGGCTGTGGTAGATGTGCTACCAAGTGTCCTATCTCTATGAATATAGCCAAAGTTATCAAGAAGTTAGGAGGTAAGCACAATGACTAACGAAGCATTGATACCTATAGTAGGAGTCGTGACTGACATTAGACGCGATACTCCCGACGTCAAGACTTTTAGGGTAGTCACCTTGGACGGCAAGAAGTGTTTTGAGCACAAGCCAGGTCAATGTGCTATGCTATCCATACCAGGAGTAGGTGAGGCGCTATTTTCTATCACTTCATCTCCTACCAACAAGGATTATCTAGAGTTTAGTATCAAGAAGTGTGGATGCGTGACTACTTGGCTACACGAGATGGAGGTAGGTCAACAAGTGACTATCCGTGGACCATATGGCAACGGTTTTCCTGTGACCACAGAACTCAAGGGCAAAGATTTGCTATTTATAGCAGGTGGTATAGGACTAGCCCCACTTCGTTCGGTTATCAACTACGTCAGAGACAATAGAGCAGACTACGGAAAAGTAGACATATTGTACGGTAGCAGATCCAAGGACGACCTAGTACACTTCAACGAGATAGTCTCCGAGTGGGTCAACGAGCCAGGATTTAATATTCATCTCACCATAGACAGAGAGCAAGAGGGCTGGGATGGACACGTAGGATTCGTACCATCATACGTAGAAGAACTCAACTTTGATCCCCAAAAGACCGTGCTTATGTGTGGACCTCCAGTCATGATTAAGTTCACCCTAGCATCACTTATGAAGTTGGGCTTTAGTAGAAATCAAGTGTATACAACTATGGAACTCAAGATGAAGTGTGCCATAGGCAAGTGTGGTAGATGTAATATAGGTAGCAAATACGTCTGCAAAGACGGCCCTGTATTTAGATTTGACCAACTAGATGAATTGCCACCAGAGTATTAAGAAGGAGAAATAATATGGAAAACATGGTAGACGTTTACCTATATGGTAAGAAATATTCCGTCCCCTCCAACCTCACCATTATGAAGGCTATGGAGTATGCGGGATATCAACTAGTGAGAGGTTGTGGATGTCGTAATGGATTTTGTGGAGCATGTGCCACTATATATCGTATCAAAGGTGAGACCGAACTCAAGGTCGCACTAGCGTGTTCGACCAAGGTGGAGAACAATATGTACGTAGCCACCCTACCTTTCTTCCCAGTAGTCAAGCAAGTATATGACGTCAACGTCATCAAGCCTACTGAGCAAATAATGATGCAACTATACCCAGAGATATATTCATGTATCGGCTGTAATGCTTGTACCAAGAGTTGTACCCAAGGACTCAACACTATGCAATATATCGCATACGCTCAACGTGGCGAGTATGAGAAGTGTGCCGAGGCATCTTTTGACTGTGTAATGTGTGGAGTATGTTCTTCACGTTGTCCAGCAGGTATATCTCATCCACAAGTAGGTATACTAGCACGCAGACTCACAGGCAAATATATCGCACCTAAGTCCGAGCATCTCTACGATAGAGTAGCCGAGATTGCTAGTGGCAAATTTAGCGACGCTATGCAAGAGTTGATGGGCAAGTCTATAGACGAACTCAAAGAGTTGTACAACTCTAGAGACATTGAGAAGTAAGGAGGCGTACTATGTATACAGAGAGAGAAATACTAGAATCCCTATCCAAAGTCGAGGCATCTAGAGAGCAGAGACTCAAGGATAGAGAAAATATCAAGAGAATGACAGCCGAAGATAAAGAGGCTATATTGAAGGCATATCACCCTGACTACAAGGATGACAACTTTGAGAACCTCAAGATAGGTGTCAACAAGGGTGACAAAGTACCTCACGAACTAGCAGATATGCTCCAAGCCAACCCACGTATCAATACTGCTGATATCGACCTAGCCAATCCTACCTACGACGTAGACGTGCTAGTTATCGGTGGTGGTGGTAGTGGTGCTAGTGCCGCTATCGAGGCACACGAGGCAGGTGCCAACGTAATGATGGTGACCAAACTTCGTATAGGAGATGCCAACTCTATGATGGCTGAGGGTGGTATACAGGCTGCCGACAAGCCAAATGACAGTCCTATGCAACACTACATAGACGTCATGGGTGGAGGACACTTCGTCAACAAGCCAGAACTAGTATCAAAACTAGTCAACGACGCTCCAGAGGCTATCAGATGGCTCAACGAACTAGGCGTTATGTTTGACAAAGAGGAAGACGGCGAGATGACCACCGTACACGGTGGTGGTACTTCACGCAAGCGTATGCACGCGTGCAAGGACTATTCTGGTGCAGAGATTATGAGAGTACTTCGTGACGAGGTATTCAATCGCAATATCCCAGTAGTAGACTTCACAGCCGCTATCGAACTTATCAAGGACGTAGACGGCAAGATAGCAGGAGCAGTTCTACTCAATATGGAGACCAATGAGATCATGGTCGCTAGAGCCAAGGCAGTCATCATAGCCACAGGTGGAGCAGGTCGTATGCACTACAACAATTTCCCTACCTCCAACCACTACGGTGCTACTGCAGACGGACTAGTACTAGGATACAGAGCCGGAGCGAAGTTGCTATTTGCAGACACTTTGCAATATCACCCTACTGGAGCAGCATACCCAGAGCAAATCCTAGGTGCGCTAGTCACCGAGAAGGTCCGTTCTCTAGGTGCTCAACTAGTCAACCGTGACGGTGTAGCATACATACACCCACTAGAGACCAGAGACGTCAATGCATCAGGTATCATTAGAGAGTGCTGTGCTAGAGGCGAGGGCGTACCTACTGGTACAGGTCAAGCAGTATGGCTAGATACTCCTATGATAGAGATGATAGGAGGCGAGGGTACTATCGAGAGACGTATCCCTGCTATGATGCGTATGTTTGGCAAATACGATATAGATATTCGCAAAGTACCTATTTTGGTATATCCTACCTTGCACTACCAAAACGGTGGTCTAGAGATATCTGCCAACGGTATGACAGCCGTAGAGAACTTGTTTGTAGCAGGTGAGGCAGTAGGAGGCATACACGGTCGCAATAGATTGATGGGCAACTCCTTGCTAGACATCATAGTATTTGGTCGCAATGCTGGTCAACAAGCAGGTAAGGCAGTAAATGCAGGCATCACTCTCAAGGATCTCACTTTGAGCCACGTAGACGCCTACAAGGCAGAGATGAAGGATGCAGGTATAGAGACGGATTTGGTATCGCCAAAACTTCTACCTACCTACCATCACAGAGAGGCAAACAAATAATAAGAGATAGACTTGTCGAGAGGCAAGTCTATTTTTTGACTAAAATAGACAAATAAAGTATTGAATATACCCAATAAAATTGCCAAACACCGTGTTTATATAGTATAATGCGTAATAACGCAAACGCACAGGAGGATATATGCTCAGACTTACAGGCATTACCAAAGATTATATAGTAGGCGAAGAGACGGTACACGCTTTGAGAGGAGTGGACGTATCTTTTCGTGACAAAGAATTCGTAGCCATCCTAGGAGCGAGTGGCTGTGGCAAGACCACGCTTCTCAATATAATCGGTGGACTAGATCGCTATACCTCAGGAGACTTAGTTATAGCAGGCAAATCGACCAAAGACTTCACCGATAGAGACTGGGATAATTATCGCAATCACAAGATAGGATTTGTATTCCAATCCTACAACCTCATACCTCACCAGACGGTACTAGAGAACGTAGAGATAGCATTGACGTTGGCGGGCGTATCCAAGGCAGAGCGACGCAAGAGGTCTATAGAGGTGCTAGACAGAGTAGGTCTCAAGGACAAGATCAACGTGAGACCATCTCAACTTAGTGGTGGACAGATGCAGAGGGTGGCTATAGCGAGGGCTCTAGTCAATGATCCAGACATCATACTAGCCGACGAGCCTACTGGAGCGCTAGACACGGTGACCAGTGTGCAAATCATGGATATATTGAGAGAGATATCCCAAGACAAACTCATCATCATGGTCACTCACAATCCCGAACTCGCCGACACCTATGCCAATCGTATCATTAGGCTTAGCGACGGAGAGATAATAGAGGATACTGCTCCCTACGTGCAAGATAGCGAGACAGAGACAGATATAGTCGTGTCCAAGAAGGCTGACTCCAAAAAAGGTCGCAATTCTATGTCGTTTTTTACGGCGCTAGGTCTCAGTTTTCGCAATTTGCTCACCAAGATAGCCCGTACCTTTATGGTATCATTTGCAGGTAGCATAGGTATCATAGGCATAGCGTTGATACTAGCCCTATCTAGTGGATTTCAAGGCTACATAAATACGGTACAGAGAGACACTCTCTCCTCATATCCTATCACTATCGAGGCAGACACGGTAGATATGACTGCTATGATGAGTGCTATGATGGATAGAAACAAAGAGGTGACAGGTGGCGACGACGCCGTGTACTCAAATGACATTATTCTCAAACTTGTCTCCGAGATGAGCAGAGGAGCGTATACCAACGACCTCCAGTCGTTTAGGACGTATCTAGACGCCCAAGATTTGACCAATCGAGTTAGTTCTATCGAATACGAATACGACGTAGACCTCAACGTATATCTACCATCAGGCGAACGCATCAATCCTAGCGACGTTATGCAGAAGATAATAGGTATGGATATCTCCTCTATGGAGGGCAATCCTATGTACGATATGATGAACAAGAGCGCGCAGATGTGGTCACAAGCATTAGACAACGACACTCTCCTTAGGGAGCAATACACCCTAGTAGACGGCAACTGGGCTACCGAAAAGCATCAACTGATGCTAGTAGTAGGTGAGGACAATCTCATTAGCGACTACGCTATGTACTCCGTGGGACTCAAGTCCAAGGCAGAACTAGACCAGATGCTAGAGGACATCAAGGCAGGCAAAGAGGTGACCGTCACCCAATCACGTATAGAGTATAGCGACGTGAGGGGTATGAGATATAGACTAGTCCCCACCTCGTCGTATTACGTCAAGAACGATACGACTGGACTATACGAGGACAAGAGAGAGGATGAGGAGCATATTGCTAGCCTTATGAATACCTCCCTCGAATTAGAGATAGTAGGTATCATCAAGGTAGCCGAGGGAGTGAGTGCGACCTCTATTAGTGGTTCGATAGTATATCTACCATCACTCACAGACTACCTCATATCCACCCTCAACAATTCAGCCATAGTTGTAGACCAGAGAAATAGTCCTACCGTGGACGTTCTCACAGGCAAGGAGTTTTCTACAGGCGAGAAGACCGTAGATGAGATCAAGGCCTACGTAGAGACGTTATCTACCCAACAGCAGACGCAGATCAATATGTACAAGAATATAGCCCTTGCCCAAGGCATGAGCGAAGACAATTTTTACAAGAGCCTATACAAGACACTCGTGAGCCCTGCCACTTATGACGGCAATATGAGTGCATTTGGCGAGGTAGACCTAGACAAACCTAGTGCTATCAATATATATCCAGTAGATTTTGACTCTAGAGATTATATCGAACTACTTGTTAAGGACTACAATGCTATGGTAGAGGCAGAAGATTACACAGGAGAGGGTAGTGCTATCAAATATTCTGACATAGTAGGTACTATGATGAGTTCGGTATCTACCATTATTGACGCTATATCCTACGTACTCATAGCATTTGTCTCCATATCGCTAGTGGTATCATCTATCATGATAGGAGTCATCACCTACATTTCAGTACTTGAGAGGACCAAGGAGATAGGAGTATTGCGTGCTATGGGCGCTAGCAAGGCTGACGTATCTAGGGTATTCAATGCCGAGACCTTCATCATAGGCTTGTCGGCAGGACTATTAGGAGTGTTAGTGACAGGACTACTCACTATCCCTATCAATTTGATTATAGACTCATTGGCAGGTATACCAAACGTAGCGTATCTCCCACCGTTAGGCGCGGTGATACTAGTAGGTATATCCGTGCTACTCACCTGTGTCGCAGGACTCATACCGGCACGTATAGCCTCTCAAAAAGACCCTGTAGTAGCCCTACGCACCGAATAAAATCGATATTTTCGACAGTATGTAGTCGGCAAGTGTATGCTTGCCGACTATTTTTCTCTCGACTACTCACTACCATAGGGCTACTGTGCGTAGCCTCTCAGGAGTATCACACCCCTAATTCGTGAGAGTTGTCGCGACTCTCCTCAATTTTGCACTAGTGGGATACAACCACCGTTATTTATTACTCTGAAAAGCGCTTTACATTTTTTCGCTCTAGTGCTACAATACTCACTATGAGAATGCGCAGAAAGAAAAATTTGGATACTCGTATCACTTCTAGTAGTGATTTTATGATAGATTTGCCTATCCTCCCACTAGACGTACGCAAAGCCAATCAGATACGTGCTTATTTGGATATAGAGGGTATATTTGGACGCAGAGCGCCCCTCCACCTCGAGATAGGTTGTGGCAGAGGTGGATTTGTAGTGGAGATGGCACGTTTGCACCCTGAGATTGACTTTTTGGCGGTGGAGAAGATATCTAACGTCGCCGTGTCTGCTATGGAGAAGGTCAAGGATGCAGGACTTAGCAACGTCCGCATTATGATCACAGGAGCAGAGTATCTATCTAGTTATATACCACCTCACAGCATAGATAGGATATATCTCAACTTTTCTACACCTATGATGAAGAGAGGCTACGAGGTGAGTAGACTTACCTCTCCTAGGCTACTGACTATGTACAGAGGACTACTAGGTGAGCAGGGCAGTATATTCCAAAAGACTGATGACGAGCCGTTTTTTGACTTTTCGCTAGAGTCATATCGAGAGGTCGGCTACACCCTACTTAACGTCACTAGAGACCTACATGGAGAAGGGACAGTAGAGGGTGACGTCATGACCGAATACGAGAGAAAATTTGTCTCCATGGGACTACCTATATATAGGGTAGAGGCATACGTAGACACCATAGATTGACAGAGAGAAGTCGTCATTGAGCCCCTTGACACCAACACCGTCATTGCGAGCGTATGCGTGGCAATTTAGAGATTACTTCGTCACTACGTTCCTCGTAATGACATAGTAGCACGTCATTGCGAGGGCTTTAGCCCGTGGCAATCTCAACTGTCATTGCGAGCGTATGCGTGGCAATCTAGAGATTACTTCGGTCGTTTTACTCCCTCGTAATGACAGATGAATGAGTGGTACTTGTTACGTCATTGCGAGCGTATGCGTGGCAATCTCAATAAATAAAATGAGGAAAACTATGTATTATGTATATATTATGACAAATCAAGCCAACACTGTACTATATATAGGAGTGACTAATGATTTGGCTCGCAGGGTATATGAGCAT